>JACQFS010000213.1 GCA_016199935.1 Verrucomicrobiota bacterium
CGCTGCTCGCCGCGGTCGTCCTCGCCGGCGCGACGAACCTCGCCGTGCGCACGGTGGAAATCTCACCGCACGATCTGCGCACGCTCATCGGCGAACGCGCCGAGATCGTCACCGTGCGCGGCGTGATCGCGGAGCCGCCGGAGCAGCGCGTCTTCGAGCGCGACGAGGAGGAATCGTGGCGCACGCACGTCGTCATCTCGGTCACGCAAATTATCCGCAAAGACGGAATATCGCCCGCCGTCGGTGACGTGGCGGCGCTGGTGTCGGGCGTGCTCGATGGAAAATTTTTCACCGGCCGCGAAGTGGAGGCCACCGGCGTGTTGCAGCCTCCGCGCGGATTGCTGGCCGAGGGATTGTTCGACTACCGCACCTACCTGCAACGCCACGGCATTCATTTTCAACTCACCACCAAAGGCCCGCAGGACTGGCGCGCGCTCGGCGACACGAACGCCACGGCACCCTGGGCCGACCGTTTCAACGACTGGGCGCGCGTGGTCCTCGGCCGTGGTCTGCCGGTGGAGGACGAGCCGCTGCGCCTGACGTGGGGCATGGCGATGGGCTGGAAGACCGCGCTCACCGACGAAGTCTCCGAGCCGTTCATGCGCACTGGCACGATGCATATCTTCGCCATCAGCGGGCTGCACATTGCGTTCATCGCCGGCATCATCGTCGCGTTGCTGCGCGTCGCGCGCGTGTCGCGCGGCTGGTGCGGCGTGGTGGCGATCCCGCTCATCTGGTTCTACACGGCGGCGACCGGCTGGCAGGCGTCGGCCATCCGCTCGACGGTGATGATGACGATCATCATCGCGGGCTGGGCGTTGCGGCGGCCGTCGAACCTGCTCAACTCCCTCGGCGCGGCGGCGTTCATCATCCTCGTGTGGGATCCGCAGCAAATGTTTCAGGCGAGTTTTCAACTCAGCTTCTTCGTGGTGCTCGCGATTGCGCTGCTGCTCCCGCCCATCGAGGCGCTGCTCCAACGCCTGCTCGCACCCGACCCGCTGCTGCCGCCGGAACTGCGCCCGCGTTGGCGGCGCTGGCTCGACCCGCCGGTTCGTTGGGTGACGTTGAGCCTCGCGACGTCGTTCGCGTCGTGGCTCGGCTCGATGCCGCTCACGGCGCTCTATTTTCATCTCTTCACGCCCATCAGCCTGCTCGCGAATCTCATCATCGTGCCGCTCAGCAGCCTCGCGCTCGCGTGCAATCTCGGCAGCGTCCTCACCGCGTGGCTGCCCTTCGCGAACGAGCTCTTCAACCACGCCGGCTGGTTTTTCATGTGGGCGATGGTCGAACTGAGCCAGTGGTTTGCGCGACTGCCCGGCGCGTTCTGCCACGTGCGCGAGCCGGCGTGGTGGGAGTTCGCGATCTACTACGTGCTGCTCGCGGCGGTTTTCTCCGGCTGGCTTTTTCGGAAACGCCGGTGGCTTTGGGCGACGCCGGTCGCGGTCGTGCTCATCGCGTCCGCTTACTCGGTGGACTTCCTCCGTCATCGCGACGAAGCGCGCATCACCATTATTCCACTCAACGGCGGCGAGGCCGTGTGGGTGGACGCGCCGCGTGCGCGTGACGATCTGCTCGTGGACGTGGGCAACACCAACGCGTTCGAGTTCGTCACGCGCCGCTTCCTCCGCGGGCAGGGCGTGAACCAAATCCCGACCTTCGCGCTCACGCACGGCGACCTGCGCAACGTCGGCGCGGCGCTGATGCTCGAGCCGGATTTCCGCGTGGGCGAAACGGCCGTCAGTTCCGTTCGCTTCCGCTCAGCGGCTTACCGCCGCGTCGTGGACGAGCTGGCGAAGCCGCCGCGCAAACTCGTCCGCGCGGATCGCGGCGCAACTCTCGCCGACTGGGCCGTGTTGCACCCGGCCGCGGACGACAAGGTCACGCGCACCGCGGACGGCGCGACCGTGTTGCGCGGCGAGTTCCACGGCGTGCGCGTGCTGCTGCTGTCCGACCTCGGCAAGCTCGGACAGCGGACGCTGCTCGAACGCGAGCGCGATCTGCGCGCCGACATCCTCGTGGCGGGCCTGCCGCGCGGCGAGGAACCGCTTTCGGACAAATTGATCGAGGTCGTGCAGCCGAAGCTCATCATCATCACCGACAGTCTTTTCCCTTCGACGGAGCGAGCAACGAAGGCGACGCGCGAGCGCCTGCTCGCTCGCGGCGTGCCGGTCTTCTACACGAGCGAACGCGGTGCGGTGAAGCTGACGCTCGGCCGCAACGGCTGGCGCGCGACCGCGCCGGACGGGACGGAGCTGGCGAGTGGGGCGGCGCCGTGATGGACGAAGGAGTCAGTGTTCATTGTTCAGGAGTTGGTGGCCGCGCTCGAGGAATTGCCCGGACCGCGAGCCGTCCCGGCTCGCAGCGGCCACCTTGACGGAACGATCCACAAACTTTTCAAGGCCTGTTCCATTCGCAACCGCTGCGAGCCGGGACGGCTCGCGGTCCGCCAGGGCAGCCCGATGCGCCCGGCTTTGACCAACTGCCTTCAAAATTATTGCTGAATCAAACCCGCCCGTTATGCTTCTAATGTCTCGATTGACCCCGTGGCCCTAAAACAAACGGCCCGGGGTCGGCTGGTCCCGAGTCGGTGCCGGCAGACACGCAGAATCCAAAACAAACAAACAAGCCATGAAGAAAATCCTCGCCCTCCTCGCCACCACCGCTTTCGCGGCGACCCTGTTCGCCGGCGAATTCCCCGACATCAGCATCGCCGAAGTCAAGGCGCTCGCTGAATCCAAGAAGGCCGTCATCATTGATGTCAACGGCTCCGCCTCCTACGCCAAGGGCCACGTCCCCGGCGCGGTGGACTACGCCGCCATCAAGGCGAACCTCGCCTCCACCCTGCCGAAGGACAAGAACGCCCTGATCGTCGCCTACTGCGGCGGGCCGTCCTGCAAAGCCTACCAGTCCGCGGCCACCGCGGCGGAGAAGCTCGGCTACAAGAACGTGAAGCACATGTCCGCGGGCATCTCCGGCTGGCTCCAGGCCGGCGAGAAGACCGAGAAGGCCAACTAAGCTCACGCACTTTTCCACACGGGCGCTTCGTGAAAACGGAGCGCCCGTTTTGTTTTGGTAATGAGTAAGGAGTAATCCGTAATCAGGAACGCCGCCGTTTTGAATTACGGATTACTCATTACTCGTTACCGCCACCTCACCACGCCGACGGCAAATCCTTCAGCGTCCCTTTCAGAATCGCGCGGATGCTTTGCTTCTCGTCGGCGGCGAGATACGCAAACTTCGCGTCCGGCTTCGTCACGCTCAGCGCCTCGCCGAGTCGCGCATACACGCGCTGCTTCATCGCCGGCGGCAGGCCGGCGAACACCGGGCTGTAAATCATGTAGCTGCACCGATGCTTGAAGAGCCGCGTGCGCAGATCGAAATCCTTCAGCGCCGCGCCGCCCACCGCGCGACGCGAGCGGAGGAAATCCGCCTTGAACGTCGCGTCGCCCTCCACGCCGCCGGGCGGCAGCTTCGCCTCGTCGGCGAACAGCGTGTAGCGCACGAGCGCGTCCGCCTGCTCGTCCAGCTCCTGCGCGTGCGCGGGCGTGAGCCGGCCGGCGTCGGTGGCGAGGTGCGTGCGCGCGCGGTAGGTCGCGCCCACGGCGCGGTTCACGAACCCGGCCTGATGCTCCATCAGCAACAGCGGCAGCAGGTCGCTCGTGGTCGCCGGATATTTTCCCATGTCAAACGCCGTGCCGGGCGAGACCGGGATTTTCACCAGCCCTTGCGGCGTGGAGTTGCCGATGAGGTTTCCCCAATGGTTCGTGAAGTCGCCCGCGCCCGTGACGTGCCAGCCGCCGAAACGCTGTTCGAGCGGAATCTGGTGGCCGGTCTGTTCCTGGCGGAAGGCGTTGAGGCTCCCGCCGCGCGGGCCGGGCACGACCGACTTGAGGTCAATGCCGGGCACGTGGCCGGTGTCCTCGCCGGCGTGACAGTTCATGCAGCGCGTCGCGCGCTCCACGTGGATCGGCTGCGCGCCGCGCGGGATGTCGAAGATGTAATAGATGCCGCCCAGTTCGGGATCGAGCGACACGATCTCGATGCGCCCGCCGGGGATGTAGCCGAGGTAAACGTCGTCCGTGAAATAAAGCGCGCGCGGGTTGCGCGGCGAGATGAGGCTCAACTGCAGGCTCGTCGTCGAGAACACCCACATTTGCGACGATGCCGGGATGGCCAGCAGCCGCAACAGGCTCGTGACGAACGTCCGCTCGCTCGTGCGGTCCATCGGCAGCTTGCCGGACTCGAAGGCGTCCTTCAGCAGGCTGAAGCGGTCCTTGAGCGGGCGCTGCCAGTAATTGTGCGGCGGCTGGTCGAACGCGTCGTAACTCGGCGCGGCCGTCTCCGCGGACGCCGCGCCCGCGGCGAGCAGGACGGCAAGCAGGATGGGCGTTCGCAAATTCATCGGCACAAAAATCACAGCTGGCTTCTCGGACGAACAGGTTCTGGTTTTCGTTCAGGCGTTGTAGTCGCCGGCCTTAGCCGGCGTCGGGGAACCCAAGCGGCCATCGGGGACGCAAACTAATGCTTGCGCCTACCTCTGTGGCGGGCGCTACGGCACTTTCACGATCTTGATCCGGCTCTCCTCGGCGACGCCGATTTCCAGCAGCGCGGCGTTTTCGTAGAGCTTCATCATTTTTTCCTTCTCGCCCGGGCGCGGCGGCTGGCGCTGGCGCTCGAGTTCCGCCAGCGACAACACGTCCAGCGCCACCGGGTCGGTGCTGAAGCGGAGTTGGTTGAGCGTGGCCGAGTAGTGCAGCAGCCCGTGCTCGCCGCCCTCATACTGGCAGATGAGCGCGTCGGTGAGGTTGAGCGCCACACGGTCGCCGAGCACCGGCAACGCCACGATCTCCGGCACGGCGGAGGCGAGCTTGGCGGCGTCGTTCTCGAAGCGGATGAAATTGTCCACGCTCGCGGCGGCCAGCCCGTAGAGGTTGCCGGACACGCCGGCGAGGTTGTGGTTGAGCATCGGCGAAATGTTGATGAGCTTGGTGCATTGCGCGGAGACGATTTTCGAGACGAAGGATTTCCGTCCGATGGTCTCGCCGGTGCGGTTGAACTCGAAATCGCCGAACACCGGTTTGCCCAGCAGCGGCGAATCGTAGGATTGTTTCTCATCCCACCCGCCGCCGCTGCTGCCCGCGACGCGCACGCCGAGTCTCTCCGCCATTTCCACGTAGCCCGACAGCCGGAGGTCCACGAGGTGTTTGTCCCAGATGATGATTTGTTTCGCGGGGACGCCGGCCGCGATGAGTTGCTCGATGACGGCCTGCGCGACCGCCGGCCGCGTGCCGCTGTAGCGGCCGGGCGCGGCGAAGACCTTGATGCCCACGGTGTCCTTGGGCGTGACGAACGTGCGCCACGCCGCGGTGAGGTCGCGCTTGCCCGCGAGCGTGGTGACGCCCTTGCGGACCATGTCGCGCACGAGGGCGGGCTGCGGATTGAAATCCACGACGGCACCGGGCTGCTCGACGATCACGACGCGGCCATCAGCCTTCGGGTTGCGCGCGAGCGCGGCGGCGCGGGCGACGACGCACGCGAACGCGAGGGCGAGCGCGGACACCAGTGCGGTGATCGCGCGGCGGGAGAGCCGGTGGTTCGTCGTTAAGAGCATGGAGTGTTTGACACTCAGAAATGCGAGTGTTACCAGCAACCGCGTGCCGACCAAAGAAAATTTCCTGCGCGCCTCCGCCGGTTGCGTTCTGGCTTTGACGGCGTTGCTCGCCGGATGTTCGCCCTCCGGGCCAGGGCTGCTGTCCGACGGCGAGAAGCTGATCAAGCAGGGGCGGTTCGCCGACGCGATCCGCAAGCTCGAGCCCGCGCGGGACCGTCTGCCGAAGGAGGCGCGCGCGTGGAACCTGCTCGGCCTCGCCTACCACGGTCAGGGCCGCACGCGCGAGGCGCTGGAGTCCTACCGGCAGGCGCTGGCGTTGAACCGCGATCTCGTCGCCGCGCGTTACAACCTCGGCTGCCTCTATTCCGAGCAGGAAAATTATCCGGCGGCGCTCAACGAGTTCATCACCTTCACCAGCCTGCGTCCGAACTCGGCTGAGGCGTGGACGCGGCTGGGCGTCGCGCAGGCGAAGGTCAAGCAGACCGACGCCGCCGAGAAGAGCCTCACCTACGCGCTCAAGCTGCAATCGAAAAATCCCGAGGCGCTCAATGCCCTCGGCCTGATCCAGGTCGGCCGGCACAAGACGCGCGACGCGGCCGCGCAATTCGAGGAGGCGCTCGCGCAGGACACCGGCTACGCGCCCGCGTTGCTCAATCTCGCCATCCTGCGTCAGCAGGCCAACGACAAGGCGGGCGCGCTGGAAAAATATCACGCCTATCTCGGCACCTCGCCGAAGCCCGCGAACTGGAACGAAGTGAACGCGCTGGCCCGCGCCATCTCGGCGGAGTTGAATCCGCAGGTCACCGTGCCGCCGCCGGTGACGCCGGCCAAGGCGCTCGTGTATCCGCCGCCGCCCACGTCCATTGCGCAGACGCCCAGGGTCACGGTCACGACCAATGCGTCGGGCGCGCCGGCCCCGACCGTCGTTCGCGCAACTCCGCCGCCGGCAAAAATGACGAACGCGCCGCCCGCCGTCGTCGCGACGAGCAACTCGCTCCCCCGCGTCACGCGCACGCCCACGCCCACGCCGGCCGTCCCGCCCAAGGTGAGCGCGCCGCCGGCCGCCGCGGCGGCGCCGAAAATTGAAGTGGTCCGCGTGCAAGACGAGGTGCCGATCAAGCCCGCCGCGGACGTGGCGATGGCGAAGCCGGTCACGGTCGAGCCGCCACCCGCCAAGTCGCCCACGGCCGTCGCGATCAATTCCGCGCGCACCACGAAACCGGCGGCGAAGGCGGCGGAGCCCGCGAAGGAGGACCAGCCGTCGTCCGGCTTCTGGCGCAAGGCGAATCCGGTGCATTGGTTCGGCGGCAGCAGCACGAACAAAGCGAAACCCAAGCCGGCGCCGGCGGTTGACGCGGACTCCGTGCCGGCGGTCACCGAGACCGTCACCACGAAACCGAAATCAAAATCGAAATCGAAGTCAAAACCGGAGCCGGCGATGGTGCTGGCTGCGGCCAAGCCCGCCGACGAGGAATCCGCGCCTGAGGCGCCGCGCGCGAGCTACCATTATCTCAACCCCGCGCCGGGCCGCCCGGGCAATCGCGCGCAGGGCGAGAAATTTTTTGCCCTCGGCGTCAAGCAACACCAGGCCGGCAAATACACCGCGGCGATCACGGAATACCTGACGGCCACGCAGTCCGACCCGACCTACTTCGACGCGTATTACAACCTCGGGCTCGCGGCGTTCGAGGCCGGGCACCTGGGGCGCTCGCTGTCCGCTTACGAGAACGCGCTGTCCATTAAGCCGACAGACATCAACACGCGCTACAACTTCGCCCTCGCGCTCCAGAAGGCCGGGCACCCGCGCGACGCCGGCAATGAATTGGAGAAAATCCTCGCCGCCAACACCGGCGAAGTGCGCGCCCATCTGACCCTCGCACAACTCTACGCGCAGACCCTTCAGGACAAGGCCCGCGCCCGCGATCACTACGAGAAGGTGCTCGCGCTGGAGCCCGGCCATCCGCAGGCCACGGCGATCAAGGTTTGGCTCTCGGCCAATTCGCAGTAAGGAGTAAGCAGTAATCCGTAATCGCGAGCCGGGTGGCCCGCTTACGCATTACTCCTCACTCCTTGCGTCACGCCCGGCACCCTGCCTGCTAACCAACCCCGCCGCCCGACACGGCGGCGCGAACTTTAACGAATTGCACCATGCCATCCTGGCTCGATTTTTCGAATCTCTTCAGCGGCCTTGCGAAGTTGACCTTCGGCTGGTTCGACTTTCTCGCGGTCGTGCTCATCATGCTCGGCCTGCACCTCGGCAACAAATCCGGCGCGACCAAGCAGGCGCTCAGCCTCGCGCAATGGTTCGGCACGCTGATCGTCGCGGCGGTCATCCATCCGATGCTCGGGGACATGCTCGCGCCGATGCTCGGGGTGCGGCTGTGGATCGCCCGGCTCATCGCCTATGCGTCGCTCGCCTCCCTGCTGCTGCTGGTGCTGGCCCTCCTCCGCCGGCGCATCGCCGACCGCTTCGAGGAGAGCAACCTGTTCGGCAAACTTGAATACGTCATCGGGCCCGTCGCCGCCGCCGTGCGCAACGTCAGCGTCGTGCTGCTCGTCCTCGCGATCGTCCACGGCATCGAGGTGAATCCCGACGCGGAAAAGAAAACGATCAAGGGTCAGATGGACGACTTCGGCTTCATGCTCTACCCGACCCCGGGCGTGTTGCAGGAGGCTTTCTTCAAAAACTCCGCCACCGGCAAATGGGTGGGTGACAATCTTGGCTTCCTGCTGGTGACGCCCCCGGGCAATCTGCAGACGGCGGGGCTGCAATAATTTCTCCGGCGCGCCCGACCGCGCGGCTCACGGCGATCCCCCGCCGTGAACAACTTCCAATAACTTCCCTTTGCGCCGCCGCCGCGCCGCGATAGAACGGGGCGCACAGATTCGCATCGCATGGCCGGCATCATTTCCCAACAACTGCGCGAACAAATTCGCGCGGCGAGCGACATCGTGGACATCATCGGCGCGGCCGTCCCGCTCAAGCGCGCGGGCACGAACTTCGTCGGCCTCTGCCCGTTCCACAAAGAGAAGACGCCGAGCTTCAACGTGAGTGCCACGAAGCAGATGTTCAAATGCTTCGGCTGCGGCAAGGGCGGCGATGTGTTCACGTTCGTGAAGGAATACGAGAGCGTCACCTTTCCCGAGGCGCTCAAGCGCCTCGCCGAACGCGCGCGCATCCCGCTCGTTTATGAGGGCGGCGCCGCGCCGGACGAGCGCGGGGCCTTCGTGAAGGACTCGCTGCTCAAGCTGCACGACGCCATCTGCTCCCGCTGGCAGGGCGCGCTCGCCAACGAAGCCGGTGGCCAGCTTGCGCGCGACTATCTCGCCAAGCGCGGCGTGTCGGCGGAGGCCGTGAAACTTTTCCGCCTCGGTGCCGCGCCCGAGACGTGGGACGACACGGTGAACTGGGCGAAGAGCAAGGGCTTCGACCTCGCGCTCGTCGAACAGGCCGGGCTCATCATCAAGAAGGAGGGCACGGACCACCATTACGACCGCTTCCGCGGGCGGCTGATGTTTCCCATTTGCGACGAACAGGGCCGCGTCATCGGCTTCAGCGGGCGCGTGCTCGCGGGCGACGAGAAGACGGCGAAGTATGTGAACTCGCCCGAGACGCCGATCTTCACGAAGGGCAAGGTGATGTTCGGCCTCGACAAATCGAAGCGCGCGCTGCTCGACGCCGGCTTCGTGATCGTGTGCGAGGGCCAGCTCGATCTCATCGCGTGCTTCATGGCCGGCATCCAGAACATCGTCGCGCCGCAGGGCACGGCGTTCACCGAGGCGCACGCGCGCATCCTGCGCCGCTACGTGCAGGAGGTGGTGCTGTGCTTCGACTCGGACAACGCCGGGCAGAACGCCGCCGTCCGCGCGCTCGATGACCTGCTCGCCTCCGGCCTCGCCATCCGCGTCGCGACCCTGCCCGCGCCGCATGACCCGGACACTTACATCAAGGAATTCGGCGCGGACGCGATGAAGGAAGTCATCGCGAAGGCCGAGGGCTTCTTTGATTTTTATCTGCGCCGCCTCTGCACCCAGAACGACATCGTGACCGACCGCGGCCGGCTCGCCGTGGTGCGCGCGATGGGCGACGCGGCGCGCAAGACCGGCAACAGCGTGATGCTCGACACCTGCGCGCAAAAAACCGCGCAGCGCCTCGGCGTCTCCGTGGACTCGGTGCGGCAGGAGTTCAGCAAGGTGCCGCAGCAGCGGACCTTCACGCCCGCGCCCGCGCCGGAAGCGGAGGAAATCCCGGTTCCGTCCGAGGAAGAGGTCGCGCCGCCGCCGCACCGCGAGCTGTGGCTGTTGCGCCTCGTGTTGCTGAAGGAAATGGACGAGCACTTCGACTGGTTCGCCGCGCACTTCCAACCCGCGTGGGTCACGGACCGCGATCTCCGCCATCTGCTCGAGCTGCGCCTCGCGCATTTCGGCGGCGGCACGTGGCACGGCGACGCGGTGCTGATGGGCGAATTGGAAACTGATCGCGAGCGCGACCTGCTCGCCGACGCCGGCCTGACCCAGCGCGCCATCCCTGAGCCGCAGAAGCAGATTGCCGACGTGCTGCTGCAACTGCGGAACGATTTCATTGACCGCCAGGTTCAGCGCCTCGATCAACAACTCGCCGCGCCGGAAATGCCGGAGGAGGAAAAATTGCGCGCGATGCAGCAGCGGCAGCAACTCCGCGCGCTCAAGCGCTCGCCGCTGGCGGCGATGGCGGACGCGGGCTGATCGGAGCGCGGCCCGTCCCGGGCCGCAGCGGCCACGCATACACTGGGCGTCACGAGTTGAACGAAAGCGCCGCGCACTGCGGAGCCGCTGCGGACGGGGACCGTCCGCGCTCCGCCGCTTACAAAACTCCCCGCGCCATTCCACTTGCCGCTCCGGCGCGCGCCCCTATGCTTTCGCCGCAATGCTGACGGTCGTGATTCTCCTGTTGGTCGGGGCGGCGCTCCTGGGTCTGGAGACGATTCTGCCCGGCCTCATCGCGGGCATAATCGGCGCGATCTGCGTCGGCGCGGGCGTGGTCCTCGCCTACATGGACTTCGGCGCGCGCACCGGCAACGTCGTTCTCTTCATCACGCTCGCGGGCCTCATCACGGGCGGGTTGCTCTACGTGAAGTATTTTCCCAACAGCCGCGCGGCGAAACTGTTCGCCTCCGAGCGCGCCATCGGCAACGTGGACGCGGAGCGGACCGACCTGCTCGGCCAGAACGGCACCGCGCTCACGAATCTCCGCCCCTCCGGCATGGCCACCATCGCCGGCAAGCGCGTGGACGTGGTGACCGAGGGCGGCATGATCGAGCGCGGCGCGAACGTGAAGGTCGTGGCCGTCGAGGGCTTGCGCACGGTCGTGCGCGCCGTCTGATTTTTTCAGCAGGCAATCCATCAACAAAAAATCAAAATGAAAATCCCCCTCATGCTCGGCTTCACGATCAACGGCAGCGCGAGCCTCGTCGGCCTTGGCGTGCTCGCGGTCATCGGGTTCGTCCTCGTCATCATCGTCGCGAACTTTTTCAGCGTGTGGATCCGCGCGATGTTCTCCGGCGCGAAGGTGAAGTTCACCGAGCTCATTGCGTTGCGCCTGCGCAGCGTGCCGGTGGGCCTGATCGTGGACATGCGCATCACGGCGGTGAAGAGCGGCATCCCGCTGACGATTGACGATCTCTCCACGCATTACCTCGCCGGCGGCAGCATCGAGATGGTCGTGCAGGCGCTCATCGCCGCGCGCAAGGCCGGCATCCACCTGGAGTTCGACCGCGCGTGCGCGATTGACCTCGCGACCAAGGGCACCGGCAAGACCGTGCTCGAGGCCGTGAAGACCTCGGTGAATCCGAAGGTGATCGACTGCCCGGCCCCGTCCTCCGGCCGCACCACGATTGATGGCGTGGCGAAAGACGGCATCGTGGTGAAGGCCAAGGCGCGCGTGACGGTGCGCACGAACCTCGACCGCTTCGTCGGCGGCGCGACGGAGGAAACCATCATCGCGCGCGTCGGCGAGGGCATCGTCACCACCATCGGCTCGTCGGACAGCTACAAGATCGTGCTCGAGAATCCGGACCGCATTTCCAAGACCGTGCTCGACAAGGCGCTCGACTCGAACACGGCGTTTGAAATTCTCTCGATCGACATCGCCGACGTGGACGTGGGCGAAAACGTGGGCGCGAAATTGCAGGCCGAGCAGGCCGAGGCGAACAAGCTCATCGCGCAGGCCCACGCCGAGGTGCGCCGCGCCGCCGCCGTGGCGACCGAGCAGGAAATGGTGGCGCGCGTCGCCGAAATGCGCGCGCGCGTCGTCGAGGCCGAGGCGCAAGTGCCGATGGCGATGGCCGAGGCCTTCCGCGCCGGCAACCTCGGCATCATGGATTATTACAAGATGAAGAACGTGCAGGCCGACACGAACATGAGGGACAGCATCGCCGGCGGCGGCAGCGGCGGCCCGTCGAAGCAGGGCTGAAATTTTTCAACGGCCCGCGTGAACGAACGCGCGCGGGCCATCCTGAACGATGGAAAAATTAATTATCTTCGGACTCATCGCGCTCGGCTCGGTGCTCCACGCCTGGTGGAAGAAGCGCCAGGGCCAGCCGGATGAGACGGACGGCGAATCCACGCCGATGCCGCGGAGTCGCACTCCCGCCGCGCCCCGCTCCACGCCGGTGCCCGCGACGAAGGCCGCGAGTTGGGAGGAGGAAATCAAACGGCTGCTCGAAGGAAATGTCGGCGGCTCAGTGCCGCCGCCGCCGCTGCCGCCGCCCATCGTCGTGAGCGAACCGGCCCGGCCCGTTCCCCCGCCGTTGGCGCTGCCGCGGCCAGCGGCCGCGCGCGTGCGGGTGGAGGTCACGCCGCTGCCGGTGCCGCCGATTTTTTCGCGCCCCGGCCAGACCGAGGAAACGGAGGCGCACGAACTCCACGCGCGCACGCACATGGCGGGCGTGTCAGCGGCGGCGACGTTGCCGGTGTCCGCCGAGGCGCACTCGCGCGCGAGCCGGTTGGCGGCGGCGGTCGCCGCGCACATGGGGCGCACGGACGAACGCACCGCGGCCCCGCGCTCCGCCGCGGCGGGGATCACGCGGCACGACCGCAATGAGTCATCCGATGTCGCCGCCGTGCTCGCGCTGCTGAAGAACCCGCGCACGGCGCGGCAGGTGTTCATCGCCAACGCGCTCATCGGCCCGCCGAAGGCGTTGGAAGGCTGAGGGCGTCAGTTCGCCGGGAGGCGGTCTGGGTTTTGGCCGGGGGTTGCGGGCGGCGAGCTGAAAGCTCCAAGGACCAATCTCCAAGCACCTGGGAATCTCCAAGACCCGCAAGCAAAGTCACGCGTTTGCTCAACGGACCTTTTGGGATTTTGGGCCTTGGATCTTCCCTGAAGCTTGGTCCTTGGAGCTTGGACCTTCCTCAGGTTCCGCGTCCGAACCATTTCATCAGCCCGCCTTTTTTCGTCGCCATCACCGTTTCGCTCTCGCCCTTGTAGCGGCTGACGAGCAGGTGGCTGCGCGCGGCGGTGAGGGCCATGATGAATTCGTCGTAGCTGGCGAAACGGTCGGCGGGTTTTTTCGCGAGCGACTTGAGCAGCGCCTCGCTCGTCAGCTCCGTGATTTCCGGGACGACCTCGTGCGGCGGCGTGGGCGGGGTGTGGACGTGCGCGGCGATGATGTCCTGCGCCTCGGGCGCCTCGAACGGCGCGTGGCCGGTGATGGCGTGGTAAAGCGTGCCGCCGAGCGAATACATGTCGGCGTGAAAATCCTCGAGCTCGCGCAGGATGCGCTCGGGCGCGAGATAATACGGCGTGCCGTAGATGACCAGCTCGTGATTCGTGTCCGCCTCGGCGGAGGTGGCGAGGCCGAAGTCCACCAGCTTGGGTTCGCCGTCGGCGTCGAAGAGAATGTTGCCCGGCTTGATGTCGCGGTGGGTGAGGTTGTGCTTGAGCCCCGTGGCGAGCGCGGAGGCGACCTTGATGCCGACGTCGAGGACTTCGAGCTCGGGCACGGTTTGCTGCTGGCCCTGCTGCTGGTTGATGCGGTCGTCGAGGCTGCCTTGATCGGCGAGTTCCATCGCGAGATACGGCCGGCCCTCCCACTCGTCGAAGGTGTAAATGTGGATGATGTTCGTGTGGTTGAGGCCGGCGCAGGCCTTGGCCTCGCGCGCGAAACTTTCCACCGCCGCCGGGTCGCCCGCGAGTTCCTGCTTCATCAGCTTCACCGCGACCTCGCGGCCGAGCTTGGTGTCCACGGAATAATAAACCGTGCCCATGCCGCCGGAGGCAATCGGGGCAATCAATTCGAACTGCCGCAGCTTCACGGGGCCCATCACCGGGTGCTGACACTTGGAACACGGCACGGTCTCGAACGGCGCGAGCGTCGCGGGCACGAAACTTTTCGCGCCGCAGGCGCGGCACGGCGCCATCTTGAGGCTGTCGGCCGGGGCTTTGAGATCGTTGGGGTCCACGCGGGGATCAGGTAGGCGCCGCGGTCATTTCCGCGGGCGTCGTCGGGCTGGTGGAACCGGTTGGCATCGGATGAATTTGATCTGGGCGGATACTTAACACACGGCCTCGGGCACACAAAAGGTTTTTTGCCGAGCAAAACGGTTGACCCGCTTTTTCCCGCGCCCCAGCCTTCGCGCGTGGAAGCCGACCTGTTGCAACCGAATCCGTGGCTGATGCTCCCGTTCGCCGCGCTCCTCGCGATGATCGCTCTGGCGCCGGTGCTCTTCGCCGGTTGGTGGGCGCGGCATTATCCCAAGGTCGCGCTCGTGCTCGGCGCGGTGACGCTGGGCTATTATCTCGCGGCGCTCGGCGGGGGCGGACGCGAACGCGCGCTGCACACGGGCATCGAGTATGTGCAGTTCATCTGCCTCATCGGCTCGCTCTACATCGTCTCCGGCGGCATCCACATCCGCGTGAAAGGCGAGGCCACGCCGATGAGGAACGTCCTCTTCCTCGCCCTCGGCGCCGTCATCGCCAACGTCCTCGGCACCACCGGCGCTTCGATGCTCCTGATCCGGCCGTGGATTCGGATGAACAAATACCGCGTCACGGCCCACCACATCGTCTTCTTCATCTTCATCGTGTCGAACGTCGGCGGCTGCCTCACGCCCGTCGGCGACCCGCCGCTGTTCCTCGGTTTTCTGAAAGGCATCCCGTTCTGGTGGGTGGCGGAACATTGCTGGCCGATGTGGGCGCTCGGCGTGGGCATCCTGCTCGCGATGTTCTGGATGGTGGACGCGCTCAACTTCCACCGCGCCCCGCGCGCGGTGCGCGAAAAAGAAACCGCCCACGAGACGTGGCGCTTCGACGGGTTGCTGAACCTTTTCTTCCTCGCGGTCATCCTCGGTGCGGTGTTCATCAGCAAGCCGCTCTTCCTCCGCGAACTCCTGATGATCGCCGCCGCGCTCGGCTCATATCTCACGACGAAGAAGCACGTCCATGAGGCCAACGACTTCAATTTTCATCCCGTGCAGGAAGTGGCGATCCTGTTCGTCGGCATCTTCGCCACGATGATGCCCGCGCTCGACTGGCTCCAGGGCCGCGCCGGCGAGTTGCTCGGCGCGAACCCCGCCCCCGGCCTCTTCTACTGGGGCGCGGGCACACTCTCCAGCGTGCTCGACAACGCGCCGACCTACCTCGCGTTCCTCAGCGCAATCTTCGGCTCGTTCGTGGACGCGGACACCATCGCGCAGGTGCAGCACCTCGTGCAGACCGGCGGCACCGACCTCGCGAGCTACATCCACGGCCCGCACGCGGAGCAGATCAGGCAGACCTTTCTCGCGCTCCAGAAATATCACGGCGACCACGTGCTCGCCAAGGGCGTGAGCCGGGAGGAAATCGAAATCTGCTTCCTGCTCGGCAACGCGCAGTTCAACCATTACATCCTCGCCATCAGCGTCGGCGCGGTCTTCTTCGGCGCGAACACCTACATCGGCAACGGCCCCAACTTCATGGTCAAGGCCATCGCCGACCAGCAGAAGGTTCACACGCCCGGCTTCCTCGGCTTTGTGTTCCGTTTCACGCTGCCCTTCATGCTGCCGATGATCGCGGTGGTGTGGTGGATTTTCGTCCGGTGAAATGGAGCGGAGCGCGGACGGTCCCCGTCCGCAGCGGCCACGCAGTGCGAGGCGCGTCCGGTTGATCCCAATGCCTGTTGGCATTCGTGGCCGCTGCGGGCCGGGACGGCCCGCGCTCCGTCCGTCGCCAGTTTTTCCTTTCCGCGCGCGGGGAAACCTAATCTATTTCCGCCCACACCATGAATGCCGAAGCCCGCATCGCTGAACTCAATCTCCACCTGCCGCCGCCGCCCAAGCCCGGCGGCATATACAAACCCGTCGTCGTCGCCGGCGGCCTGGCCTATGTCTCCGGCCACGTCTCGCGCACGCCGGCCGGCGAGTTGATCACCGGCCGCGTGGGCAAGGACCTCACGCTGGAGCAGGGCAAGGCCGCGGCGCGCGAGGTCGGCCTCGCCATCCTCACCGCGTTGCGCGCCGAGTTTGGCTCGCTTGATCGCGTGAAACGGCTCGTCAAATCGCTCGGCCTCGTCAACGCCGCGCCCGACTTCACGCAGCAGCCGCAGGTCATCAACGGCTACAGCGAGTTGATGAGCGAAGTCTTCGGTCCCGACAACGGCGTCGGCGCCCGCAGCGCCATCGGCGCAGGCACGCTGCCGAGCAATGTCGCGGTGGAGATCGAGGCGATCTTCGAGGTGCGGTGAACCGGACCGCATCGCCGACTTTTGAAATCCGAAACTCGAAGCTCGAAACCCGAAACAAATCCAAATGGCCGAAGGGGAAAATTCAAAACGATTCGACCTGGAGGAGCGGACGTATGAGTTCGCGGCTGAGGTGCGCGGTTTTGTCCGGCGCCTGCCCCGGACGTTGTGCAACATCGAGGATGCGAAACAGCTCATCCGCGCCTCGGGCTCCGTTGGCGCGAATTACATCGAAGCCAATGAAGCGCTCAGCAAAAAGGACTTCATCATGCGGATAAAAATCTGCCGCAAAGAAGCCAAGGAGAGCCGGATGTTTCTCCGTTTGATGGACGTGACGGCCAAGCCTGAACTGTCGAAGGAACGCGACGCGCTGGTTCAGGAAGCGCACGAGCTGACGAGTATCTTTGGGGCCATTGTCCGCAAGAGCGAGTGACGGTCTTGAACATTCTTGAGATTCACTGAATTTGAATTTGTTTCGGATTTCGAGCTTCGGATTTCGGATTTACGACAATGAAAACAGACTGGTTTCTTCTGAGTAACGCTGACGACGTTCCCTCCCCCTCGCTCCTCGTCTATCCCGACCGCATCGAGGAAAACATCCGCCGCATGATCGCCATCGCGGGCGGCACGGCGCGGCTGCGGCCGCACATGAAAACGCACAAGCTCCCCGAGGTCATCCAGCTTCAGCTCCAGCAGGGCGTCACGAAGTTCAAGTGCGCCACCATCGCCGAGTGCGAAATGACGGCGGCGGCCGGCGCGACGGAAGTGTTGCTCGCCTATCCACCCGTCGGGCCAAACGTGAAGCGGCTGCTCCAGCTTGTGCGGCTGTTTCCAAAAACGAAGTTCATGTGCGTCGTGGATGACTCGTTCGTCGTTCGTGCGCTGTCCGAAGCCACGAGCGCCGCCGGCGTGACGCTCGAAGTGCTGCTCGACATGGACTGCGGCATGCACCGCACCGGCATCGAACCCGGACCGAAGGCGCTCGAACTCTACCGCCTCATCTCGTCATCGCCCGGCCTCAAGCCCGGAGGGCTGCACGCTTACGACGGGCACATTCACGATGCCGATCTCGCGGTGCGCACGAAGCGCGTCGAGGAAGCCTACGCGCCCATTAAAAAATTCCGCGACGAACTGCTCGCCGCCAGCCGGCCGGTCCCGCGCTACATCGCCAGCGGCACGCCGACCTTCCCGGTTCACGCGAAGCGCGGTGACGTGGAGTGCAGTCCGGGCACCTGCGTGTTTTGGGACGCGGGCTACGGCACGAAATGTCCCGACATGGATTTTCTCCCGGCCGCGCTCGTGCTCACGCGCGTCATCAGCAAGCCCGGCACGAACCGCCTCACGCTTGACCTCGGGCACAAGGCCATCGCCGCCGAGAACCCGCACCCGCGCGTGGTGTTCCTCAATCTTTCCGATGCAAAGGCTGTGATGCACAGCGAGGAACACCTCGTGGTCGAGACCGCGCGCGTCGGCGAGTTCGCGGTCGGCGATTGCCTCTACGGCGTGCCGTGGCACATCTGCCCGACGGTCGCGTTGCATTCGCAGGCCGTCGTCGTCCGACACGGCCACGCGGAGGAGCGGTGGCGCGTGCTCGGCCGCGAGCGCGTCATCACCGTTTGAGGCTTGGAAATTTTACCGACTTTCATCAATCTTCGCCCCGCTCACATGGCCACGAATTCTTTCATCCTCGACGCCCACCTTGACCTCAGCATGAACGCGCTCGAATGGAACCGCGACCTCGCGCGGCCCATCGAGGAAATCCGTGCGCGCGAAAAGGGCCAGACCGACAAGAAGGACCGCGGCCAGAACACCGTGTGCTTTCCCGAGATGCGCCGCGGCCGCATCGGCATCTGCGTCGCGACGCAGATTGCGCGCTACGTGAAGCCGTCGAACCACCGCAGCGGATGGCACTCGCCCGCGCAGGCGTGGGCGCAGACCCAGGGCCAACTCGCGTGGTATCGCGCGATGGAGGAGCGCGGTGAACTGGTTCAAATCACCAACACCTCTGCGCTGGAGACGATGGTTCAGCTTTGGACAAATCGTCCGCCGGAGAACGCGCCCATCGGCTACGTCCTGAGTCTCGAAGGCGCCGACTCGATGGTGACGCTCAAGCACCTCGAACGCGCCCATGCCTACGGCCTGCGCGCGCTCGGGCCCGCGCACTACGGCCCCGGCACCTACGCGCCCGGCACCGAGGCGGATGGTCCGCTCAGTCCGCAGGGCCGCGAGTTGGTGAAGGAGATGGACCGGCTCAAGCTCATCATGGATTGCACGCACCTCGCCGACGAGGCGTTCTGGGAGGCGACGAAAATTTTCCAGGGCCCGATCTGGGCGAGCCACCAGAATTGCCGCGCGCTCGTGCCGGACCAGCGGCAGTTCAGCGACGAACAGCTCAAGCTCCTCATCAGCCGCGGCGGCGTCATCGGCTCCGCGCTCGACGCGTGGATGATGGTGCCGGGCTGGAAGAAATACACGTCGCGCCCTGAGGACGTGGGCGTGAAGCTCGATCACATGGTCAATCACATTGACCACGTCTGCCAGCTCGCCGGCAACGCGCGCCATGCCGGCATCGGCACCGACCTCGACGGCGGTTTTGGCCGCGAGCAATCACCGATGGATCTGAACACCATCGCCGATCTCCAGAAACTTCCCGACCTGCTCGCCAAGCGCGGCTACTCGACGGAGGACATCCAGCTCGTGCTGCACGGGAACTTTCTCCGCTTCCTCCGGCAGCATTTGCCGAAGTGAAGGTATGTTCTGCCGCAACCACCCCGAGCGAAGGGCAGCACTCCTTTGCGAGCAGTGTGCGTCGCCAATATGTAGCGAGTGCGTCGTTGAGGAAGAGCCGGGGGTGAAGGTCTGCTCATTCGCCTGTGCGCAGCGTCATTCGGAACTGGCACGAGAGAAAGTGGAGGATGAGAAATTTGATCCGTGGTGGACTCGGATTTGGAGTTCCGCTTTCTTGATCCTTCTGCTCGGCGGTTTGGGGGCGATCGCAGGACTTTGGCTCGTGTTGAGGGCCGCGGGAAGCAGACGGCTGGGAGCCCGCCCGGAAGATTGGTCTTATTCGAGCGTCAAATTTACCATCTACCTTGGAGCCGCCGTCGGCGTGGTCACTGCGATTGTATGGCTCTGGCGTTACTTCACCCGCAGACTTTGACGAGCTCAACCGTGAGGCGTGCGCGAATCGTCCGCTCCACTTTATCCTCCGAAGTATTCCTCAAAACTCCGCCGTTCCTTCTTCGTCGGCCGCCCGCTGCCTTTGGCGCGCTGGAACGGTGCTTGAAAATTCGGCTCGCGCGGCTTGTGGAGTTCCGCCGCCGGCGTCAGGTCCGCCATGAAATCCGCCACGAGCTTCGCGCCCACGCGTTTGTCGAGCAGCGCGACGACCTTCACCGTGCGCGTGATCTCGCCCGCGACGGCGGTGAGGATTTCGCCGACGTGAACATTGCGCGCGGGCTTCACCGGCAATCCGGCAATTTTCACCTTGCCCGCGAGGCACGCGTCCGCAGCGAGCGGGCGGGTTTTGAAAAGGCGCACCGCCCACAGCCATTTGTCCACGCGGACTGATGGCGGGGCTTCCATGCCGGCGGAGGGAAATTACTCGATGAGGTCCGCGCCGCGCGAGCCCGGCTCCGACTCGGACGGCTCGGGGGCGTCGGTCGACTCGGCGGGGCGGGGCTCGCGGATGGCCCCGCGCTCGCGAGGTTGGCGGCGCGGTTCGTCGCGCGGCGAGCGCTCCCGGTCACGGTCGCGATCGCGTCCGCCGGAAACGGCGCGCAACTGCTGGCGAAGCTTTTCAATCTCGCGCTCGTCCGCGCGCTGCTGCACCTCGACGTCCTCGAGCAGTTCCAAAATTTCCTCCACGTCGCTCAAGGCGCGCTTGAGCGTCTCGGTGGCGTGCAGCGCATCCTCGATCGTCTGCTCGATGGAACGCTTGGGCGCGGGGCGGAAATCGGCGGGCGGCTGCCACGGTTCGGCCGGCGCGACCGGTGCCTCGGGATAGCGCTCGCGTGGTTCGCGACGTCCACGCGGTTGCTGGCGCTCGCGCGGCTGCGGACGCTCGCGCGGTTGCTGGCCCTCGCGTTCGAGCCGTTCGCGCAACGCCCGCTCGCGCGCGGTCACGTCGTCCACGAGCACGGGCTTGGCCGGCGCGGCGGAAGTTTCGGCGGGTGCGGCGGCGGGCGGCGCGGCCTTCTCGGGCGCGGCCGCTTCATCGCCGCCATCGTCCTGTTCGCCCAGCGCCTCTTCACGCGCGAGCGCGGCTTCGGCCTGGGCGGCGGTGGCGGCTTCGTGCGGCGAGGAGGGTCGGGCGCCGGGGCGGCGGCGGCCACGTCCACCGCGGCGACCGCGGCGGCGACGACCACCCGCGCCAGCGGCGGCGCTTCCTGGAGTATCTGATTCCGGACTCATTTAGGGCGTTCAAATGACGGACGGCGGGGGCAAATGCAATGCGAATCTGGCAAACAACGCTGCGCCGGAGCGCGGCCTTCAGGCCGCTTCAGCGAGCGAGCAGGCGGTGACGGAACGATTGGCCCGTGGACTTCCGAACGCTGAAGCGGTGTGAACGCTGCGCTCCGCCCATAGCCAACGCCAACTTCCACAGAAAAGGCTCCCCGGAAAATTTCCGGGGAGCCTCGTCGGTTGATAGTTTGGATGGGCCGCGGGCTCGGCGAAGAGTCACGCGTTCTCGCGCACGTTCACCCAGACATGGACATGCGGGTCGCCGCGGAAATACCAGACCATCGCGGGACCTTCGATCTGCCACACGTCCCACACGCCGTCCTTGCCAATGTCCTGGTTTTTGTAGAAGGCCATGCGCAAATTATCGAAGCCGTTTTGGTTCACGAGCTTCATCACCTCGTCGGTGTCCTCCTTGCGGAACGGCGCGAGCAGATCGGCCATGACCTTGTGGACGAGTTCCTTCTGGTCGCGGGAGAGTTCCGTCAGCGGAATGCCATCAATCGGCTTGACCTTGCCCTTGAGCTTCACGGTGAGGATGCCGTTTTCCTCGCGGCTGTCGCCGAGCAACGCCAACTCGCGCTGCTTGCCGCTGAGAGCCTGGAAGACCTCGTTCGCGCGCTTGGCCTGATACCAGTAGGCGTTGCCGGGATGGTCGGGCTGCTCGTTGAAGCTGCCCGCCGCGTGGCCGTAAAAAATCGGCCCGCCGAACGCCGTGCCCGCCACGCTGTCGCCGTCGCACCGCCGCGTGCAATGCCGGCCGGTCAGCACAAACTCAAACTTCCCGCTGCCCGGCTCGCCGAAGAACGCAACGGAGGAGCCGCCCATGAACCCCGCCTTGCCGCTGTCGTGCGTCACCTGATTGTAAACCGTCTCGGCATATTCGGGGCTGTGGAGGTTGCGGAAAATTTCCTTCGTCAGCGCCTGCTGGTCTGCGGTGAAAAATTTGTCGAGCGTGGGCTTGGTGATGTGCCAGTTGTTGTCCACGCGCGCCTGCAGCTCGTGGCCGAACGGGAAGCAGACGGCGGCACGCTGCTCCGGCGTGAGACCCTTGAAGAGCTGCGCCGCGAGCGTCTCGGATTTCGACCGCATCGTGGGCGCGGCGCGCAGGGCCGGTTCGAGCAGTGGCGACGCGGCGAGCGCGGCGGCACCGGTGAGGGTGGAGTGGAGGAAACGGCGGCGCGAGACGGCGGGAACAGCGGACGCGGACTCGACGACGCCACAATCGGGACAGGAGGTGGGCTTCATGCGCGGAGCGTAGCACCCGGAGTTGCGCGGCTCAATGGAGAAGGTGAGGGAAGCGGGGGGGGTTCAAACCGAGCTCCGAAATTGAACCACGGATGGACACGGATAAACACGGATGGCTGCCGAGCTGAAAGGTAGTGCCTCGCGCCGCGGTTTTTTCCGCGTGGGGAAATAACTGACCGCCCCGGTCTGGGTTCTATCCGTGTCCATCTGTGTCCATCCGTGGTTTCCCGCTTCCCCTTCGGGGTTCGGGTTCAGGATTCAGATGAATCGCGTGACGGTGGAGACTTGCCAGGATGTTTTCCCGGTCACGGATTCGATGGCGTGGCCCCGTTCGTCACGCCGGGAAAGCGGAAGCTCGCGGCGTCCACGTTCAGTCTCGGTTCGGCATTGAGGAAGCCGCCCGCGGGGAAAAGGCCGGCCGGGGCGGAATCCGCCGGCAGCACGGGCCGCAGACTGACGTTCACGGTGGACGACGCCGACTCGGCGACCGGCAGCGGGGCCAGCGTGACGGCGACGGGCTGCGGTTCGGAGGTCATCGCGACCACCGTGGGCACCGGCAGGGGCGACGGTTGCGCGGCGAACGCCGGCGCGGTCGGCGGCGCGGTCGGCGGCGTGGTCATGGCCGTCTCCTTCGTTTCCGCCGAGAAGATCGCGAGGCCCAGCACCACCGCCGCGATGGCGCCGATGCCGTAGGCGCCGGCGAGCGCGGGGTTTTGAAACAGGCCGCCAGTGAGCTGCCGCCACAGCGATGGCTTCGGTTCGGGCTGCGCGGACTCGATGCGCGCGATGACCTGGCCGGAAAATTTTCCGAAGTAACCCGGCGGCGGCTGTTCGTGCCGCTTGAGGGCGAGGAGTTTCCTCAGCTGTTCAAATTCTTCTGGATGCGGTTCAGACATACGACGGTCTTTCACTGCTTCAACGGTCGCCTTTGAGATAATCGCGGATTTCGCGAAAGATCTCGCGAATGCGGTCGGCGGTTTTGGCGTCGCGAAGATTTTCAGCCAACACGATGTGCGCCGAATCGCCTTCTTCCCAGGCAAAATGAACTGCACCAGCCCCGGGTCGTGCTCGGCGTTGAAGTCGAGATCGTTGAGGCTCAGGTGCGGCGTGCGGTTCCGGCGGGTCTTGAGGTGGTTGATGGTCTTGTTGACCGCGATGCGATAGACCCAGGTGTAAAAACTGGAGTCGCCCTTGAACGACTTGATCGCCTGCCACGCCTTCACGAACGCCTCCTGCGCCAGGTCGTGCGCGTCCTCGTGGTTCGAGGTCATGTGATAGAGCGTCGCGTAAACGCGCTCCTGATAGCGGCGCACCAACTCGTCGTAGGCGGAAAGGTCGCCACCCTGCGCGCGCTGGATGAGCGCGCGTTCTTGCACGGACGTGTCGGTTGTTGATGCGGGTTCCACCGTGGCGGATTCGGCCGATTCCGGCCGTGAAGTGAACGCCGTGGCGGGTTTATTGCGAGCAAAAATTCGCGGACGCCAGCGCCCCGGTGGGAACGTGGGGGCTGTCGTGTTGCCAAACATCGTGAGATCGGCGGGAAAAACCGTTGATTTCATGTTGAGCCTCTGACTGACGGGATGGACAGGCGGCAAAGGGCGGCGTTCAAAAAAAGTTCGCCCTGAGGTTCGGCCGGGAGGGGGAATGGGGAAGCTCCAGAGAAGGATCAATCCCAAAGACGAGGTGTCACTCAACTCGATCGCCGGGGTGAAGGAGCTTGAGACTTGGAGCTTCTCTGGAGCCTGGTGCTTGGTTCTTGGAGCTTTTTGCCACCTCACCCGTTCAACGCCGCCGTCTGCCGCGCTAGAAACTCCGCCAGTTCGGACAACGCGGTGCGACTCTCGGTGTCCGGGAGAAGCTTGAGCTGTTGCCGCGCCACGGCGAGGAACTGCCCCACCGCCTCGCGCGATTCCGCCAGCGCGCCGTGCCGCTCCAGCGACCCGAGCAGCGCCGGAAGTTGCGCCGGTTCCCACGCCGCGAGCAACTGCTCCAGTCGCGCGCGCTCGTCGTCCGGCGCGCGCTCCAGCGCCACGAGCACCGGGAGTGTGAGCTTGCCCTTCGTCAAATCCGTGCCGAGCGATTTGCCCGCGCTGGCCTCCGAGCCGAACACGTCGAGGCAATCATCATAGACCTGATACGCCGTGCCGAGCGCCAGCCCGTAGGCGCGCAAGGCCGCGCGCTCCGCCGGCGACGCGCCGCTCAGCCACGCGCCCAGGTCGCATGACAGTGCGAAGAGTTCGCCAGTCTTCATGGCAAGAATTTTGAAATACTCCGCGCGGCCCATCGAAAATTTCCGGCGCCGGTTCGTCTGCAAAATTTCCCCGGAGCAGACCGTGTTCGTCGCCGTCGAGACGGCGCGGCAGACTTCCGGCGTCGGGAAACTGGAGGCGAGCTTCAGCGCGTGGGCGAACAGGCAGTCGCCGAGCAGCACCGCTGTTTCGTTGCCCCACTTCGCCGCAAGCGTGGGCCGCTGCCGGCGCACGCGCGCCTCGTCCATGATGTCGTCATGCACGAGCGTGGCGAGGTGGACCATCTCGACGATGACGGCGGCGGTGACGTGGCTGTCGTTGGGCCGGCCCGCCGCGCCGGCGCTGAGGGCGACGAGCGCGGGCCGGAGTTGCTTGCCCTGCGCGGTGAGCGCGTAGCGCGCGAGCGGCGCGACCTCGGCGTCAAACGCCGCGACCTGTTCCTCCAACCGCCGCGACACGGCGATGAGGAACGGCTCGACCGGCTCGACGATGTGTTTCCAGTCGGGACGGGCGGCGGGCGGGATGTGCGACTTGGTTTCCGCGGCGAACATTTCGGAGGAAATCTAAAGTGGCGCGAACCCAAGTCAAACCGTTATCCCGACCGGGCGACGTTGACCCGCGGCACCGCGATTTGGAGCTTGGAGATTTCCTGGTCCTTGGAGTTTGGAACTTGGAGCTTCCTTCGGCCCCGTGCATCTTCGCGCCGTGCATCATGCCGGTGAAACTCCCGCGCCCGAATCCGCGCCGCTGAACCCGTTGATCGTCCCCGATCTCTGGCAGCAGCAGGCCGTCGGCGCTTTGCGCGAGGGCAAGGACGTGGTCGTGCATGCCCCGACCGGTGCCGGCAAGACGCTCATCTTTGAGTTGTGGTCCGACTACGGCAAACCCCGCGGCCAGGCCATCTACACCGTGCCCACCCGCGCGCTCGCCAACGACAAGCTCGCCGAGTGGCGCGCGCGCGGTTGGAACGTCGGCATCGCCACCGGCGACCTCAGCGACAATCTCGACGCCGCCGTGCTCGTCGCCACGCTCGAGACGCAGAAGAACCGCCTCATCCGCGGCGAAGGTCCGAGCCTGCTCGTGATTGACGAGTATCAGATGCTCGGCGACCAGGATCGCGGGCTGAATTACGAACTCTCCATCGCCCTCGCGCCGCCGCAGACGCAACTCCTCCTCCTCAGCGGCAGCGTCGCCAATCCGCAGCAGATCGTCGCGTGGCTCAAGCGCCTCGGCCGCGACGCCGTCCTCGTGCGCCACGAGGAACGCCCCGTGCCGCTCGAGGAAGTTCACGCGAACAACCTCGCCTTCCACGTTCCGTCCGAGGTGAAAAATTATTGGGCGCGCTTCTGCGCCAAGGCGCTCGGCGCGGACCTCGGGCCCGTCCTCCTTTTCGCGCCGCGCCGCCGGATGACCGAGGACCTCGCCGCCGACATCGCGCGCCATCTCCCGCCGCCCGCACAGCCGCTCACGCTCACGCCCGAACAGCGCGAACTCGTCGGCGAAAATCTCGCGCGCATGATTTCGCGCCGCGTCGCGTATCATCACAGCGGCCTCAGTTACGCCGCGC
>JACQFS010000201.1 GCA_016199935.1 Verrucomicrobiota bacterium
CGAGCCGTGCGATGCCTGCGACGGCCGGCGGCTCAAGCCGGAGATGCTTGCCGTCACGCTCGGCACCGGGGAGGACGCGCGGCGGCTGGCGGGGTCAGTTGTCAGTGGTCAGTTGTCCGTGGCGGCTGCCACTGACCACGAACTACTGACAACTGACAAGGCGAAGCCTCCCGGTTTGTCCATCATGGACTTCTGCGCGCTCTAGGTGGACGCGGCGGACGATTTTCTTTCACAACTGAAGCTCTCCGAGTTCCAGCAGAAGATCGCCGGCGAACTCATCAAGGAAATCCGCGCGCGCCTGGGCTTCCTGAAAAATGTCGGGCTCGGCTACCTCACCCTCGAACGCGAGAGCGCCACGCTCTCCGGTGGCGAGGCGCAGCGCATCCGCCTTGCCACGCAGATCGGCGCGGGCCTCGTCGGCGTGCTCTACATCCTCGACGAGCCGAGCATCGGCCTGCACCAGCGCGACAACGAGCGTCTGCTCCAGACGCTCCGCAACCTCCGCGACCTCGGCAATTCCGTCCTCGTGGTCGAGCACGACGAGGACACCATCCGCGCGGCCGATTACATCGTGGACCTCGGCCCCGGCGCGGGCGTGCGCGGCGGCGAACTCGTGGCCGCTGGCAAGCTCGACGACATCCTCGCCTGCTCGCGCTCGCTCACCGGCCAGTATCTCAAGGGCGAGCTGAACATTGCCGTGCCGAAAAAACGCGTGCCGCCCTCGCCCGACAAGGGCTGGGTGGAAATCCTCGGCGCGACCGAAAACAATTTGCAGAACCTCGACGCACGCATCCCGCTCGGCACGCTCACGTGCGTCACCGGCGTGAGCGGCAGCGGCAAAAGCACGCTGGTGATGGACATTTTGCAGCGCGCCGTCTTCCGCAAACTCTACGGCTCGAAGGAACGCCCCGGCGCGCACCGCGAGATTCGCGGCATCGAGTTTCTCGACAAGGTGGTCGTCATTGATCAGGCGCCGATCGGCCGCACGCCGCGCTCGAATCCCGCGACCTACACCGGGATGTTCAATCCCATCCGCGACCTCTTCGCGCAGCTCCCGACGGCGAAAATCCGCGGCTACGAGTCGGGCCGCTTCAGCTTCAACGTCAAGGGAGGCCGCTGTGAAAAATGTGAGGGCGACGGCGTGCTGAAGATCGAGATGAACTTCCTCCCCGACGTTTTCGTGACGTGCGAGGCGTGCAATGGTCGGCGCTACAACCGCGAGACGCTCGAAATAAATTACAAGGGCCGCAACATCGCGGACGTGCTCGACATGACGGTGGACGAGGCGGTGGCGTTCTTCCGCGCCGTGCCGAAAATTTTCGAGCCGTGCCTCACGCTCGCCGAGGTCGGCCTCGGCTACCTCGGCCTCGGCCAGTCTGCGACCACGCTCTCCGGCGGCGAGGCGCAGCGCATCAAGCTCGCGGGCGAACTGTCGCGCCGCAGCACGGGCCGCACGCTTTACATCCTCGACGAACCGACGACCGGCCTGCATTTTCACGACGTGGCCAAGCTCCTCGAAGTGCTCTTCAAACTGCGCGCCGCCGGCAACACGCTGCTCGTCATCGAGCACAACCTCGACGTGATCAAGGTGGCCGACTGGCTGATTGACCTCGGCCCCGAGGGCGGCAGCGGCGGCGGGCGCATCGTGGCCGAGGGCAACCCGGAGTCAGTCGCGAAATGCGCGGCGAGCCACACGGGATTTTTTTTGAAACGGCTGTTGAAGTAAGCGGGTCCAACCAACGCGAATGCGAATACGACGTGAACAACTGGCGATGCGGTGGCCTGCGGAAGCGCGCGTCCCTGCCGGTCCCAGGCCTTTCTGCAAAGTGACGGGTTTGCTTGCGTTGCTCGCGCTGCTGTTCGCGCTCGCGCCCGCCTTCGCCGCCGCGCCGCCGGCGGAGGTGCGCGCGTTCGACGCCGCGGCCAAGGCGTTCAACGACGGCTTCCACGATCGCGCGGAGAAACAGCTCGCGGACTTTGCAGTGAAGTATTCCGAATCGGAGCTGTTACCGCAGGCGCAACTGCTGCGCGGGCAGGCGCTGTTTCAACTCAAGCAGTTCGAACGGGCGATCCAGTTCCTCGGCGCGCAGCTCGCCGCGGCCGGCGCGCTCGCCGACCAGTATCGCTACACGATCGCGGAGGCGCAGTTTCAACTCGGCAAGTTCCGCGAGGCGGCCGACGCCTTTGCCGCGCTGCTGAAGGATTTTCCCGACACCACGCGCCGGCTCGACGCCGCATATCGCGAAGCCGCCGCGCGCTTCAAAGTCGGCGACGCGGCCCGCGCCATCACGCTGCTGGGCGACCGGCAGGGCGCGTTCCGTCTCGCGGCCGCCAAGCAGAAGAGCGCCGAGGCGGCGGTGCGTGGCGTGCTGCTGTTGGCGGAGGCATATCTGCAGAAGCAGTCGTTCGCCGAGGCGCTCGATACGGTGAAGTCGCTCAACCCGCTCAAGCTCGAAGGCGAACTGGCGTGGCTCCGGCAGTATTGGCTCACGCGGGCGCAGGCCGAATCCGGCACACTCGACGCGGCGCTGGCCAGCGTGAAGCCGCTGACGGCGCTCGCGACTGCGGCCGGCGGAAAGGAGTTGCTCGCCGACACGATGGCGCTGCACGGCGACATCCTTGCCCGGCTCAAACGGCCCGCCGACGCCATCAAGGCTTACGAAAAAAATCTCGACGCGAAGCTCGCGCCGGAGCGGCGGCGGCAGGCGTTGCTGAAGATCACGGAGCTTTCGCTTGCGCAGAACGAGCCGGACAAGTCGGTCGGCTGGCTCGAACGTTTCCTCAAGGACAACGCCGCCGATCCCTCGCTGGACATCATCCGCCTGACGCTCGGGGAGCTGCGGCTGCGGGAATATTTTCAACTCGGCCAATCCGCGCTCGCCGCCGAGGCGCGCGCGGTGGCGCAGAGCAACCGGCTCGTGCAGGCGCGCGTGCAGCTCGACCTGTTTCTGAAGGAGTTCGCGCACAGTCCGCTCGTCGGCAAGGCGAACCTGAACCGCGGCCTCGCGCTGTGGGAGGAGGGCCGCGTGCCGGAGAGCCAGGCGGCGTTCCAGGTGGCGGTGCAGCAACTGCCCTTCGGCGAGGACCAGGCGATGGCGAAGTTCAAGCTGGCCGACGCGCAGTATCGCCAGAACGATTTCACCAACGCGGTGGCGAACTACCGCGCGATGATTGACCAATACGGCGCGCTGCCGGAAATCCGCGACGGCCTTTTCGACCAGGTGCTTTACCAACTCGTGCGCGCGAGCATCGCGCTGGGCGACCTCAACACCGCCAACGATGCGCTCAACAAGATCCTCACGTGGTATCCGCTGAGTTTCTACGGCGACCGTAGTCTGCTCATGGTGGGGCAGGCGCTCAACCGCCGCGGTCAGCCGCCGGAGGCGCGCATCGTGTTCGTGGATTTTCTGAAGCGCTTCGAGAACTCGTCGCTTGCGCCGGAGGTGCATCTCGCCATCGCGCGGACCTACGTGCAGGAACAGAACTGGACGGCGGCGATCGGCAAATTTGACGACTGGGTCCGCGCGAACCCGAGCCACCCGGCGATCGCGCGCGCGGAGTTCGACCGGGCGTGGGTGCGCTCACAGGCGGGCCGGCACACCGAGGCGCTGGCGATGTTCACCGATTTCATCCGGCGTTTCCCGACCAATGAGCTCGCGCCGTTCACGCAAAACTGGCTGGCCGACCACCATTTCAACGCCGGGGCCTACGTGGACGCGGAGAAGAATTACCAGCTCCTCTACCAGAACACGAACTGGCCGCCGACGGAACTCACGCGCAACGCGCGCATCATGGCCGGGCGCGCGGCACTGGCGCGGCAGAATTACAAGGACGCGCAGGAGCATTTCAAGGAAGTCATCAACGACGAAAAATCACCGCCCGACCTCGCCGCCACGGCTTGGTTTGCGCTGGGCGACGCGATCAGTGCGGAGCCGATCGCCGATGCGGCGAAGGCCGTGGACAAGTTCGCCAGCGCCATCAACGCCTTCGGCCGCATCATCCAAAATTTTCCGAATGACCGCCTCGTGCCGCTGGCGCTCGGACGCATCGGCGACTGCCACTTCCAACTCGCTGCGCAGGTTCCGGGTCGCTACGAGCCGGCGAGTGAATCGTATCGCAAGGTGACGGAACACCCGCTCGCCGACGTGGCCGCGCGCAGCCAGGCGGAAGTGGGGCTCGGGCTCGTTCAACAGAAACTGGCGGCCATGCGACCCACGGCCGAGCAGAAGGAACCGCTGGAGCAGGCGCTGAAATTTTTCCTGAATGTGGTTTACGGAAACAATCTGCGCGATGGCGAGACGTCCGACGGCTCGTGGGTGAAGGTGGCCGCCGAGGCCGCAGGGGCGCTGCTCGAGGCGCAGGGCCGGCTCGAGGAGGCGGTGAATGTTTATTTGCGGGCGGGCAAGACCGTTCCGGCGCTGCGGCCCGCGATGGAGAAGCGCATTGAATCGCTCAAGAGCCGGGGCGCGGCGCCGAAATGAACGGAGCGATCTTGGGCGTGGGTCCGCAAACCGGCAGTTGCGCGGCCACGAGAAATACGGCAGCATCCGCGTCCATGAAAACCCTCCGTGCCGTTTTGCTTCTGGCCGCCACCGTTTCCATTTCTTCCGCGCTCGCCGACGCGGTCAAGGACCGCGAGGGCGCCGTGCGCAACGACAAGGCCGCGCTGGAGAGCGATTCCTTCTGGCACTACAACGGCCTCGACAGCGCGTTCGCCGAGTCGAAGCGCGCCGGCAAGCCGGTGCTCGTGGTGCTCCGCTGCATTCCCTGCCTCGGCTGCTCCGGCATTGATTCGGCCGTGCTGCTGAAAGATTCGGACCTCGCGCCGCTCCTGCAGCAATTCGTCTGCGTGCGCGTCATCAACGCCAACACGCTCGACCTCGCGAAGTTTCAGTTCGACTACGACCTCTCGTTCTCCACGATTTTTTTCAACGCCGACGGCACCGTGTATGGCCGGTTCGGCTCGTGGTCACATCAGAAGGACGCGCAGTCCAAGGCCACCGAGGGATTCAAACGCGCACTCGAGGGCGCGCTGGCCTTGCATAAGAATTTTCCCGCGAACCAATCCGCGCTCGCCGGCAAGCAGGGCGGCCCCACGCCGTTCAAGAAGCCCATCGAGATTCCCACGCTCGCCGAAAAATATCCGGCCGAGCTGAACTGGAACGGCAAGGTGGTGCAGAGCTGTGTCCACTGTCACCAGATCGGCGACGCGTTTCGTGTGACCTATCGCGACAAGGGGCAGGCGATTCCCGCCGAGCTGATCTATCCGTTTCCCGCGCCCGAGACGGTCGGCCTCACGCTCGCCGACGAAAATCCATCGCGCATCACGGCCGTCGCCGCCGGCTCGATTGCCGCGCAGGCCGGGCTGCACGCGGGCGACGAACTGGTTTCCCTCGGCGGGCAGCCGCTCATCTCCATCGCTGACGCGAGTTGGGCGCTGCACCGTGCGCCCGCGTCCGGCCCGCTCGCGGTCGTGGCGAAACGCGGCGGCGCGGCGAAATCATTTTCGCTTTCACTCCCCGCCGACTGGCGCAGCAAGTCCGACATCTCCCGCCGTTCCGGCACCTGGCCGATGCGCGGCATGGCGTCGGGCGGCATGGTGATGGAGGATTTGGGTGACGAAGAGCGGGGCAAGCGCGGGCTGAAAAAGGACCAACTCGCGTTGTTCATCAAGGGTGTCGGCCAATACGGCAAGCACGCCGCGGCGAAGAAGGCGGGCTTCCAAAAGGAAGACGTGCTCGTGGCGATTGACGGCCTGACGACGCGCCGCACCGAGGGCGAACTCATCGGCCATCTTTTGCAGAAGCACCAGCCCGGCGACTCGGTCCAGGCCACCGTCCTGCGCGGCACGGAGCGTGTGGAGCTTTCGCTGCCGATCCAGTAACCGCGCGCGCGGCAGTCAGTTGTTGCCCGTGGTGACGCCCATGCCCGGCGGCAGGCGGAAGCGCGCGATGTCCGCCTCGCCCTTCACCCCGGGGAGGACGATCATCAGGCCCGTGTTCACTTCCTCGAAGTAAAAGCAGACGAGCGCCCGGCCGTCCACCGCGGCGCTGCCGTGGTGAAAGCGGAACTTCGGCATCGCCGAGAGGCGCGTGCGTTCGAGCCGGACCGGCCGCCCGAAGCCCTGCGACGCTATGTGCGCGAGCACCGCGACGAGATTGGGTGCCTCCTCGACCTCGCCGAGCGCGATGAACTTCTGGTCGCCGCCAAACCCTTCGAGAAAATAATGGAACGCCTTCTCGTAATCCGTCGGGTGCAGCAGGCGTTCACGCAGAATGCCGAGATGATGTTCGAGATTTTCGGAGGCGGAGTTCATGGCGGGCCGAAGCAGACGACACGGATGGCACGGATTGTCACGGAGGGATTGGAGGTTCGGAACGACCACGACGTTCGGACGCGCCGGGCGTCGGGAAGACGGAGGCGGGCCAAACAATTTTTCCGATCCGTGTTCATCCGTGAAATCCGTGTCTGCTCGCGTGCGGCTCAAAAATCCGTGTCCGCGTGCTTGAAGTCCATCTCGGCGATCCACGCGTTGCGGAAGCGCACGTCGTGGCCCTCGCACTGGAGCTTGAGACCCTGCGGCGTGTCGGTGATGCCCTTGCCGCCGTCGTTGCCGCCGTCCACGCCGGAGTTCGCGCCGCCCCAGACTTTGTTGATCTGCACGTTGTGGTGAACTTTTTCGCCGTTGAAATACATCGAGACCATCGCCTTCTCGGTGAGCTGGCCGTCCTTGAACCGCGCCGCGCGGAACTGGATGTCGTAGGCGTTCCATTTGCCGAGGCCGGCGAAGGCGTGATACGGCGAGTCGGTCTCGTTGATCACCGCGCCCATGCCGTGCTTGGTTTTGTCGCCCTCCTGGATCTGAATCTCGTAACGGTTCTGGAGATACACGCCGCTGTTGCCGTGCTCCTTCATCACGCAGAACTCGATGTGCAATCGGAAATCGCGATACGCTTTTTTGGTCACGATGTCCGAGAAAAAGAATCAGCGGGGTGAGCGGACGGAATTTTTCGGTGAACATGCGCGGAGCATGGCGGCTCGACTGGCGCGATTCAAGCCGCGCGTAGACCCGGAAGCCACCGAGCCGTCCGTCAGAAAGAATCTGCCCGCCAAGCACGCGAACCGCGCAAATGTCCCACCCAGTCTTCGCGTGGTTTGCGTGGTTCGCGGGCAAAAATAGTGCCGGGTCCGGGCGCAGGACTGTTACGCGCCGTCACCGGTCCGCGGCGGGATGCTGTTTGAAGAATTTCGCGATGAGCGGCGGCGCCTCCTTCACGAACTCGTGCCCACCCGGATGGATGAACGAGACGAACGGCGTGCCGCCCTTCGATTCGTAGATGAGGCACTGCTTGTCCCACGGCTTGCCCTCGGCTTCGCAGCCGTTGAGCTTGCGGACCGACGCCATCGCCGCCTGCTGCCACTCGTATTTCACGAGCGGATCCGTTTCACCGGCGAGGTGCATGGCGGGTTTTGGCTTGAGCATCGTCTGCGCGGCTTCCGTGCGGGGCGATGCGGCGGCCGAAGGCGCGACCGCCGCAAAAACGTCGCCGCGCGCGGCCCACAGCAGATACGTGAAACCGCCGCCGTTCGAGTGGCCGGTGGAGTAAATGCGTTTCGCATCCACCTTGTAGTCCGCCTTCAGTTTCGCGAGCAGCGCGTCGAAGAATTTCAAATCGCGGTCGCCTTGTGCGCCGACGGAGTGCTGCCAGCCGGGCTTTTTGCCCTCGGGATCGGTGAGGCGGCCGGGCGTGTTCAGGCCGCTGGGATACACGGAGATCGCCTCGGGCCAGTGCGTGTTCATCGCGAAGCTCCGGACCGCGCCGCGGCCGTTGCCGCCGTGGCCGTGCCAGACGAACACCAGCGGCGCGGCCTTCTCCTTCGCCGACGCGGGCGCGTAAACCACCCCCTCGCGTTTGACCCCGTCCACCTCGATCTCC
>JACQFS010000202.1 GCA_016199935.1 Verrucomicrobiota bacterium
CGGGCGACCATTTCTTGTGTGGCGCGGACTGGACGCGATGCAGTTCAAAAAAGTTTCGCGCGCCGAGCGAACACAGGACATGTCGAGTGCGTTCCGCTTCGGACTGGCGCGGGAATTTTTCCAGGGCTTCGCGAACGAGGCGCGCTGCAACCTGCATCTGGAACTGCTCTACGGCACCGAGCCGCATCACGTGGTCGAGGTGCTGTTCAAGGCGTTCGCGAAGGCGGTGGATTTCGCCTGCGCGCGTGATCCGCGCATCGCTGGAAAAATCCCGAGCACCAAGGGAAAACTGTGAGTGTTTCTGAATAGCCTTCGGACACCCCCCGTCACTTAAATGCCGGCGAAACTGGACTATCCGAACGCGGACGACGTGGCGCTGGTGAAGGCCTCGCAGCGGGGAGCCACGCGGGCCTTCGAGGAGTTGGTGCGGCGCCACTCGGACAAGGTGTATGCCCGCGCGTTGAGCATGATGCGCAACGAGGACGAGGCGGTGGACATTTCGCAGGAAGCGTGGGTGAAGGGCTGGCAGCGGCTCAAGCAGTTTCAGGGTGACGCCAGTTTCCTCACGTGGATGACGCGCATCGTCATCAACCTCTGCCTCGACCAGTTGCGCAAACACAAGCGGCAACGCGCCGAGTCGATTGAGATGCTGGATGAAGAACTCGGCGGGGTGGAACGTCAAATGCCCGTCGTGACGGTGAATCCAACCGAGCGGTTGGAACGGGCGGAACTCCGGGCGCGGATTGATCGCGCGCTGGGGCAGTTGTCCGAGAACCACCGGACGGTGATGATTTTGCACGAGTTCGAAGGACTCGAGTATAAAGAGATCGCGAAGCGGATGAAGTGCTCGATTGGGACGGTGATGTCCCGGCTCTTCTACGCGCGCCGCAAGATGGCGGTGTTGCTGGCTTCGTTGAAACGGGAAATGTGATTTATGAACGAACGTGAACAATTGCTGATGCTGGCCTACGTGGACGGCGAACTGAACGGGCGCGAACTCCGCGCGACCGAAGATTTGATCACCTCCAGCGCGGAGGCGCGCGCCCTGGCCACCGAGCTCCGGATGAGCCATGCCGTGCTGTCCGCCAACGAACCGGAAGCCGTGCTGCCCGTGTCGAAAGATTTCTACTGGTCGCAGATCGCGCGCAAGATCGAGTGCGCGGAGGCGCAGCCTTCGCCGTCGTTGTGGGAGCGTCTCTCGCAACCCGCTTTCTGGCTGCGTTACGTGACGCCGGTGGTGGCCACGGCGGCCGTGGCCATCGTGGCGGTGGTCGGTTTCAACCGCGCGAACACGGATGGCGGCGAGACCGAGGCCCCGGCCACGGAGACGAGCTCCGTCGTGTTCCGCTCGGACGCGGAGAAGATGACGGTCATCTGGCTGCAGACCGACGAAAACTCGGACTTTACCGACCCGGACGCGGAGCCTAAGCTCTAGTCGTGAAAATTCGATTCCGGCATGGCAGTTGGGGAGTGGCGTTTGTCTGGCTCGCGTTCTGGGGATTGGCGGTGACCGGTAGTGGCGCGCCGGAGGGAAAGGGGCCGGTCATCAAACTCAACGCGCAGTTGATCTGGGGCACCAACGACGAGAAATCCCCCGAGCCGAGCCACAAGGAAGTGGATGCCGCCCTGCGCAAGCGCCTCAACGGAGTCTTCAAGTGGCAGAATTATTTCGAGGTCAGCCGGCAGGCGGTTTCCGTCCCGCTCAAGAAAACCGTGCGCCTCAAGCTCAGCGGTGACTGCGAAGTCGAGGTCACCAACCAGGGGGGAAACCAGATCCAGGCGAAGCTGTTCGGCAAGGGTGAGTTCCAAATCTGCAAGACCCACGTGATGAAGGCGGACGAGATCTTCAGCGTGGCCGGCCACGCGAAGAACGGAACCGCGTGGTTTGTCGTCTTCACGCTGGCGGAGAAGTGACCTTTTCACAGCTCCCCGTTGTATGATGCCGGGCAGGGCGCCCGGCTTTTGCTTTTCACCCGGGCCCTGCTCCGGGTTGAACGCCGCATGACGGTGGATGTCTCATTGAACAATGTGTGCGAAGCCATCCGTCCCGCGGAGTCATCAGAAATGGGTGAAGCGTTTCGCTCTGCTGACCTTGGCGGGAGTCATGGTCCTCAACGTCGTGGCCTTTCTGCACGCCCGCGCCATGACGCATTTCCAACGCGGCGGATCCAGAACGGCGAACGCCGAGGCGTTATCGGCGGCGGGCAAATTGAAAGTGCTGGTGACCGGCGTGACGATGCCCCGGCCGGTCAACCGCAACAGTCCCGCGGACTTCGGCCTGCCCTTTGAGACGATCAAAGTCAAAGGCGCACGCGGTTCTGAATTGGAAGTGTGGCGCATTCGGGTCGCCAATTCGCGCGGGATCGTGCTCCTGTTTCACGGCTACACCGGCAGCAAGGACGCACTTCTGCCGGTCGCACGCGAGTTTCTCGCCCTCGGCTTCGAACCGTGGCTCGTGGATTTCCACGGCAGCGGCGGTTCGACCGGAAACACCACGAGCATTGGCTGGCACGAAGCCGAGGATGTGGCCAACGTTTTCGCTCGGGCGCAGGCGGAGGTTCTCCCGCGGCGGACCGTGGTGTTCGGTTCCTCGATGGGCGCGGCCGCCGCGCTGCGCGCGGTCCACGCGCACGGCATCCGACCCGCCGCGCTCATTCTGGAATGTCCCTTCAACCGGATGCTCGACACCGCGGCCGATCGGTTTGCGCTGATGAAGCTGCCGGCGTTTCCGTTCGCGCATTGCCTCGTCTTTTGGGGCGGCGTGCAGCAGGGATTCAACGCCTTCGCCCACAATCCTGAGGACTACGCGCGAAGCGTTCGCTGCCCGACCCTGCTCATGCAAGGGGGCCGGGACGGACGGGTCACGCTGCCACAGGCCCGCTCGATTGCCACGAATCTCCGGACGAATTGCACTCTCAAAATCTTCCCCGAACTCGGCCACGAAAGCTATCTCGCCGCCAATCCCGGCGAGTGGCGCAAGGAAGTCACGGACTTCCTCGGGCGCGCGGGGCGCTGAAAGGGGCCGATACCCAACATTTGCCAGATTCATCCTGCGCGGCCGACGGCTTATGGTGTTTTCGCCCCCGTTTTATCGGCAGAAAATCGTTGTGCCGGGGGGGGATATTTTCTAAATTTTTGTCACGGTTTTCTCATCCGGCGGAGCTGCTTGCCGGAACGCATTATGCCCGAAAAATCTGATTCTACTGACGCGTCGCCGACGCCCATTTCGGAGTCCTACGACTCCTCGAAGCTGGGCAAGTTGGAGGGCCTCGAAGCCGTCCGCAAAAAGCCCGGCATGTATATCGGCGGCACCGACGAGCGGGCGCTGCATCATTGTGTCAGCGAAGTGCTCGACAATTCGGTGGACGAACATCTCGCCGGTCATTGCAACCACATTGACGTGACCATCCACGTGGACGGCTCCATTTCCATTCGCGACAACGGCCGCGGCATCCCGGTGGACATCCATCCGCAATACAAAATTCACGGCGTCGAGATGGTCCTCACCACGCTGCACTCCGGCGGCAAATACGGCCAGGGCGGCTACAAATTTTCCGGTGGCACCCACGGCGTCGGTGCCAAGTGCGTGAACGCCGTGAGCGAATGGTTCGAGGTCGAAGTTTCGCGCGAGGGTAAGGTGCATCACATGGAGTTCGAGCGCGGCAAGACCGTGAAGAAACTCGAAGTCATCGGCAACGCCAAGGGCACCGGCACGCTCATCACCTTCAAACCCGACCCGGAGATTTTCCGCGAAACGGTCGAGTTCAAGACGAACATCATCGCCCAACGGTTGCGCGAACTGGCGTTCTTGAATTCGGGTTTGGAAATCGTCTTTGGCGACGAACGCCAGGCGACGGCTGAAGTGGAAAAATTCTTCTACAAGAACGGCGTCGAGGAATTCGTCAAGCAGCTCAACAAGAATAAGGAGCCGTTGCACCCGAAGCCCATCGCCTTCCGCAAGGAGTCCAAGGAGAAACTGGACGACAAGGACATCGAGGTTCACGTCGAGGTCGTGCTGCAATACAACGACAGCTACAACGACCAGGTCCTCTGCTACACAAACACGATTCACAATCCCGACGGCGGCACGCACCTCAGCGGCTTCCGCAGCGCCGTGACTCGCGCGATCAACCAATACGCCAAGTCCAACGAGTTGCTGAAGGACAAGGATCCGCAGATCACCGGCGACGATGTGCGCGAAGGTCTCACCGCGGTCATCTCGGTGAAGCACAGCGATCCCAAGTTCGAGTCGCAGACCAAGGTGAAGCTGCTCTCGCCCGAGGTGGAACGCATCGTTGGCTCGGTGGCCTACGAAGGGCTGATGAGCTATTTCGACGCGAATCCGCCCGTGGCGAAGCGCATCGTGGACAAGGGCCTCACCGCCGCCCGCGCCCGCGAGGCCGCGCGCAAGGCCCGCGAAGCCGTCCGCAAATCCGCCCTCACCGGCGGCGGTCTGCCCGGCAAGCTTGCCGACTGTTCTGACCGCGATCCGGCGAACACCGAGCTCTACATCGTCGAGGGCGATTCGGCCGGTGGCTCGGCGAAGCAGGGACGCGACCGGAAGTTTCAGGCCATCCTTCCGATTCGCGGCAAGCTCATCAACGTCGAGAAGGCCCGGCTCGACAAGGTGCTTCAGAACAATGAAATCCGCACGATGATCACCGCCATCGGCACCGGCATCGGCGACGGCGAGGGCGAGGGCGCATTCGACCTCAACAAGCTGCGCTACCACAAGATCATCATCATGACCGACGCCGACGTGGACGGCTCGCACATCCGCACGCTCCTGCTCACGTTCTTTTACCGGCAGATGCCGCAGCTCGTGAAGCAGGGCTTTGTCTACATCGCGCAGCCGCCGCTCTACTCGATCACGCGCAAGAAAAAGACCGACTACATTGACGACGACATCCAGCTCAACCGCATCCTGCTCCAGAACGGCACGGAGGAAGTGAAGCTGAAAAACCTCGCCGACGGCCGCGAGTTCACGCCGAAGCAATTGGAGGAAATCCTTTCGCTGCTTGAGTCGCTCGACAAGCACGCGACCTACATCAAGCGCCTCGGCGGCGATTTTGCCGCCTATGTCGAGAAGCGCACCAAGGACGGCACGCTGCCGCAGTTCATGGTCAAGGTGCGCGACGGCAACGACGAGACGGTCCATTACTTTTTGAGCAGCGGGGAAGTGGACGAGTTCAAGGCGGCGAACAAAGACCTGTTCGGCACGGACACGGACCTCGAGCGCAAGAAGGACGGCCCGACGCGCCGCGCGAAAGTCTCCGACCTCCACCTCGAGAGCAAGGCCACCGGCGATCTGCTCGGCAAGCTCGCGAAGAAAGGCCTGGCCGTGGACCACTACACCGCGCAGGACAAGCCGCTCTTCGAGCTCATCGAAGGCGAGGGCGAGCGCGCCACCGTCACGCCGCTGTTCTCGATTCCCGAAATCCTCAACGGCGTGAAGACCGTCGGCAAGAAGGGCATCCAGATGTATCGCTTTAAGGGCCTCGGCGAAATGGACGCCAAGGAACTTTTCGAGACCACGATGAATCCCGTCGTTCGCAAATTGCTCCGCATCGAGTTGACCGACGCCGTCGAGGCCGAGGAAATGTTCGTGCGCCTCATGGGCGACGAGGTCGAGCCGCGCCGGCAGTTCATCGAGGACAACGCTTTGAATGTGCGCAACCTGGATGTTTGAAATTCGCGCTTGACCAGTGTAGTCACGCGTGACTACATTGCCGCCATGAAAACAAAAACAATCAAATACCCGCACTCGAAAGCCGCGGAGCCGGCGGTCCTCCGGGAGGTCACGTCGGCGCCGGGCATTGGTTCCATCATCAGCGTGCGGTCGGCCAAGGCCCATCTGTCGGCGCTGCTCGAGTTGGTGGCGGGCGGGCGGGAAATCACCATCACGAGCGATGGTGAACCAAAGGCTGTGCTGTCGCCGGTGGCTGGACGCAAGGCCAGGAAAGTTTTCACCGGCACCTGGGAGCATCTCAAAAAGATGCCGGTGCAATCCGAAGGGCCGTTCGCCGAGGAGATCATCCGCGCGGATCGCGATGGTCGCGGCTGGTAACGACGATGTATCTCGACACCTGCGTCATCGTCAAGCTGGTCAGCCACGAACCGGACAGTGCGGCCTATCACGCGCTGGTGGCGGGGCACCCGGTCGTGACCTCGGAACTGGCTGTTGCGGAAGTTCGGTCCGCCCTGCTCACCAAAGAACGGGCAGGGCGGATTTCCCGTCAGTCGCGCGTGACGGGATGGCGGTTGTTTCAGGACAAGGTTCATGATCATGAATTTGTCCTGCTGCCGCTCAACCGCCACGTCATCGAGCGCGCCGGCGCGGTGATTGACCAGTGTCATCCGCACGTTGCGCTGCGGACCCTGGATGCGATTCACGTCGCGACGGCCGAATTGCACGGCGGCGAACCGATGTGCAGCAGCGACCAGCGGGTTTGCGACGCGTCGGAGTTCATCGGGCTGGCGATGGTCGCGCCGCCCCAAAAATAATTACGAATTAACAATGCCAGACGAAACTGATTCCAATCCGCCGCCCTCCTCCGGTCCCGCCGCCCCCGGCGGCGCCTATTCCGCCGGGGAGAAAATTTCCAAGATCAACGTCGCCGACGAGATCAAGAACTCGTTCCTCGACTATTCGATGTCCGTGATCATCTCGCGCGCGTTGCCCGACGTGCGCGACGGACTCAAGCCCTCGCAGCGCCGCATCCTTTACGCGATGCACGAGCTGTCGCTCTTCCCGGGGCGCAAGCACTACAAGTGCGCGAAGATTTGCGGTGACACCTCCGGCAATTACCACCCGCACGGCGAGGCCGTGATCTACCCGACGCTCGTCCACATGGCGCAGCCGTGGGCGATGCGCGAGCGGCTTGTGGACGGCAAGGGCAACTTCGGCTCCATCGAGGACGATCCGCCGGCGGCAATGCGTTACACCGAGGCGCGGCTCACACATCTCGGCGCGGCGCTCATGTCCGACATGGACCGGGACACGGTGGACTTCGTTCCGAACTACGACGAGCGCATGACGGAGCCGACCGTCTTCCCGGCGGCGTTTCCAAATCTCCTCGTCAACGGCGGCACCGGCATCGCTGTCGGCATGGCGACCAACATGGCGCCGCACAACCTCGGCGAGGTCGTGGACGGCATCTGCGCGCAGATTGACAACCCGGCCGTCACCGTCGCGGAGCTGATGAAATTCATCAAGGGCCCCGACTTCCCGACGGGCGGCTTCATCTGCGGCATCGAGGGTATCAAGAATTATTTTGAGACCGGCAAGGGCAGCATCAAGTTGCGCGGCCGGATCGGCTCCGAGGAACTCAAGGGCAACCGCGAGCAGCTCGTCATCACGGAGATTCCTTTCAACGTCAACCGCGCCGCGCTCGAGCAGCAGATCGCCAACCTCGTCAATGAGAAGGTCATCACCGAGATCAGCGCGATGCGCAACGAGTCCGACGAGCACACGCGGCTCGTGATGGAACTCAAGCGCGACGGCCTGCCCAAGGTCGTCATCAACAAGCTCTACCAGCACACGCAGCTCGAGGTTTCGTTCAGCGTCAACGCGCTCGCGATTGATCACGGCCGGCCAAAGACGCTGAATCTCAAGGCGCTCATCCAGGCCTACATCGAGCACCGCCGCGAGGTCATCCTGCGCCGCACGCGCTTCGAGTTGCGCAAGGCCGAGGAGCGCGCCGAGCTGCTCGAAGGCTACCTCATCGCGCTCGCGAACCTCGACGAATTCATCCACATCATCCGTTCCAGCGCGAACAAGGAGGAGGCCCGCGTGAAGCTCCTCGCCTTCGAGTGGACGCGCGACCAGGTCGAGCGCTGGGGCATCCTCATCCGCAGCGAGGCGCGCCTCACCGCCGGCCGTTACGCGCTGACCGAGCGGCAGGTGGATGCCATTTTGGAACTCCGCCTTTACCAGCTCACCGGTTTGGAAATCGACAAGGTCGAGGCCGAATACAAGGCGCTGCTCGAAACCATCAAGGACCTCCTCGACATCCTCGCGAAGGAATCGCGTGTGATGGCGATCATGAAGGCCGAGCTCAAGGCCATCAAAGACAAGCACGCCACGCCGCGCAAAACTGAGATCGTCCCCGACGAAGGCGAGATCGCCATCGAGGACCTCATCGCGAACGAGGGCGTCATCATCACGCTCACGCACAGCGGGCTCATCAAGCGCACCGCCGTCTCCGCTTACCGCGCGCAGCGTCGTGGCGGCAAGGGCGTCATCGGCATGACCACGCGCGAGGCCGACACGCCGGAGGAGAGCGACTTCATCGAGCACCTTTTCACCGCGAGCACGCACGATTACCTGATGTTCTTCACGAGCACCGGCCGCGTTTACGTCGAGCGCGTGCATGAGATTCCCGACATGGGCCGCGCCTCGAAGGGCCGCAGCATCGCGAACCTCCTCGAATTGAAGGCCGACGAAAAAATCGCCGCCCTCATCCGCATTCTGTCCAAGTCCGACGAGAACAAAAAGGACGTGACCTGGCAGCAGGCCGGCGAACTCTTCTTCGCCACGCGGTTGGGCACGGTGAAGAAAACCTCGCTCAACGAGTTTGGCAACGTCCGCAAGGGCGGCATCATCGCCATCACCATTGACCAAGGCGACACGTTGATTGACGTGAAGCAGACGCGTGGGAGCGCCGAGGGCGGAGACGAGGGTGACGACGTGGTGCTCATCACCCGCGACGGCATGAGCATCCGCTTCAGCGAATCCGACGTGCGCTCGATGGGACGCTCAGCCGGCGGCGTGAAGGGCATCACTTTGGAAAAGAGCGACGCGGTCGTGGCGCTCGCGGTGGTTGTTCCCGACGCGACCCTGCTGGTTGCCGGGGAAAACGGCATCGGCAAGCGCACCTCGTTCGACGAGTATCTGGTTCAGGGCGAATCCGGCACGCGCAAGCAATCCCGCGGCGGCAAGGGCCGCATCACCATGAAGGTCGGTGACAAGACCGGCGGCGTGGTCGGCGCGCTCACCGTGCGCGACACCGACGAGATCATGCTCATCACCTCCGGCGGCCAGATGGTCCGCATCCCGGTGCAGGGCATCCGCGAGGCCGGCCGCAACACGATGGGCGTGAAGCTCGTGAACCTCGACACCGGCGATAAGCTTCAGGCCATCGCCCCCGTCATCAGCGAGGACAAGGGCGAGGAAAATGGCAACGGCAACGGCAACGGCGGCGAGGCGGCCGGCAAATAGTCGCGCCGCTTTTCACCCCATCACCATGAACTACAGCGCCGGACTCCTCATGTATCGCCAGCGCGAAGGCGCGCTCGAAGTGCTCCTCGCCCATCCCGGCGGCCCGTTCTTCACGGAGAAGGACGACGGCGCGTGGACCATTCCCAAGGGCCTGGTCAAACGCGACGAGGACAAGCTCGCCGCCGCGCAACGCGAGTTCACCGAGGAGACGGGATTCAAAATCCAGCCGCCGTTCCTCGAGCTTGGCTCGCTCAAACAGAATTCCGGCAAGACCGTCCACGCGTGGGCGTTCGCGGGTGACGCCGACCCTGCCGCGGTCGTGAGCAACACCTTCGAGATCGAGTGGCCGCCGCGCTCCGGCCAGATGCAAGAATTTCCCGAGGTGGATCGCGTCGCGTGGTTCCCGCTGGCCGTGGCGCACCTGCGCATTCACCTGGCCCAGCGGCCCTTCTTGCGGACGTTGGAGGAAAAACTTCGCGCCTCCGCGTGAGCTGACGGTCGCGCGGAAGCTTACCGCGCCGCCTTCACGCGCAACAACCCGGCCACCAGCCCCTGGATCGTGTGCGGCTGCGCCTCGACCGCCGGTTCTGCGCCGAGTGCGCGGATGGTCTTGCTCGTCTCCGGGCCGATGGAGGCGATGCGCGTTTTCGGAAATTGCTTCAGCAGCTTCGGCAGGTCGAAGCGCGCGTGAAAATTTTCCACCGTCGAGCTGCTCGTGAACGTAAGCCAGTCCGCGCCGCCTTCGATGAGCTTCTGCGCCGCGCCGTTCACGTCCTCCGTCTCGGGAATGGTTTTGTAGAACGCGATGTCGTCCACGATCGCGCCGAGCGCCTCCAACTCATTCGGCAGGTCGGAGTTCGCCACCTCGGCGCGCGCCAGCAGGATTTTCGCGTTCTCCACGTCGGCGTCCTTGAGCGCGCGGGCGATCTTCGCCGTCACGTATTCGTCCGGCATCAGGTCCACGCGGAGGTGGAGTTCCTTCAGCTTCGCCGCTGTCGCCGGGCCCACCGCAACCGTGCGCAGCCGACCGAAGACGCGAATGTCGTCGTGTGCCTTGAAGAAATAGTCGAAGAACGTGGTCACGCCGTTCGGGCTGGTGAAGACGATCCAGTCGTAGGTGCCCAGATCGGAAAACGCGTCCACCACGTTCTGCTTGTTCGTCGGCTCGGTGATTTTGATCGTCGGGATTTCCAGCACGTCCGCGCCGAGTTCGAGCAGGCGGTGCGAGAGCGCGCTGGCCTGCTCGCGCGTGCGGCTCACCACCACGCGCCGGCCGAAGAGCGGGCGCCGCTCGAACCAGTTCAGCGTGTCGCGCAGGCCGACCACGCCGCCGATGATCGTCACCGCGGGCGCGGCGAATTTTTTCTCCACCACAATGCCCGCGATGGTCGCAAGCGTGCCCTGAATCGTCTGCTGCTGGCCGGTCGTGCCCCAACGCACCATCGCCACCGGCGTTGTTTCAGCCATGCCGGCTTTCACGAGCGACGCAGCGATGCTGCCGATGCGCTCGACGCCCATGAGCACGACCTTCGTGCCCGGCGCGCGCGCGATGGCATCCCAGTCGAGGCTCGATTCCTCCTTCGTCGGGTCTTCATGGCCCGTGATGACCATGAAGGCCGAGCAATGATCGCGATGCGTGATGGGAATGCCCGCGTAATTCGGCGCGGCCACGATCGAGGAAATGCCCGGCACCACCTCGAACGGCACGGCGGCCGCCGCGAGTTCCTCCGCCTCCTCGCCGCCGCGCCCGAAGACGTAGGGATCGCCGCCCTTGAGGCGCACGACGGTCTTGCCGTCCTTCGCGAGCTTCACGAGCAACCGGTTCATCTCCTCCTGCGGAATGGCGTGGTCTTTCGCGCGCTTGCCGCCGTAGATGACCTCGGCGGTCTTCGGCGCGAGCTTGAGCAACTCGGGATTCACGAGCGCGTCGTAAACGACGACATCCGCGCGCGCTAGCAGCTCCGCGCCGCGCAGCGTGAGCAGTCCCGCGTCGCCGGGGCCGGCGCCCACGAGATAGACGGTGCCGGTTTGTGTGGTTTTGGGTTTGGTGGCCATCGGTAAAAACTATTTCGCCTTCAGTTCACTCGCGAGCCGTTGCCCGAGTGCCGCGGCCTCCGCAATGGGGGCACTGCCTTCGGTCCGGCGCGCCGTTGAGTCCGGAAACCAAACCGCGCGCAGACTCACGCGGCCATCCGCCACGACGGCGTGGGCGGCGATCGGCGCGAGGCAGCCGCCGCCCATCGCGCGCAGGAATTCGCGCTCGGCGGTCACGGCGGCAAAAGTCTCGGCGTGATTCAGCTTCGCGCAGAGCGGCGCGAGCCGCGCGTCGTTCGCGCACGTCTCGATCCCGAGCGCGGCCTGTCCCGGCGCAGGGAGCATTGCGTCGAGGCTGAGGAACGCGGCGCGCAGGCCGGCGGGAACATCCTTGCCCTCCAGCTTCCCGTCGTCCGTCACGCGATAGCCGAGCCGCTTCAGTCCGGCGGCGGCGAGGATCGTCGCGTGCAGATCGGCCTGCTCGCTGACCTTCCGCAGGCGCGTGAGAACATTGCCGCGAATCTCGACGATGCGCAGGTCCGGCCGGAGAGCGAGCAACTGCATCCTCCTCCGCGTGCTGCTCGTGCCGACGGTTGCGCCGGGCGGTAGCGACTTGATCGCGTTCGCGCCAGAGTTGCTTCGGACGGCGGAGGAGATGAGCACATCGCGCACGTCCTCGCGTTCGCTCACGGCGGCGAGCGCCAAGCCGTCGGGCAGCTCGGTCGGCAAATCTTTCAGGCTGTGCACGGCCAAGTCTGCCTCGCCCGCGAGCAGCGCGGTTTCGAGTTCCTTCGTGAACAGACCTTTCGGCAGCGACTTGCCGGACTCGGTGAGCGACGCGCCGAGCAGATTGTCACCGGTGGTCTTGAACGTGCGGATCTCAAACGTCTCGGCGGGAAACGCCGCGCGGCAGAGTGCGAGCACGTGGTCCGCCTGCACCAGCGCAAGCGCGCTGCCGCGCGTGGCGATGACGATGGGTTGGCTGGCCGCGTTCAAGTGCGTGAAGTTTAACAGACCGCGCGTGTCACGCGCGACCGGATTCGTGCCCGAACGCGGGCCGCGGCGCGCCGCCGCCGGAGTGCGGTGGTCGCGCGGCGAGCAGCTCGGCAACTTTTTCGCGGATGATTGCCTCACACCGCGCGATCTCGTCCTGCCGCTGCTTGAGGTAATCGGCCGCGATGGCCTGGAGGTCGTCAATGTTGTAGAGGTAAACGTCGTTGAGGAAGTTCACCTCGGGCTCGATGTCGCGCGGCACGGCGATGTCCACGAGGAGCAGCGGCCGGCCCTTGCGGCGTTTCATCACCGGCTCGAGCTTCGCGCGATCGAGGACGAAATGCGGCGCGCTCGTGCTGCTGATGACGATGTCCACGGCAAGTAGCGACTCGGCGAGCAGATCGAAATGCACGGCGCGGCCGTTCAACTCCTTCGCGAGCGCCTCGGCGCGATCGTGCGAACGGTTGGCGACGATGAGGCTGTGCGCGCCGCGGCTGAGCAGCGCGCGCGCGGCCTTCTCGCTCGTATCGCCGGCACCGATGACCATGACCTGCCGGTGGTTGAGGTTGGTAAAAATTTTCTCCGCGAGCTCGACGGCCACGGCGGCGACGGACGTCGCGCCGCGCTGGATGCCGGTCTCGGTGCGCAGCAGTTTCGCGACGTTGAAGGCTTTCTGAAACGCCTTGTTCAACCGGCCGCCGGTGGCCTTGTGCTGGAGCGCGAGGTCGTAGGCCTGCTTGAGCTGACCGAGGATTTCCGTCTCCCCAAGCACCATCGAGTCGAGGCCAGCGGCGACTTTGAACAGGTGCTCCAGGCTCTTCGCGTCGCTCGCGCTGAAGAGATATTCGTCCGCCGGCTCGGTGAACTGCCGGTCCGTGAGGAGAAATTTCTTGAGCCCCGCGATGGCCGCAAGCCCATCGCCATCGGTGGCGGCGTAAATCTCTACGCGGTTGCACGTCGAGAGCACCACGGCTTCCTGCGCAACGCCGGACGCGCGGATTTTTTCCAGCACCGCCGGCAGTTCCGCATCCTTGAACGCAAAGCGCTCGCGCACCGTGACCGGTGATGTGCGATAGCTGATGCCGAGGACGACGACGGGCATATCAGGGATTGTGAATGGGCGAGAGCAAGTTGAAGCCCCAGAAGGTCAGCATCACGAACGCGAAGCTCGCAACGGCGGCCCACGCGACGCGTTTGCCGTGCTGGCCGAAACCCCAGCGGAGTGTGACGATCCCGACATAGATCAGCCACACAAAGGCCGACCAGACGATCTTCGGATCGCCACGCAACGAGGCGACGACGTCCTGCTGTTTCACGAGCAGCGGCGCGAGCGCGAGGCCGGCGGTGAGCAGCACGAGGCCCGCGACGAGCAGGGCGCTCATGAGGCTTTCGAGGCGTTGGATCGGCGGCAGCAGCGAGAGCACGGCGCGGAGCTTGTGCAGTTTCAAATTGTGATCCGCGACGAGATACATCGCCGCGGCGACCGACCCGAGCCCGAACGCGCCGTAGGCGAGCGCGATGAGCGCCGCGTGCGCGCTCACGAGTCCGCCGGTGTAAGTCGGCCCCTTGTCAAGGGAAGGCATGAGTGCGAACACACCCAAGCCGAAGAGCACCGGCGACGCAAACGCGCCGAGGAACCGCACGCGATGCCACACACCGCTCACGAGATACACGGCCGCGATGGTCCAGATGACGAAGATGGTGGCTTCGTAAAGATTGTGGATCGGGCAGCGGTCGAGCGAAAAGCCGCGCTTGATCATCGCGGCCGTGTGAAAGGCAAAGCCCGCGAGGATGACGAAATAGTTGAGGCGATTGTCCTGCCGGAATCCCTGGCGCAGCAGGAAGACGGAGTAAAGAAAGCTGACGCCGTAGCAAAGCACGGCAATCGCAAACAGGGCGCGGTCAGTCAGCATGGCGCAAGGTTACGGACGGGCGGGGTGGGGGCAAGCTTCGCGTTTCGTTGGGGCGCGGCTTGGGCGCATCCCGGCACTGCCCCGGACCGCGAGCCGTCCCGGCTCGCAGCGGCCACGCTGGCGGAACGATCAACAGCTTTCCAAGCCCTCTTCCATTCGCACGCGCTGGGAGCCGAGACGGCTCGCGGTCCGCCGGGGCCGTGCCCGGATACGCCCGCGCGGCTTTCGGTCAGTGATCAGACGCGCCTTGGACGCGACGCCTCTGGATTTTTCCTTCCGCGCTTGGGGACTGCGGCTTAGCCTTTGGGCATGAACCCGCGTTTGCTTTTCCTCTCCGTGTCGCTTTTCGCGAGCAGCTTGCTTCACGCGGCGACGGCCACGAACCGCCCCACGCCCGGTGACGGGGCGCTCGCGCAATACTTCGAAGCCGAGACTGCCCGGCTCGCCGACAATTGCCTGAACGACCTCACCACCGCCGACGAGTGGAAGGTGCGCCGTGAAAAGCTCCACGCGCAGTTGGAGGAAATGCTCGGCCTCTCGCCGATGCCGGAGCGAACTGACCTCAAGGCCACCGTCACCGGCCGCCTCGATCACGGCGATTTCGTTGTCGAGAACCTCCACTACCAGTCGCTGCCGCAGCTTTACGTCACGGCGAATCTTTACCTGCCGAAGGGTCAGCCCAAGCCCGTGCCCGCGATCCTCTACGTTTGCGGTCACGGCCAGGTGAAGAGCAACGGTGTGAGCTACGGCAACAAGACCAGCTACCAGCACCATGGCGAATGGTATGCGCGCCACGGCTACGTCTGCCTGACGATTGACACGATCCAACTCGGCGAACTCGAGGGCGTCCATCACGGCACGTATCGCGAGGGCATGTGGTGGTGGAACGCGCGCGGTTACACGCCCGCCGGCGTCGAGGCGTGGAACGGCATCCGCGGCATTGATTATCTCCAGTCGCGTCCCGAGGTGGATGGCGCGCGCATCGGGGTCACGGGCCGCAGCGGCGGCGGTGCCTACTCGTGGTGGGTCGCGGCGCTCGACGAGCGCGTGAAGGCCGCGTGCCCGACCGCCGGCATCACCGACCTGCACAACCACGTCGTGGACGGCGTGGTGCAGGGCCATTGCGATTGCATGTTCATGGTGACCACCTACCGCTGGGACTACGCGCAGGTCGCCGCGCTCGTCGCGCCGCGCCCGCTGCTGATTTGCAACACCGACAAGGACGGCATCTTCCCGCTGGATGGCGTGGTGCGTGTTCACGAAAAGGTTCGGCGCGTTTACAAACTGAACGGCGCGGCGGACAAGCTCGGCCTACTCATCACCGAAGGTCCGCACAAGGACACGCAGGACTTGCAGGTGCCGGTCTTCCGCTGGTTTAACCGCTACCTCAAGGGCGAGGAGCCGCTCATCTCGACGCCGGCGGAAAAACTTTTGCCCGTAACCCAGCTCAAGGTCTTCAAGGAAAAGCCCGCCGACGAGCGCACGACGAAGATTCACGAAACCTTCGTCCCACTTGCGCCACCACCGAAGGTGCCGAAGGACGCCGCCGCGTGGGCGCGGCAACGCGACGAGTGGCTGCGCGTGCTGAAGGAAAAATGTTTCCGCGGTTGGCCGGAAGAGCCTGCGCCGTCCGAGGTCAATGAAGCCTTCGTCGTCGTGCGCGACGGCGTGCGCTTCGCAGCCTACGACTTCACGAGCCAGGAATACACGCACCTGCGCCTCTACCTCGCGGACGCGCAGCGCACGCAGCCTGCGCGCGTGACCCTGCGTGTGCTCGACGAGAAGGGCTGGGCCGCGTGGCTCGACCAGATGAGCGTCGGGTTCCCGAAGGAACTCGCCGACGAACTCGCCGTGCAGAAGCTTTTGACCAACGCCCCGCCGCACCTCGGCCATCGCGAGTCGCACTTCGACCAGTTCAAGCGGACGCTTCAGGCCAATAACACCGTCCTCGCCTTCTTCGCCCCGCGCGGCCTCGGCCTCAACGCTTGGAACCCGACCGACAAGCAGCGTCCGCACATTGCGCGCCGCTTCATGCTGTTGGGCCAGACCGTGGACACGATGCGCGCGTGGGACATCCTGCGCGCCGCCGGGGTGGTGCAGGATTTGCAATCGCTCAAAGGCGCGCCGCTCGAAGTGGAGGCGCGCGGCCACCTCGCCGTGGATGCGCTCTACGCGTCGCTCTTCGAGAAGAGCATCACGAGGTTGAAACTCGCCGCGCCGCCCGCCTCGCACCGTGACGGTCCCGATTATCTCAACGTCCTGCGTTTCCTCGACGTGCCGCAGGCGGTGGCGATGGCGGCGGAGCGCATCCCGGTGAGCATCTCGGAAACGCAGTCCAAGCTTTGGGAATACCCGCAGGCCGTCGCCGCGAAATTGAACTGGCCGAAGAACCGGCTGGATGCGGATACGGAGTGAGCGGCGGGCGCGCGGAGACCTAGTCTCCCTTGAAGCCGCGGCTTGCGCCCGCGTCAAAATTGGCCGATGAACAGGACGTTGAACGCCCCTCAGCCAGCCAAGCTTTGTCCGCGCCTTTCGCGCGGCGGAGCGGCGTTGATTGCGTTGTTCGTCATCTCCACTGCTGCCTGTGCGGCGGGCGCGCCCGAAGTTTCCTTCCGCAACGACGTGATGGCGGTGCTCTCCAAGACCGGCTGCACGGCGGGGACGTGCCACGGGAACAAGAGCGGCAAGGGCGGCTTCAAGCTCTCGCTCCGCGGCGAGGACGCGGACTTTGATTTGCGCGCCATCACGCGCGATCAGTTCGGGCGGCGGGTCAATCTGCTGGAGCCGGAGAAGAGTCTGTTGCTGCAAAAGACCGTCACCGAGGTCGCGCACGAAGGCGGCAAGCGCTTCGCGAAAGGCTCGGAGGAATATGAAATCGTCCGCCGCTGGATCGCCGCCGGCGCGAAGGACGATCGCGACGGCGCGCCGCGCCTCGTGAAGCTCGAGGCCACGCCGGCGGAGAAATTCCTCGTCGAGCCGGTGCGCGAGGTGCGGCTCAAGGCCACGGCCACTTATTCCGACGGCTCGAAGCGCGACGTGACCAAGCTCGCGGTGTTTGAGCCGTCCAACACCTACGTGGAGGTCACGCCAGACGGACTGGTGACGGGCAAGCGGCCCGGCTCGGAGACGACGGTGATCGTGCGTTACCTGAACCAGCAGTTGCCCGTGGCGCTCGCGTTCGTGCCGGCGCGCAAGGATTTCAAGTGGACCGAGCCGAAGCCGCACAACTTCGTGGACGAGCACGTCTTCGCGAAGCTCCAGAAGCTGCGCGAGAATCCCTCGATGCTCGCGAGCGACGAGGTGTTCCTGCGCCGCGCGTTCCTCGACCTGTGCGGCATCCTGCCGACGGTGAAGGAGACGCACGCGTTTCTCGCCGACACGTCCCCGAACAAGCGCGCGAAGCTCGTGGACGCGCTGCTCGCGCGGCCGGAGTTCGCGGACTTCTGGGCGCTGAAATGGAGCGACGTCCTGAAGAACGAGGAGCGTCAGCTCGACGAAAAGGGCGTGACCGTTTTCCACGAGTGGATCCGCCGGAGCTTCGCTGACAACAAGCCGCTGGATGTCTTCGTGCGCGAACTCCTCGTTGCGCGTGGCAGCACCTACAGCAACGCGCCGGCGAATTATTACCGCGCCAACCGCGACCCCGTGACGCGCGCCGAGACGACGGCGCAGGTCTTTCTCGGCACGCGGCTCAACTGCGCGCAGTGCC
>JACQFS010000197.1 GCA_016199935.1 Verrucomicrobiota bacterium
AAAACGCGGGCTGCTCAAGGACACGCTCGTCGTGTGGGGCGGCGAGTTCGGCCGCACGCCGATGGGCGAGCCGCGCAACAAGACGGGACGCAACCATCACATTGACGCCTTCACGATGTGGTTCGCCGGCGGCGGTGTGAAGGCGGGCGCGGCGGTGGGCGAGACGGATGAGTTCGGATTCAATGCCGTGGCGGATCAGGCGCACGTCCACGACATTCACGCAACGATCCTGCATCTGCTCGGGCTGGAGCACACGAAGCTCACGTTTCGTTTTCAAGGCCGCGACTTCCGCCTCACCGACGTCTCGGGCAAGGTCGTGCAGAAGATGCTCGCATGAGCCGGCGCACGCTCGTGGCGGTCTCGGGCGGAGTGGACTCGATGGTTCTGCTCCATCGGCTCGCGGAAAAATTCTCCAAGCCTTCCGCCCATCTCGTCGTCGCCCACTACAACCACCAACTCCGCGCCCGCAGCAGCGATGCGGACGAGCGACTTGTGCGTGAGTCGGCCCGCCGGCTGGGCCTGCGCTGCGTCGTCGGTCGCGGCGACGTGCGGGCGCACGCGAAGCGCAAAGGTGTTTCGATTGAAATGGCCGCGCGCGAGGTGCGGCACGAGTTCCTCGCGAAGACAGCCCGCAAACTGGGAATCAAAACCATCGCGCTCGCGCATCATGCGGACGATCAGGTGGAACTCTTCTTCCTGCGGCTGCTGCGCGGCGCGGCGGCGGGCGGGCTGGGCGGGATGCGCGCGGCGTCGCCGTCACCGATGGACGAGAAGCTCGGGCTTGTGCGCCCGCTGCTAGAATCCACCAAGGCGGAACTGCGCACGTTCGCGGCCGGGCAGGGGATCCGCTTCCGCGAGGACGCCAGCAATGCCCGGCCCGATTTTCTCCGCAATCGTGTCCGTCACGAGCTGTTGCCGTTGCTGCGGAAATTCCAGCCCGCGCTCGACCGCGTGCTGCCGCGCGTGATGCGGACGCTCGCCGCCGAGTCGGACCTTGCCCATCACCTGGCCTCGGCGTGGCTCGGCCTGCGCCAGCGGCCCGCGTTTTCCGGATTGCCGGTCGCGATGCAACGGCACGTGCTGGAGGTGCAGTTGGTCAAACTTGGGATCGCGCCGGAATTTGAATTGATCGAGTCGCTGCGCGGTTCGGCTGGCGTGCCGGTCATGATCACGCCGGAGCGCAACGTGGTGCGGGATGCGCGCGGCGTCGTGTCGATGGCCGAGCCGCGGCGGTTGAAGTTCACGGCGGGCGGGTTGGTGGTCCAGTTGCCCTCGGCGGTGAAAAAGACCTCACGACACTTCGCGGCCGGGAATTTTGGAGGCATCGCCTTCGATGCGACGTTGATCTCCGCCGATCAAGCGCGTCGCTCCCTCGCCAAACGGCGACCCTCCGGCATCGAGTTCTTTGACGCGGACCGGCTCGGCCCGCGCCTCACGCTCCGGCACTGGCGCCCCGGCGACCGTTTTCAGCCCATCGGCATGAAGCAGCCGGTGAAGTTGCAGGATTGGTTCGTGAACCGGAAGATTCCCGCCGTGCGCCGCCGCGAGTTGGTGGTCGCGGAAGCGGCAGACGGCGTGCTTTGCTGGGTCGAAGGCGAGCGAATTGGCGAACTTTTCAAGCTGGACAGTTTCACCCGGCGGGGGCTGAAATGGTATTGGAAGCGTCGTCCCGGCTGGGCGCGGCATTTGCCGCTGTCCAACAACGGTGCTAGGCTGCCGCGAAATTAAACATGGCCTCTGACAATTCAAACAACGGTCGTAACAACAAACGCGGTGGCGACGGCGGCAACGGCGGCGGTGACATGCGCCTGAACCCGCGATCGCTTCTGCTCTGGATCGCCATCCTCGGTGCCATTCCGTTGCTGATGATGGTGCGCAACCAGACCGAGACCAAGTTCCAGGCGATCACCTACAAGGAACTCCTCACCGCGGTGGACGAGGACCGCGTCGCCGAGGCGCGCATCACCTACAGCGTGCAGACGCCGCTGCGCGAGATCGCCGGCAAGTTCACAGAAGCGGCCGACGGCAAGCCGCTCCAGTTTCGCATCAAGACCAGCCTAACGCCGAACATCGAGGAGAAGCTGCTCGGCACGGGCAAGTTCAAGGTCGAGGAGCCGAATACTTTTGTCCTGAGCATGGTTTACACGCTCGCGCCCATCGTGCTCGTGGCGGGGCTGATTTATTTCTTCCTCATCCGCCAGATCAAGATGGCCGGCAAGGGCGCGCTCAGTTTCGGCAAGAGCAAGGCGCGCATCCTCTCAAAGGATAAAAACAAGACCACCTTCAAGGACGTCGCGGGCGTCGAGGAGGCGAAGGATGAAGTCTCGGAGTTGGTCGAGTTCCTCAAGGATCCGAAGAAGTTTCAGAAGCTCGGCGGGCGCATCCCAAAGGGCGTGTTGATGGTCGGCGCGCCGGGCACGGGCAAGACGCTGCTGGCCAAAGCCATCGCCGGCGAAGCGGACGCGAGCTTCTTCAGCATCAGCGGCAGCGACTTCGTGGAAATGTTTGTCGGCGTCGGCGCCAGCCGCGTGCGCGACATGTTCGAGCAGGCGCGCAAGAACACGCCGTGCCTGGTGTTCATTGACGAGATTGACGCCGTAGGCCGCAGCCGCGGGCACGGACTCGGCGGCGGCAACGACGAGCGTGAACAGACGCTGAATGCGCTGCTGGTGGAAATGGATGGTTTTGAAGGTACCAGCGGTGTAATCGTAATTGCCGCGACCAACCGTCCCGATGTGCTGGATTCAGCACTGCTGCGTCCCGGTCGTTTTGACCG
>JACQFS010000009.1 GCA_016199935.1 Verrucomicrobiota bacterium
ATGTCCCCGAAGAGCCGATTGACTTCCGCGTACATCTGACAGCACTCGGCCCAACGCGACTCGATGCCAATCGCTTGCGCCTGCTGATACAGATTCGTGTACTGCCCCCCCGGCATCTCGTGGCGATAGACCTCGGCGCTCGGCGCGAACTGCCCTTCGAACGGCAGGTAATAGCGGCGCACCCCTTCCCAGTATTGGGCAGTCTCAATCAGAGCGTCGAAATCCATGCCGGTGTCGCGCTCCGTGAAGCGCAGGCACTCGACAAGTGTGTTGAGATTCGCCTGGCTCGTCACGCCCGAGAGCGGGCCCATCGCCGCGTCGACGATATCGACGCCTTCGTGTGCCGCCATCAAGAGCGACGCGATCTGCCCGCCGGCGGAATCATGCGTGTGGAAATGAATCGGAATGCCGATCTCGTTCTTCAATGCCCGGACCAGCTTCTGCGCGGCATAAGGCTTGCACAGCCCGGCCATGTCCTTGATGCCGAGCATCGTCGCGCCGAGTTTTTCCAACTGCTTGGCGAGATCCACGTAGTACTTCAGCGTGTACTTGTCGCGCCGCTTGTCGAGGATGTCGCCGGTGTAGCAAATGGCCGGCTCGCAAATCTTGCCTTCCTTGCAAACGCACTCGATGGCCAGCTTCATGTTGGGCAGCCAGTTAAGGGCGTCGAAGATGCGAAAGACATCGACGCCCCCCTGGGCCGACTCGCGGATAAACAGCTTGACGACATTGTCGGGATAGTTGGCGTAGCCGACGGCGTTGTTGGCGCGCAGCAGCATCTGCAAGAGGATGTTCGGTATGGCGCTTCGCAGGTCGGCGAGGCGCTGCCAAGGATCCTCCTTGAGAAATCGCATGGCCGTGTCGAACGTCGCGCCGCCCCACATCTCCAGCGAGAACAGGCCGTGCTTCGCGTCGCCGACCCGGTGAGCGAGGGCGTCGGCGCAGGCGAGCATGTCGAAGCTGCGCACGCGCGTGGCCATGAGCGACTGGTGCGCGTCGCGAAACGTCGTGTCGGTGATGAGCAGCCGCTTCTGCTTGAGCGTCCACTCCGTGAATTTTTTCGGGCCGAGTTCGAGCAGGAGGTCGCGAGTGCCCTTCGGCGGCGCGGCGCGGTGATCGTAGGCGACGGGCGTGGCGACGATGGGCGCCTTCTCCGGCTTGTAGCCTTTCGCGTGCGGGTTGCCGTTGACGATGACGTTGCCGAGGAAGTTCAGCAGCTTCGTCGCGCGGTCGCGTTTCGTTTTGAAAGTGAAAAGTTCCGGCGTCGTGTCAATCAGCGTCGTCGTCGCCTGGCCGGCGCGGAAGTCCGGGTGATGGATGACGTTTTCCAAAAACGGAATGTTCGTCTTCACGCCGCGGATGCGGAACTCCGAGAGCGCGCGGTGCATGCGGTCACACGCGATGTCGTAGGTCTGGCCGGACGCGATGACCTTCACGAGCATCGAGTCGTAGAACGGCGTGATGACCGCGCCGCTGTAGCCCATCCCGCCGTCGAGCCGGATGCCGAAGCCGCCGGGCGAACGATACGCGAGCAGCTTGCCGTAGTCGGGCGTGAACTTGTTCTCCGGGTCTTCGGTCGTGACGCGGCATTGGAGCGCGTAACCGTTGCGCGCGATCTGATCCTGCGGCGGCATCCCGACTTCCTTCGAGTGCAGCGCGTGGCCCTGCGCGATGAGGATTTGCGCGCGCACGAGATCGAGACCGGTGATTACTTCCGTGACCGTGTGCTCGACCTGGATGCGCGGGTTCATCTCGATGAAGAACCACTGGTGGCTCTCCAAATCGTAAAGGAACTCGATGGTGCCCGCGTTGTCGTAACGAATCTCGCGAGCGATGCGCGCCGCGGCGTCGCACAATTCCTTGATGATGCTCTCCGGCAGGCCGTAACTCGGCGCGACCTCGACGACCTTCTGATGGCGGCGTTGCACCGAGCAGTCGCGCTCGTGCAGATGGATGACGTTGCCGTGTTTGTCGCCGAGAATCTGCACCTCGATGTGCTTCGCGCGCGGGATGTATTTTTCGAGGAACACGGCGGGATTGCCGAACGCGCGGTCCGCCTCGGTCTGCGCCTCGTCGAGCAACGTCGCGAGGTCGCCCTCTTTTTTCACCACGCGCATTCCGCGTCCGCCGCCGCCGAACGCCGCCTTGATGATGAGCGGGAAGCCGATCTCCTTCGCGAGCTTGAGCGCGGCGGCGCGGTCGGCGACCGGCTCCTCCGTGCCGGGCAGCACGGGCACTTTGATCTTTTGCGCGAGCGCGCGGGCGGCGGTTTTGTCGCCCATCATGTCGAGCAGCTTCGGACTCGGGCCGACGAACGTGATGCCCGCCTTCGCGCACGCGCGGGCGAAGCCGGGATTCTCGGAAAGAAATCCGTAGCCCGGATGAATCGCGTCCACGCCCTTTTCCTTGGCGACGGCGACAATGCCCTCGATGTCGAGATACGCGGCGACCGGGCCCTTGCCCGTGCCGATGAGATAGGCTTCGTCCGCCTTGAAGCGGTGCATGCAGAAGCGATCCTCCTGCGCATAGACGGCGACGGTGCGCAGGCCGAGCTCGGTGCCCGCGCGGAAAATGCGGATGGCGATCTCGCTGCGGTTGGCGGCCATCAATTTGCGGATGGGCTTGAGATTGCCGCCGCCGCCGTCGTCGCTCGTGTGGTTCAAGTTTGGGTTCCCGGTCGAAATCATGTCAGCGCGCGGTTATAGCGGCGGGCGGGCGTGAAGGCAAAGGATTCATTGGTGGGCGAGCGGGTGAAAAGCGGTGGGCGCCGGCGACGGAAAAACCCGCTGTTTCCAACGCTTGCATTCCCCGAAACGCCACCGCAATCTGCCGCCCCATTTTTGCCGGGCCTTTGAAATCAACCCGGCCAGACACCATGAGCAACACATCGAACACCGAGCTTGATCTCGAACTTGCGCTTCTCCCCGCGTGGGCGAAGCAGAACACGGACACCAACCGCTTCGCCAATCACCCCGGCGCGAGCGACCGCGAATTGCGCGGCGATACCGGCCGTCGCGGTGGCGGTGGCTTCGGCGATCGCCGGCCGCGTCCGCAGGGCGCGGGCGGTCCCGGCCGTCCCGGTGGCGGTGGGCGTCCCGGCGGTGGAGGCCGGCCCGAAGGTCGCGGCGGTCCGCGGCGCGATGGGCCTGGTGGCGGCGACCGGCGCGACTTCCGCGGCGACCGCGGCCCGCGTCCGGAGCGCGCAGAATTGCCGGCGTTGCCGAAGGTGAACGCGGAGATTTTGCCGGAGACCATCGGCGTCGAATCGCTCGCGCGGCAGATCAAGCTCACGGGTCGCGCCTATCCGCTCTTCGAGATCGCCGCGCTGGTGATGAAGAAGCCCGAGCGCTTCGTCGTGCATTTCTCGGTCGTGAAGAAGGCGGACGGCACGCCGGAGGAGCCGCTGCTCGTGTGCAGCCTTGACGAGACGCTGTGGCTTTCCGCCGACGAGGCGGTGAAGCACATGCTCGAAAAACATTTCGCCACTTTCTATCAGGCGGAACGGACGCCGTGCGATCCGCCCAAGGGCACCTACACGCTGGTTGCGCAGTGCGGCGTGAGCGGGCTCGTCCTCGGGCCGCCGAACTATCACGATTACCAGAGCAAGCTCGCGAAGCTGCACGCCGAGCGTTTCAGCCGGATGCCATTCGATATGTTCAAGGCGCGCGTGAAAATGGTGCGCGACGAGGCCGTGGTGAAGAAGTGGGTCGAGGAGCAGAGCTTCAAGACGGAATTCGTCTGCCTCAACGTCTCCGAGGCGGCGAAACTTCCGACGATGGCCGAGGTGGAAAAGCATTTCCGCGCCACGCACCTCCCGAACCTGCTGCGCGCGGTCGAGCAGCACACGCTCTCGGGGGCCGTCGCGCTTCAGTTGCGCGCCGCACCGTTGCGCACGCTCGCGCGTCGCGCCGCGGATGATCAGGTGCATCATCCGCTCCGGCTCGCGACGGTGTTGAGCCAGCGGTTCGCCAACCACGGGCTTCAGTTCTTCAAGGTCAACAAGACCTTCACGCACGTGTCGGTCGCGCGGCCGACGTATCTCGATCTCGAGAGCACGCCCGTCTCGGACGGCGTGCAACGCATCATCGGCCATCTCAACGCGCATCCGAAATGCACGCGCAAGCAACTTGTCGCCGCGCTCGCGCCGAGTCCGAAACCCGTGACCGCCGCGGTCGCGGTGTCGGCGGACGGCGCGGCTGTGGTCGCCGCCCCGGACGCCCTGGCGCAACCCGCGCCCGCGCCGGAGCCGACGCCGGAGCAGGCCGCGCTCGCGGGTGATTTGCACTGGCTCATCCATCAGGACCACGTCATCGAGTTCGCCACCGGGCAGATCGAGACGGCGAAGAAGCCGGTGCCGCGGCCGGAAAAGCCAGAGCGGCCGGAGCGGAGCCGTCCCGACAAGGCGGGTTATCTGCCGGTGTTCATGCAGACGCCGCTGCTCATCGGAGAGTAGGAAGAGCTCCAAGCTCCAAGCACCAAGCTCCAGGGAAACTTCAACTTCCAATAATCAAACTCCAAGCGCGCCCGGCTCGCTTGGAGTTTTCTCTTTGGAACTCGGTGCTTCTCACCCCGCCGCCACCTGGCGCAGATACTCGAAGGAAAAAATTCCCGTCGCATGTCCGTCCGCCCACACCGGCTGAAGCGCGTAGCCGCCGACGGGTTGGAGCCGCATGAGTTTGAACGCGAAGGCGGAGAGCGGCTTGTCTGGTCCCTTGTAGAGGTTGCCCATGATGTCGCGCTCGCCCGCGCACGAGGCGCACGGACAATGGCGGCGCAGTTTTTCCAACGTCACGAAACTTTCCGTGCCGTCGTCCCACTTGAGGGCGAGTTCCTCGCCGATTTGCTGAATGTCCACCGGTCGCATGGCGGCAGCGTAGGGGCGCGGGGAGGCGAAACCAAGCACTCCGCCGTTGGCGGACGGCGCGAGGCAACGTTGTGCCGTGAAGCGGGAACGAAGTTAGACACATCTAAATTTTCTGTTTGCGGCAAACTTTTCTTCCGCTAAGGTCTCGCGCGCATGAGGGAACTGTTGTCGAACTGGCGCGCCGCGTTGACCGCCGGCCTCGGGCTGTCCGCGGCGTCGGCCGGGTTCGGCGCGGAGGCGGACAAAGGGAACTACACGTTGTTCCATCCCACGCCGGCCGCGCAGATGCGCGAGTTGACCACCGACCGGCCGGACAAGACCGAGAGCCCGTTCACCGTGGACGCGGGGCACGCCCAGTTGGAGATGGACCTGGTGACGTTCAGCTACGACCGGCGCAACGTGGCGCATGACGACACACGCGTGCGGAGTTGGTCATTCGCGCCGGTGAATCTCAAGCTCGGCCTGTGCAACTCGGCGGACCTTCAGTTGATCCTCCCGACTTTCAATCAGGTTCGCACCAGCAGCACGACTGCGGGGATGGTGCAGCGGCCATCCGGTTTCGGCGACGTGCTCACGCGGCTCAAGGTGAACCTCTGGGGAAACGACGGCGGCACGACGGCGCTCGGCTTGATGCCCTACGTGAAATGGCCGACGGCGCAGAGCCAGCTCGGCAACGGCTCGGTCGAGGGCGGGCTCATCGTGCCGCTCGCGGTGAAACTTCCGCGCGGCTGGGACCTGGGCGCGATGGCGCAGTTCGACGCCGCGCGCGATGTGGCCGGGCGCGGGCACCACGCGGAGTTCATCCAGTCCATCACGTTCAGCCACGACCTCGTGGGCAAGCTCGGCGGCTACGCGGAATTTTTCAGTTCGGTCAGTGCGGAGCGCGGTTCGTCGTGGATCGCGACGGCTGACTTCGGACTCACTTACGGACTGACCCCAAATCTCCAGCTCGATGCGGGAGTGAATCTCGGCCTCACGCGTGCCGCCGACGATGTCGCCCCGTTCGTCGGAATTTCCGCCCGCTTCTGACGCGCCATGGAACCCGCCGAACCCAGTGTCACGCCCCCGCCCGCCGCCGACGACGGCTGGCGTCGGTCGAGCCCGACGCCCAGTCTGCACGAAGTCCACCAGAGCATTCCCGTGCCGAAGCACCTCGGCTTCTGGCGCAAGCTGCTCGCCTTTTCCGGCCCCGGCTATCTCGTGGCCGTCGGCTACATGGACCCGGGCAATTGGGCCACTGACCTCGCGGGCGGTTCGCAGTTTGGCTACACGCTGCTCAGCGTCATCCTCATCTCGAACCTCATGGCGATCATCCTGCAATCGCTTTGCGCCCGGCTCGGAATCGTCACCGGACGCGACCTCGCGCAGGCGTGTCGCGATCATTACTCCAAGCCGGTGTCCGTGGTGCTGTGGGTGCTGTGCGAGGTGGCCATCTGCGCGTGCGACCTTGCGGAAGTCGTCGGTTCGGCCATCGCGCTGAATCTGCTTTTCAAAATCCCGCTCGTCTGGGGCGTGTGCATCACCGCGCTCGATGTGCTGGTGGTGATGTTTCTCCAGAACAAGGGCTTTCGCTACATCGAGGCGCTCGTCATCGCGCTCATCCTCACCATTGGCGCGTGCTTCTTCGCGGAAATTATTTTCTCCCAACCGAGCGTCGTCGCGGTGCTCGGCGGGTTCGTGCCGAAATTTGAAATCATCACGAATCCGAAGATGCTCTACCTCGCGATCGGCATCCTCGGCGCCACGGTGATGCCGCACAACCTCTACCTCCACTCGTCCATCGTGCAGACGCGCAAGTATGAGCACACGCCCGAGGGCCGGCGCGAGGCGATCAAGTTCGCGACCATTGACTCGACGGTCGCGCTCATGTTCGCGCTGTTCATCAACGCCGCCATCCTGATCGTCTCCGCCGCGGCGTTTCACGGTGGGAGCCAAAAAGTTGAAGAAATCCAAGACGCCTACAAGCTGCTCTCGCCCGTGCTGGGCGTAACCATCGCGAGCACGATCTTCGCGGTGGCGTTGCTCGCGAGCGGACAAAACTCCACGCTCACCGGCACGCTCGCGGGTCAGATCGTGATGGAGGGCTTCCTGAACATCCGCCTGCGCCCGTGGTTGCGCCGGCTCATCACGCGGCTCATCGCCATCATTCCCGCCGTCATCGTCACCGCGCTCTACGGTGAGAGCAAGACGACCGACCTGCTCGTGCTGAGCCAGGTGATCCTCAGCCTGCAACTGCCCTTCGCCGTTGTGCCGCTCGTGCTCTTCACGAGCGACCGGCGCAAGATGGGCGAGTTCGCCAGTCCGGTGTGGGTGAAAGTGCTCGCGTGGCTCACCGCCGCCATCATCATCGTGCTGAACGTGAAACTGCTCGCCGACACCTTCGGACTCACCGCGTGGCTGACGAAGTCTCACTGACCGTCCGCCGCTGATTACGCATCACTCCTTACTCCTCACGCCCCATGTATCGCAAAATCCTCGTCGCGCTCGACGCCACCGCCGCCGACCAGAGCCTGCTGCCGCACGTGACAGAGCTGGCGGCGCATTTCAAGTCGCACCTGCTGCTCATGCACGTGGCCGATGGCTGGGCCGCCCGCCATTTCGACAAGCTCAAGCTCGCCGAGTCCGAGGAGATGATCGCTGACCGGAAATATCTCGAAGCCGCCGCAGAGAAGTTGCGCGCCCGCGGCCTGGCGGTCACGACTGAACTCGCGCTGGGCGATCCGCCGGCGGAAATCCTCAAGGCCGCCGCGCGCGAACACTGCGACTTGATCGCCATGACCACGCACGGCCACCGGTTCATCGGCGATCTGCTCTTTGGCAGCACGATTTCCCACGTCCGGCATCGGGCAACCGTGCCGGTGCTGCTGGTGCGCGCGGCGAAGTGACCGGAGCGCGGCTGCGCCGCACAATCCGCTCGACCGCGCCGCGCGTTCGCGCATCATCCGCGCACCACCAGTCGCATGAAAAAATTCCCGCGCCTTTCCGCCGGTCTGATCGCGCTCGCCTCCGCCTTTCCGCTCGCCGCGAAGGACACGCCCGCGCCGCCGGAGTTCGCCGCGGTGCGCGAGTTCATCCAGCGCGGCATCCGCGAGGCGCGCGCGCCATCCGTCGCCGTCGCGGTGCTGAAGGATGACCGCGTGATTTGGGCGGAGGGCTTCGGACTCGCCGACTTGGAAACCAAACGCCCCGCCACTTCGGACAGCGTGTATCTGATGGCGTCCGTCTCCAAACCCATCGCCACCACCGGCCTCATGCTGCTCGTTGACCAGGGGAAAATCGAACTCGACCGGCCGGCGAACGACTACCTCCCGCGGGCGAAGTTCACCGCGCGCGCCGGCCGCGCCGAGGACATAACGGTGCGCCGGCTGCTCAACCACACCGCCGGCCTGCCGGTGCATGCAAATTTTTTCCGCGACGGCATCGCCCCTCCGCCGCGTGACTTGACCATCAGTCGCTACGGCTTCGCGCACACCGTGCCCGGCAGCCGCTGGGAATACTGCAACCTCGCCTTCGGCGTCGTGGACTACATCACCGAACTCACCGCGAAGCAGCCGTGGGGAAAATTCATGGAGGAAAAGCTCTACGATCCGCTCGGGATGAAACACACCTCCGACCACGTGCGCCGCAGCGTCGCGCGCGACGCGACCACGCAATACCGCTACGACATCGCCGGCCGCTTCGTGCGCGTGCCGCCCTACGGCTTCGATCACGACGGCGCCTCCGCCGTGTGGAGCAGCGCGAACGACCTCGCGCGCTTTCTCCGCCTGCACCTCAACGACGGCGAACTCGACGGCAAACGCTTTTTCAAACCCGGCACGCTGCGTGCGATGCAGACCTTCAGCGCCGCGCGTTCGCCCGACAAGCCGGAGAACGGTTACGGCCTCGGCTTCTTCGTCGAGCCGTATATGGGCCATCGCAGCTTCGGCCATAGCGGCGGGATGCCGGGCGTCGCGACGCGCATCCGCGCCTTTCCCGACGACCGCGCGGGCTTCGTGATGCTGCTCAACGCGAGCGCCTACGGCCCGACCAACGCCGCCACGTTCCGCGAGGAAATCTGCCAGCGCATCACCCGCGCGCTTTTCCCCGGCAAGACCGCGGAGCCAGCCGAAGTGAAATCAGAATCCAAACGCGTCACGAACCCCGGCAACTTCACGGGCAAATGGCGCGGCTCACTCGCCCACTACGACGGCGACATCCCGCTCGCGCTCGAAGTCGAAGAGAGCGGCATCGCGCGTGCGACCTTCGGCACGCAGCCGTCGGTGCGGCTCGAAAAAGTTTCCTTCGCGAACAACCAGCTCACCGGCCAGATGGAAGGCGTGCTCAACACCCAGCCCAGCCACCACGGCACCGTCACGCTGGAGTTCCGCCTGCGCGCGAACGACGGCGCGCTCACCGGCATCTGCGTCGCCGAGGCCGAGGGCTACTTCGCGCTCTCGCACTGGGTGAAACTGGAAAGGGAGAAATGAACCATGAAAACCGAAGCCGCATTTCAAATCCAAACGAGTGACGCGCCGACGGCGACCGGAGCGCGGCGTTCACGCCGCTTCAACGTGCGCAGGCCAGAGCGCGTTGAATCATTCGAGAGCGCAACTAACACCGGACGACGAAGCGGCGTAAACGCCGCGCTCCGGGCCGCGCTGCTCCTCCTGCTCGTGCTCCGCGCGTCGGCCGCCTTCGCACAAACCAATCCCATCCTCAGTTACGATCTAGCCATTTTCAACGCGCGCGTCGTGGATGGCACCGGCGCACCTTGGTATCGCGCGGACATCGTGATCACCGACGGGCGCATCGAGAAGATCACGAGACTGGGCCCGCACGGATTGGTCGGCGGCAGAGGCGCCAGGGAAGGAAAGGGAATAGACGCCCACGACCTCATCGTCGCACCCGGCTTCATTGACATGATGGGCCAGACCGCGACGCCGTTCCTCACGAATCGCGAGGCCGCCGTGAATCTCCTCTCCCAAGGCATCACCACCATCCTCACCGGCGAAGGCGAATCCGCCGCGCCGCTCGGCGACGCTGACGCGAAGAAAGCCGGCTGGCGCACGATGCGCGAGTATCTCGCGCTGCTCGACGCGAAGGGAATGCCGATGAACGTCGCGCAGACCGTCGGCCACACGCAGGTCCGCAGCATCGTCATCGGCGACGTGGACCGCGCGCCGACCGCCGCCGAGCTGGCGCAGATGAAATCCCTCGTGCGTGAGGCGATGGAGGCGGGCGCGGTGGGCGCCTCTACGGCGCTGATTTATCCGCCCGCCGTCTTCGCGAAGACGGACGAGATCGCCGCGCTGTGCAGCGTCGCGGGCGAATCCGGCGGGCGCTACTACACGCACATGAGGAACGAGGGCGACCGTTTGCTGGAGGCGATTGACGAGGCCATCGGCATCGGCGAAGCGGCGCGCACGCCCGTCCATATTTTCCATCTCAAGACCGCCGGCCAGGCGAACTGGGGCAAGATGGAACTCGCCCTCGCGCGCATCCACGCCGCGCGCGCCGCGGGCCGCGAGGTGGACTCGGACGTCTATCCCTACATCAACAACGGCCTCGACCTCGAAGCCTTCGTGCACCCGCGCTTCTTCGCGGGCGGTCAGGAAAAATTCCGCGCGCAGCTCAAGGACGCCGCCGTGCGCGCCGACATCCGCCGCGAAATGGAAACCGGCACCGGCTACGAAAACTGGTTCCGCCACACGGGCCGCGACTGGGACCGCGTCGTCGTCGGCCGCATCGGCGCGAAGGCGTATCAGAAATTCAACGGCCAGAGCATCGCCGCCATCGCGAAGGCCACGGGCCGGGACGCGTGGGAAATTTTCTTCGACCTGCTCAACGACGGCGGCGCGTTCGCGATGCCGCAGACCATGAGCGAGGCGAACAAGATCAAGGCGATGCGCGCGGAGTTTGTGTCGTTCTGCACCGACGTGGGGCCGGCGGGCGGCTCGACCATCGCGTCGCACCCGCGCGCCTACGGTTCCTTCCCGCGCATCCTCAGCCGCTACGTGCGCGACCTCGGCGTGATGTCGTTGGAGAAAGCCGTGGCGAAAATGTCCGCCGTCGCCGCGAACCAAATCTTCGCGCACGACCGCGGCCGCATCGCCGAAGGCCTCGCCGCGGACCTCGTCATCTTCGACCCCGACGCCATCACCGACCGCGCAACTTTCGGCCAACCCACCGCGCCGTCGGAGGGAATCAAGTTCGTCATCGTGAACGGCACGGTGGTTTTCGCGGACGGGAAGGTGACGGGCGCGCTGCCGGGCCGCGTGCTGCGCGGGCCGGGATACAAGGGCAAGTGATTCAGCCTTGCTGACCGTCCCCGCCCGCAGTCTTCGCGTTGCGCGAGCGATAGAAAAAGTAGATGGGCGTTCCAATCATCACGAGCGCGAGGCCGAAGGCCGAGTTGATGAGCGCGGGCTTGCCCGCCGCGACCGCCGCGCGATACGCGGTCACGTCGTTGTAAATCGTCAGCGCGAGGAACGCCGCGGAGAACAGCACGAACACCCACGGCAGCCACGGATAACCCGGCACGCGATACGGCCGCTGGGTGTCCGGCTCCTTGCGCCGCAGCACGAAGACGCCATAGGCGCTCGCGCCGTAAAAAATCCAGCTTACAAAAATCAGCGTGTCGGTGAGCGTGTCGAACGTGCCGCTGAACAGCAGCAGCACGCTCCACACGGCCTGCGCCACCAGCGCCGCCGCCGGCGTGTGAAAGCGCGGATGCGCCTTGCCCAGCAGCGCGGGGAAGACGTTGCGCCGCGCCATCGAAAAATAGACGCGCGCGCTGGCGAGGATGGTCCCGTTGGCCGCGCTCAGCGTGGAGGCCATCACCACGAGCGCGATCCAGCGTCCGCCGCCGGCGAAAAATTTCTCCGCCACGTCGGCGGCGACGAGTTTTGATTTCGCCATTTCCTCGACCGGCAGCACCCAGGCGTAGGCGAGGTTCATCGTGCAGTAGATGGCCATCACGGCGGCCATGCCGAAGAGGAGGCTGCGCGGGAGATTGCGCTGCGGGTTCTTCACCTCGCCGGCGACGTAGGAAATTTTGTTCCAGCCGTCGTAGGCCCAGAACGCGCCCTGCAACGCCGCCGCGATGGCCGCGACCATCGCGAGTCCGTGCGGCTGCAACGTCGCGCTCGCGGTGCTGAGGTGCGCCACGCTGCCGCCGGTCGGCAGCAGGAATGCGCCGAGCACGAGCAGCAGCATCCCCGCGAGTTTGGCGATGGTGAAAATGTTTTGCACCGCGCCGCCAAATTTCACGCCAAGATAGTTGACCACCGTGAGCGCCACGATGAGCAGCGCGGCGAGACCTTTCACGCCGAGGTCCCGAAACGGCGTCACGTCGCCGATGAACGGGATGTGAAAGGAGAAGGTCGCCATCGGCCCGGTGAGTTCGGGCAGCGCGACGAACTGCGTCGAGTATTCCGCAAACACGGTGGCGAGCGCGGCGATGGAGCCGGTCTGGATCACCGCGAACACCGCCCAGCCGAACAGATACGCGACGAACGGGCCATACATCCGCTCGAAGAAAAGGAACTGGCCGCCGGTCGCCGGAATCATCGCGGCGGTCTCGGCGTTGGTGAGCGCGCCGATGAGCGTGATGACGCCCGCGAGCACCCACACGCCGAGCAGAATTTCCGGCGAGCCGATCTGCCCCGCCATGAGGCCCGGCTTGCGGAAGATGCCCGAGCCGATGACGCCGCCGATGACGAGCATCGTGGTGGTGAAGAGACCGAGCGCGGGGAGTAGTCCGGCGTTGGCGCGCTCGATGTCGCGTTGGTGTTTGGGGTCGCTCATGCGCGCGGTGGAATCGCGGCGACGGTAGCGATGACGCGACGCAGCGGCAAGGGCCGCGTGCGAAATCTGTTGGCAATCGAACTTGGAAGCTGGAACTTCCCTTGAGCTTTGCGCTTCGCCGTCGAAAACCGCCTTGCCCTCACTCCTCCGCCTCGTTACCCTCGCGAAACCATGAAAGCGAAAGGCTCCTCCAGCCGCAACGGCGTCCTCGGCGGCGGCAACTGGATCATTGACCAGGTCAAGATGATCGACGTGTATCCGCACGCGGAGTCGCTCGCGAACATTTCCAGCCAGTCACAGGGCACCGGTGGCGCGCCATACAATGTGCTGCTCGACCTCGCCAAACTCGGCGCGAAATTTCCGCTCCAGGCCGCGGGCCTCGTCGGCAAGGATTTGCTCGGGGATTTCATCCTCGCAGACCTCAAGAAGCACAAGGTGGACACGAAGTTCCTCAAGTCCACTCCCGCCGCGCCCACGAGCTACACCGACGTGATGACCGAAGAGAACGGCGGACGCAGAACTTTTTTTCACAATCGCGGCGCCAACGCGCTTTGGGATGGCGGCGATTTAAATTTCAAAAAAATCCCGGCCAGAATTTTTCACCTCGGTTATTTGCTCCTGCTCGATTCGCTCGATCAATCGGATGAAAATTTCGGAACCAAAGCCGCCGCGTTGCTCGCCAAGGCGCAAGCTGCTGGAATGAAAACCAGCGTGGATGTCGTGAGCGAAAACAGCAACCGCTTCGCTCGCATCGTCACGCCCGCGCTCAAGCATGTGGACTATTGC
>JACQFS010000198.1 GCA_016199935.1 Verrucomicrobiota bacterium
GACCTGCGCGACGAACGGCGAACCGTGGCCCGACGTGAACGCTTCGGCGACACTCTTTTTCTCGATGAGCTTGCCTTGCGAGGCGACGCCGAACTGGTTCATGTCGTAACCGCCGAGCATCGTGGAGCTGTCGGAATTCTGACCGCCGGTGTTGGAGTAAACCTGCGTGTCGAGCATCAGGATTTTGATGTTCGGGCGGTTCTGCAACATGACCTTCGAGACGTTCTGGAAGCCGATGTCGCCGAGCGCGCCGTCGCCGCCGATGACCCAGACCTTGGGCAGTTCCTTGATTTCCTGCTCGGTCATGAGCGCGTCGTCGAGATGCGTGAGGGTAAAGTATTCCGCCGTGCTCGCTACGTTTTCCGTGCGGTCGAGCAACATGTCGGTGAGGCGCTCGGGCACCACGGAGCTGCGCGCGTGATGGATGATGACCGACTCAGCCATGAGCCACGAAATTGTGGAGCCATCCTGGAAGAGCGAGTTCATCCACGGATACGGATGCGGGTTCGACGGCGGCGTGGAGCCGTAAACCGTGTTACAGCCGGTGCTCGCGCCCATCATCATCACGGACATGCCGTTGGCGCGGCGTCCGTCCACGGCCTGGAGATCCTTGTGATTGAAAGCGTCCTGCTTCAACACGGCGACCAAGCCGCCGAGTAGTTGCTCGTCCGTGATGGCACCGTGCTTCGCCTCGTAATCGGCGATGCGCTTGGCGGTGTCGTCGTCATTCTCGCCACCCAGTCCGATGATGACGTGCGCGAACGTGGTGCGGAACAGTTGATACTCGGCCTGATCGCGAGCCTTGAGCGCGGCGAGCTTCTGCGCGCCTTCCTGGGTCAGGCGCTCGGCCTTGGCGCGAAGGCGGTCGGCCTTCTTGTGATAGAGCGGCCTCATGTAAGCCTCGGTCGTGCTGGCCACGGCGCGGAGGATGGACTTCTCACCGCAGCCGGCGCACGCGCCGTCGCCGGAGACGAGCGCCTCGTAATTGCGCCGCACCATGAGGTGATTGCGCAGCGCGGCTTCGCGGGAATTCGCGGCGTCGCTGTCGTTGTAGAGGCCGAGGAATTTCTGCGGCGTGTCGGGCAGCAGGCGCGAGAAAATCTGCGCGGTCGTGAGGTCGGCGTTCAGTTCCTCCGTCTCGCGAGTCATGCGCAGCGCATCGTGGTCGCCGCAAACCGTCACGCATTCGCCGCAACCTTTGCAGAGGTCGCTGACGAAAATGGAGAACAGGCCGCCCGCCCCCGGCGTCTTGTTTTCAAGCGAGCGGAAAATGGCCGGGACGTTCGAGTAGGCAATCGGAAGCTTGGCGATGATGCCGGTGAACTCAGCCTTGGCCGCGTCGGCGACGCCGGTGAGCGCGGTGACCTCGGCGGCGATGATGTCCTTGAACGGCACATTCGTCTTCGCCTTCACCGACTCGTTCATCTTCACGCGGGCGCGCTGCTCAATGCCGGGAAGTTCGTTGAGCACCTTCTTCCGCTCGGCGGTGTCCTTGATGTAATTCACCGCCGCCGTCCTGAGCACGGTCACCACGTCCTGTGCGGTGTTGGGCAGCGCGGTGTCGGGGCAGGCGGTGATGCACTCCATGCACTGCGTGCAATTCTCCGCAATGTAAACCGGCGTCTCTCGCCGCGCGTTATACTTGGACTGCGTCGCGCCCGTGCCCGCGCCCATCACGCCCACGGATGCGAACGCGCCCGCCGGTTGGTGGTAGCCAAGGCCTGCGCGGAATTCGCTGTCGAACTTGCCCAGCGATTGCAGCGGAATGCGTGACTGCTGCGCTGGCGGCATCGGCACGCCCCCGCAGGCCGTGCCGCAACCGGCGGTCGGAAGCAAATCGTGCTGGCCCAGCGGAACCACTGGCGGATTGCGCATCGAGGAACGGTCAGCGTCCGCAGCTTCGCCGTATTTGATTTCCACCACACGCGAGAAGCCCTCGGTCATCACCGTCATGTTCGAGGCCACGACGGCGTCGCCGAAGCGTCCGAATTTTTTCTGATACTGCTTCTGCACGCTCTCCAGAAAATTCTCCTCGCTGATGCCGAACTCCTGCAGGAACGGGCTGACGCGGAAGAACGCGCCGAGGAACGAATTGCCCTGCATGCGCAGTTGCAGTTCGGTCTGCTTGGTCGCCTTCCGGGCAATGTCGAAGCCGGGCAGAATGAAAACGCGAATGCCGTTGTCCTTCACGAACTGGCGATACTTCGCCGGGATGCGCGTCCAAGCCGTGTTCACGTCGTCGCTCGATTCCCAGACGAAGGCGCCGCCTTTCTTGAGACCGTCGAGCGGATTCGTATGCGTGAAGGCCTTCGGGTCGCAGCACAGCACAACGTCCACATGGTTCAACTCGCAGTTCACCTTGATGGGCTTGGGCGCGACGGTGAGGTAGTAATTCGTGGGCGCGCCTTTTTTCTCCGAGCCGTATTTCGGATTCGCCATCACGTAGAGCTTCTCAACCATGAAGCCGTCCTCGTCGCGCTCGCCCGCTCGCTCGGAAATGTATTGGCCGAAATCGCCGACGAGTTCGCCAAGGTTTTTCCCCGTCGTAATCATGCCCCAGCCGCCGATGGAGTGGAACCGCACCGCGATGGACTTGTCCGGCAGCAACGACGGCGTGTCCTTGCTGATGACCGCATAGGGATGGTCCACGCCGAGGACGAAGAACGTCTCGCCGTCCGCCGCGCTCGCGCCGTCCTTGCGTTTGCTCACGCCGGTCGCGAACTCATACGCGCCGAGCGTGTGCTCCGGACGGAAGTCGCGTGAACCAATACCGTAGGCACCACGGAACAGGCGCGGCGTCTCCGCCGGTGTGAGTGCAGGAAGCGCGCCGCCGAAATTCGTCACTTCGTTCGCCTTGCCGAGTGCCACGCGGATGTCGCGCGCGAGCGGATTGTCGCCGGCCAGGCCTTCGTCGGTGCGTTCGAGGATGATGACGTTCTTCTTGCCGCGCAGGGCATTGATGACGGCCGCCTCGGGGAACGGGCGGATGACGTTGATGTGAATCGAACCGACCTTGGCGTTGCGTTGCTCGCGCAGATAATCGCACCCCGCCTCGATGTTGTCCGCCGCGCAGCCGAGCGAGACGAACACCGTGTCCGCGTCCTCGGTCTTGTATTCGTGAATCAGCCCGTAGTGACGGCCCGTCAGCCGGCCGAACTCGGCGTAGGCGTGTTCGAGCATTCCCAGAATCGGCTCGTTGAAATTGTTCCGGCGCGCGACCACGCCATTCATGTGATGCTCCTGATTTTGCACCGGACCGAGCAGCACGGGATTCTTGAGGTCCATCATCTGCGGCACACGGCGGCGCTTGGGCCCGAAAATTTCGCGCTGCGCGGGAGTCGGGCAGTCAATCATCTCATTCGCCGCGCCGAGAAACTCGCGGAGCAGTTCCGCCTCGGGCGCGAGATACATGCGCTCCGAGTGCGTCGTGAGCATCCCGTCCTGGATGTTCATGCCGGGATTCAGCGCGAGCTCGTTGACCTTGCGGAGAATGATGCCCTGGTCGGCGGCCTGTTGCGCGTCCTTCGACATCAGCATCGTCCATCCCGTGTCGAGCGCGGCGTAGAAATCATCGTGGCCACAGTGGACGTTGAGCGCGTGCTTCGTCAGCGCGCGCGCGCCGACTTCGATGACCATCGTCGAGAGCTTCCCCGGCGCGTGGTAATATTGCTCCATCGCATAAACGATGCCCTGGCCGGACGTGAAGTTCACTGTGCGCCGCCCGCACACCGCGTAAGCCGTCGCGCCGCCCTGCGCTGCGTGCTCGCCCTCGGTTTCAATCGCGACTTTTTGCTGGCCCCACACGTTGAGTTCGCCCGTCGCGTAAGAGGCCTGGTAAATCTCCCCGCCCTCCGTGCTCGGCGTGATGGGATAAAACACGCCACCCTCTGTGATGCGCGTCTCGACATGTTGCGTGACGAGCTGGTTGCCGTTGCACGTGACACGGATGCCGGGATACTTGGGCTTGTGGCGGGAGTGGGCGGCGGGCTTGGCAGCGAGGGCCGTGGTGGCGACGACAGGGTTGCTCATAAATAATTCGAGTCAAAGCCAGCACCGCCTTCAGCCAACGGTTCGGGGCTTCGAGCGGGAATAAGATAGGAACGTTCCCGGCGGGACACAAAGGAAAAGACGGTGACGGGGCGGAAAAGTTTTCACGCGAACGAGGGGTGGGCGAAATCCGTTCGTGGGAAGCCAAATGACGACACCACTCCCGGTCAAATTATATTTTCACCGCGCGAAACTTTTACCGCTCGCTAACCGCGCGGGCGCGTCAGTAGCCTTTCCTCATCGGCCGGGTGGATTTGGCAATCGCCCTGCTGATTTATGAACCGATGAACGGCCAGTCCCAACTTGCGCCAGCCAGCGCCGCGGAACTCGCGGGCGATCTCGCCCCGTTCGTGGAGCAGCTCGGCTCGCCCGAAGGCGCGGCCTCGCTGGGCGCGGTCGTCGCGGCGCTCAATTCCCCGCGCATCGAGGACGCTGCCTCGCTCGGCCGCTTTCTTGATGCCTACCGCACGCAACTGCTCGCGCCGGTCGAGCTCCCCGCCATTTTCAAAGCGTGGCAGCACGCGAGCCGTTTCGAGGCGCGCGAACTCATCGCCCTCGACCAGCAACTCGCCCGTGAGCCGGTGCTGAAACCCTTCGCGCTCGCGAGCCTCCACGCCGGCCGCAACCAACTCCGCCGCCTGCGGCCCTTGCGCGACCAGAAGCTGGTGCAGCGCTACCTCAAGGCCATCGAGGCCGGCGAGGCGAGCGGCTGGCACACGCTTGTGTTCGGCGTCACGCTCGCCATTTACTCGCTGCCGCCGCGCCAGGGGCTGCTCGCCTACGCGCGGCAGACGCTCGGTGCCTTTGCCCACTCCGCCGCGCGCGGGGTGAAATTGTCCGAAGCCGAACTCGCCTCAGTTGTGGACCGCGCGTGCGCGGAATTGCCGCAAGCCATCAACGCGCTGGTGGACGACGGGACGAGCCCGTTCCTCGCCGCCACCGGAGAGCGGGCGGCATTGCCAGCCTGACACCACGCATCGCCCGCGAAAACTGGCGGCGGGGACATAGGCGAAAAATTGGGGCGAAAAATATTGCCTTCCCATCTTTCGCCCCAATTTTTCGCCTAATTCTTTTGCCTTCCGTCCGCGCGTGCTAAAACTCCGCCACCATGTCGCCCGGTTTCATCCTCAGTTGCATCGCGGGCTACTTCGTTTTTCTCCTGACCATCGCGTGGTTCACCAGCCGCGGCGCGACGAACCAGAGTTATTTCCTCGCGAATAAATCCGCCCCGTGGCTTGCCGTGGCCATCGGGCTCATCGGTGATTCGCTCTCGGGCGTGACGTTCATCTCCGTGCCCGGTGCGGTCGGCAAAAACCAGTTCTCCTACCTGCCCGTCGTGCTCGGCTACATGGTCGGCTACTGGGTCATCGCGGGCGTGCTGCTCCCGCTTTACTACCGGCTGCAACTCACGAGCATCTACGGCTACCTCGGCACGCGTTTCGGGCCGCACGCGCAAAAGACCGGCTCCGTTTTCTTCCTGCTCTCGCGCACGCTCGGTGCGGCGGCGCGGCTCTACCTCGCGGCGAGCGTCATCCAGGCGTTCGTCTTCGACAAATGGGGCATCCCGTTCTGGCTCACCGTCGCGGCCATCATCGCGCTCATCCTCGTTTACACCTTCAAGGGCGGCATCAAGACGCTCGTGTGGACGGACCTTTTCCAATCCGCGTTCCTCGTGCTCGGCGTGGTGCTCTCGCTCGCGGCCATCGGGCACGAACTCGGCCTCGGCCTCGGGGGCATGGTGGACGCGGTGAAAGCCAGCCCGCACTCGCAATGGTTCTTCGCCGACTGGGCCACGACGAAAAATTTCTGGCGACAACTCATCAGCGGCGCGGCCATCGCCATCGTGATGACCGGCCTCGACCAGAACTCGATGCAGAAAAATCTCGCCTGCCGCTCACTGCGTGACGCGCAGAAGAACCTCTGCCTTTTCAGCGTGGTTGTCGTGGTGGTGAACTTCTTCTTCCTCGCGCTCGGGGCGTTGCTCTACCACTACGCGACGGTGAAGGGCATCGCGCTGCCGGAGCGAACCGACCTACTTTTCCCCACGCTCGCGCTCGAACACCTCGGCCTGTTCGCCGCGCTCGTGTTCATCATCGGCCTCACGGCGGCGACCTTCAACAGCGCCGACTCGGTGCTCACGACGCTGACGACCTCGTTCCTGATTGATGTCGCGGGCGTGGACAGCCGTGGCGATGCGACGGACGAACGAACCACGAAGCTGCGCCACACGGTCCACCTCGGCTTCGCCGTGGTGCTGCTGCTGGTCATCCTCGGCTTCCGCGCGTTGAACAACTCCGCCGTCATTGACCTCGTGCTCAGCATGGCGGGCTACACCTACGGGCCGTTGCTCGGCTTGTTCGCCTTCGGCCTCTTCACGCGCTGGCAGATCCGCGAGGCGCTCGCGCCCGTCGTTTGCGTCCTCTCGCCGCTCATTTGCTGGGCGCTCGATGCGAACTCCAAGGCGTGGCTCAACGGCTACGTCTTCGGCTTCGAGTTGCTCATCCTGAATGGCGCGCTGACCTTCGCGGGCCTGTGCGCGTTGCGAAGCGGAGCGCAGAGCTCCAGCTCTGCGTGAAAATGATGGAGGGCAACGCGCGGAGCAGGAACTCCGCGCTCCGTAACCTCCCTCGAATCCCCCGCGTCTCGCGTTCGTCCGAAACAACACATAATGAAACTGACCTCCCTCCTCCTCGTCGCCGGACTCGCCGCCACCGCCGTGTTTGCCGCCGAAGAACTTCCCAAGACCCTCATGACCGAGCGCGGCAAACTCGTGTTCAGCGATGACCTCAACCAGACCGCGTGGACAGCCGGCAAGGGCAAATGGGAAATCGCCGAGGGCGCGATGAAGGGTGCCGAGTTGAAGGCCGACATGCACGGTGCCGTCGCGCGGCATCAGATGAAGTTTCAGGACGCCGTCATCCAATACGACGTGCGTCTCGACGGCTGCAAGACGACCACCCTCAGCATCAACGACGCGAAGGAACACGTCGCGCGCGTGATGATCACGCCCGCCGGCTTCCGCGCGCAGAAGGACGACCACGACCACGACGGCCCGGACAAGGCCAAGCCGTTCAACCAGGTCGCGACGCCCATGAAGCCCGGCACGTGGCACACCGTGGTCGTCGAGATCAAAGGCGAGGAAATGGTTGCCACGATTGATGGCAAGAGCAGCCACGGCTCCGACCCGCTCATCGGCACGGCGAAGGCGAACTTCGGCTTCACCGTCGCCGGCGAATCCGCGAGCTTCCGCAACCTGCGCGTCTGGGAGGCGAACGCGAACCCCGCGTGGGAGCAGAACAAGAAGCTCATCTCCGCGGTGAAGAAGTAGGCTTCCGGCCCGCTATCGAATTCAACGTGGCCACGCTCGTGAGAGCGCGGCCATTTTCTTTTCGTAGGTGCAGGGTCCGACGTGAGGAAGCCCTGACTGTTCCGGAAGTTTGAGCCTCGTTACCTCGTCTCCTACTGGCCGCCCTTCGGCAGCGGCACCTGGCCGGGGCTGCGGAGATAGAAAATCAGATCGCGCACTTCCTGGTCGGTCAGCGGCGTGAGCAGGCCCTCGGGCATCATCGAGATTTCACTCTGGCGGATGGATTTGATCTCGGCGCGCGGAAACGTGTTCGTCTCGGTGGCGGTCAGGAGCGTCACGCTTTTGGCGTCTTGCAGCTTGATGATGCCCATGATGGAACGGTCGTCCTTCATCTCCACCGTTGAGGCGCGGTAGTCGTTCGGGATTTCCGCGTTGGGATCAATGATGTTGTGCAGGATGTATTCGAGATCGCCGCGGTTCGAGCCGGTGAGATCGGGGCCGACCTTGCCGCCGGTTTCAAAGAGTGTGTGGCACTGGCCGCAGGTTTTGTTGAACAACACGCGTCCGCGACGGGCATCACCGGGCGTGGAGTAGCCGGCAACGTAGATTTTTTTGTAGCGCTCGATTTCCTTCAGCTTGTCGGCGGGGCTTTCGCGCACCGCGCCCCACAACTCGTCAAGCTTCGTATTGAGGTCGCGCTGGTTGAGGCTGCGAATCTGCCGGACGGTTTCCGCCGTCAGATCGCGCGCGGCCACGGTCTTCTGCTCCAGTCCGCCGACGAGCACGCGCGCGTAGGCTGGGCGCGCGGCGAGCGTGGCGAGCGCGTCACGCTGCTCGGCGGGATTGAACTGCTTGTAAACGGCGAGCAGCAGCCACGGCGTCCACGCGTCGTCGTAGCTCGCGAGGGCGCGCACGGCCTGTCCGCGCAAAGCCTCGTCGCCAAGCAATCGCTGCAAGCTCGGCGCGAGGGACGGGTCTTTGGAATTGAGCAACGCGTCGAGAGCGGACGCGCGCGCGCCCGTGTCGGCCTTCGGGTCGAGGAGCTGTTCGCGCAAAGACGCAAAGGCGCCAAGGCTGCCGAACTTGGCGGAGAGCGTGTTCACGTCGCCGCGGAGCGCGGGATTGCCGGCGAGTTTCGAGGCGATGGCGTCCCAACCGGCGGGCACCGGCGCAGTGCGCTGGCCGCGCAACGCCTCGCCCATGCCGCGCAGGATGGCGAGTTGTTTGGTCTCGTCGGTCACACGGCTAACCGCTTTCACGAGCGCGCTCATCGCATCGGACGTGCCGAGGCTGGCGGCACGGCGCGCGGTGAAGGCGAGGTAGTTCGGCAGCTTCGCGTTGAGCGCAAGGTCGAGCGCGCGGTTGAGGTCGGCGGTGACGAGCGGCTCGCCGGCATACCACGCCATCAACGGCAGGTTATGGTCCTCGGCGTCCTCGGCGTGGGAGGTGAGGCCGGCGAGGATGTCCCAGCGCTGCTCGACCGGCAGGCGTTGTGCGGCGGAGGCGAGGTAGAGGCGGACGACGGGGGATTTGTCTTCGCGAGCTAACCGCCCCAATTCTTTGAACATCGCCCCGGTCGGATGGTGATACGGGTCGCGTGCTCCAAGCGTTACCTCCTCACATGCCAATTGAATCAACCAAGCGCGAACTAAGTCAGTCGCCCCTTGCACCGATCCCGTCGCGTCCTGCCCATTTACCAACAATTGAGCACGAGCATCGACTCCGTGTCGCAACAACATGAGTATGTCTTCCTCATACAACTCGCGGGTAACATGCATCGCCCAAATCAACTGGAGCTTACTCTCCGCATTTGTGTTCGCGACCCAGAGGGCTTCTGAAGGCAACGCAAAGCGCTGGCTAGGAGAAACGAACACGCGAAGCAGTGTCCGATCATCAATCGTCAGTTCGTTTCGACTCGCTCGTTCTTGCAGAATCCGGCGTGCGTGGTCTGCAAACCAGTGATTCGGATGCACCAGGCATTCGATCAGTTCGCGCGCAGATTTTTTTTGCAAATCCACCTTCGTCGTCTTCGTGTCGCCGTAAACGATTTTGAAAATGCGGCCCGTGTCGTAGTCGTGCGCGGCGCGGTCGGGGCGGTGGCATTGGTTCAGGTCATACCAGTCAATCACGTAAACCGAGCCGTCCTGGTCGTAGCGCATGTCGAGCATTTGCGACGCCTTGTCGTTGGCGATGAGGAAGTCGGCGCCGTGCTTGCCCACGAAACCGGAGCTGGCGCGCTCGGGGATGTCCATGTTCATCCGCGCGCCGTGGATGTTGTTCATGAAAAGTTTGCCGCGATACTGCTCGGGCCAACTGCCGCCGAGATAAACCATCAGCCCCGCGTGCGCGTGGCCGCCGCCGGCTGAGGCGGAACGGTTGTTGCCCGCGTGCGGCGTCTTGCCAGCATAGTGAAAGTGGTCGGCGATGGTTTTGATGTCGTCATAAACGTAGGGATTCACCGCCGGGCGCGGCGTCTTTGCGCTGAAGTCCTGTTTGAAATAGTCGGGGTCGTTGCGCTGAATCTCGTCGTGCGACGGGAGATAATGCTGGCCGCCCTGCCGGTGGTAGCGCGCGCCCTGAATCATGTGCCACAGGTGCGGAATCACGCAGCCCTCCATCAGAATCTGCCCGCGCTCGTCGAAGTCCATGCCCCACGGATTGCTCGTGCCCTCGGCGAAGACCTCGAACTTTTTCTTCGTGGGATGGAAGCGCCAGATGCCGGCGTTGATGAACTGCCGCTCGGTGTCGGGCGCGCCGGCGGGCTTCACGTGCGAATGCGTGAAGACGCCGTGACAACCGTAGAGCCAGCCATCGGGCCCCCAGCGGAACGTGTTCAAGGTCTCGTGCGTGTCCTGATAACCGAAGCCTTCGAGCACGACCTGCGGTTTGCCGGCGGGCTTGGGCGAATCGCCCTCCGCGATGGGAATGAAATAAAGATACGGTGCCGCGCCGACCCACACGCCGCCGAAACCGTATTCGATGCCGCTGACGAGGTTCAGCCCTTCCATGAACACGGTGCGCTTGTCGAATTTTCCGTCGCCGTCGGTGTCCTCGAAGACGAGGATGCGGTCCTTGCCCTGGCCCTCGGGCGCGCGCTGCGGATAGGTCAGGCCCTCGACGACCCACACGCGCCCGCGGTCATCGAGGCAGAACGCGATGGGATTGCGCACGTCGGGTTCGCCGGCGAAGAGGTGGGCCTTGAAACCGGGCGGGAGGGTCATCTCGCGCGCGGCCTCCTCGGGCTTGAGGCCGGCGAATTTGAAGTCGTCCACGGGCGGGAGGTCTTTGGGGAGCGCGCCCGCCCCGGGCGCAGCGGTTGGCGCCCCGCCAATCGCTCCGGATGTTCGCGGCGAGGCGCCGCGAACAGCGGGCGAGGCGCCCGCGCTCCCCAATGCGGCGAACACCGGCTTCTCGGCGTGAAAGCGGAAGTCGTCGAAGTTGATGTGGCCCCAGCCGACGGTTTCCTCGTCCACGAGGCGGATGAAAATTTCCTTTCCCGCGTGCGGCTGCAAATCAACGGACATGGGCACCAAGTTTTCCCGTCGCACGCCGCGCGCGGTGAAGATGACCTGCTGACTGTCCGCGCGCACGAGTTCGAGGCGCGTGCCGGGAAGATTGCCGCCGGCGAAAAGAAAACTCGCCCACGGATGCGTGACCTTGAACGGCACGGAACTCAGCGTGCCCGTGGGCTTGTCGCCGAGTGCCTCGTAGCCGCCGATCCAATAGTCGCCCTCGTGCAAACTGCGGTCGGTGCGGCCGGAGCCGGCGAGGCGCTTGGCGACGGTGTCGCCCCTGATGGGCTGCTTGTTGAACGCGTTGCCGGTGGCTGTCCAGTCCTTCAGCGTGCCGGATTCGAAATTGAGATTCAGCGGCTGGCCGTCCTTGCCGGTGGGGATGATGCCTTCACGTGCCGAAGCCAAAACAGAATAACTCAACAAGTCCTGCAACTCTTGTTCGAACTTGTCCAACAGTAAGAGTGGCGCTCGCACAGTCAGAACGCTGCCGCTTTCGTTCAGATAGACGCTGGGTCTGTCCGACTGACCCGCGACGAAGTCCAACCCTTTGCTCTTAAGATACGCAGCCAGGAGATTGCTTGTGGTTTCGGACTCCGTGGGACTCCGAGAGACAATGCCGCCCTTCGTCGCGGAATCCTCCGCTGCGGTCCGCTTACCGATGATTGACTCCAGTCGTGACTTCAACGTAGTGACGTCGAACTTGAACGTCCGCGTATACATGACAGCGCGATCTTTCTTATTGGCGGCGGCCTGACCCTGGGGCGAGACGCCGGCAGCACCTTTCGTCGCCGGCTGGACCACGGCGGGCGTTCCGTTGGGCCGCGTGGTGTGGACGATGACGCTCATTTTTTCCAACGGCTGGTCGTTGAACGAAGCGAACTTCACCGGCGGCTGCGCCTTGGCCCACTCGTCCGCCGAAACTTTCTTCGCCTCGTGCGTGAAGACGAAGGTGCCGAGCTTGTTGCCAATGATGAGGTCGGTCTTGCCGTCGCCGTTCACGTCGCCGGTGCCGATCTGGCGGCCGACGCCGGACGCGGAGTCAATGAGGTGCGGCACCCAGTCCACGGATTTGTCGGCGTTGCGCACGAGCTTGAACCAATACAGCACGCCCTCCTCGCCCGCGCCGGGCGCGACCGCGGGGCCGTGCGCCCAGTAGCAGTTGCCGGTGACGATGTCCTTGAGGCCGTCGCCGTCCACGTCGAACAGCTCGACCGCGTGCAGCTCGGAGAAGTGGATGCCGTAGCGATTCTCCGCCGGCTCCTTGTGCATGAAGACGTGCGAGCGCCACTTGGGCGCGCCGTCGGCGTCCTTCTCGGCGAGCTGCTCGTGCCACGCGAGGCCGTAGCCGTGCGCGGCCAGCGCGGTGATGACGTCGGCGCGACCGTCGCCGTTCACGTCGTAGGCATACATCTGCGCGGCGGCGGGGGCGAAGTTGACCTTGTGAAATTTCCACGCCGGATCGCCCGCGAGCGATGCGGGCTGCTCCAGCCAGCCTCCGCTGAAGATGATGTCGAGACGGCCGTCGCCATTGATGTCGCCGACGCCGAGGCCGTGGGTGAATCGCTGCCATTTCCCGTCGCGCGTGATGGGATGGAAGGTCCACTTCGCCGTCGGGTTGCTCCAGTCCGGCGTGGCGTAGCCGAAGTTGCCCTCGTAGTTGCAGATGATCTCCGGTTTCCCGTCGCCCGTGATGTCCGTGAAGGTCGGCGACTCGTTGTCCACGTGGTCAAGCACGGCGAAGCGCTCCCAGTGCTGCTCCTTGCCCTTGGGATTGAGGTAGAGAAATGCCGGCGTGTTCGGCAGGCCGTAGGTCAGCACGTCATTCCAGCCGTCACCGTTGAAGTCGTAAATGAACGCAAAGAAATTGTCCGTCGAGTAGGCGTTCTTGCTGCCGAAGTTTCCCTCGAAGCCGGGGAACTCGACGTCCTTGCCGTCCTTCTTCGTCTTCGTCGTCTGCTTCGGCGCGTAAATCTCGTGGCGCTTGGTGAAGTCCGGCCCCTCCCACCAGTAAGGCCCCGAGACGGCGTCGGGTTTGCCGTCGTGATTCAAGTCGCCGAGCGCCGCGCCCTCGGACCAATAATATTTCTCGAGCTGTTGCTTCTTGAACGTGTGGAGCGAGTGGTCGGCGGCGGTGACCTGGCCGCCCAGCGCTAGGGTGAAGGCGAACAAGGCGGGTGCGAGGAGCCGGGTATTCATGGCAGGGCTTTGGATGGATGAGTTGACGGGAGTTTAGGGCTCACGCTTCACGATTCAATCCGAGAACGCGCGCATTTTGTTTCGGGACAAACCGCGCTCCGACCGCCGCGCCGAATCAGTTCTGGCTTCCGCCGAACACGCTCGCGAGCACCGCCTCCTTCACTTTCCAGATCAGCGACATGGTCACGGCGACGGGGAAGAGCACGGCCAGCATCATCATCCACTGGCGGTCGGCGTCGAGGACGTCCAGCCACACGCGAAACGCCTCGGGGAGCGACTCGATCTGCAACAGGCCGAGATGCACGCCGGACAAAACCAGAATCGCGAGCAGCAGGCCGCGGTTGAGCGCGGTGAAGGTGCGCGCGTCGGCGCGGAGCGTTTCGTCCTGCAGCATCGCGGTCAGGCGCAGGAGGACGACGTTGAGATTGTAGATGAACAGCAGGCCGATGGCGAAGAGGGCCGTCATCGCCGCGACGAAATACGGCTCCGACGGCAACTGATTTCGCCAATAGACAAACGGCGAAAGGCCGACGAGCGCGAGCGCGGTGAACTTCGCGCGGTCGAGCGCCGCGAGCCAGACGCGCTCCTGTTTTTGGAAATCACCCATCAGCCACAGCCCGTAGAAAAGCATCCCGGTGAGCACCACGGGCAGCACGACGCCGAGGGATTTCATCCAGACGGTGAGATAATTCTGCGCCGTGAACAGCAGCGCGAGCGGCAAACCCCAGAAGAGCGCGGTGAGGCCGCGGACGAGTTTCCCCAGCGAGCGGAGCAATTCGGGCGGCGGTGCGGGGTCGCTCATGCGCCTCCGCTAAAACGTGAGGTAGGTGTATTCCCGCAGGCCGCGCTCGTAGTCGTCGAGCAGGCGCATGCCCTCGCTCGGTTTGAGGCGGTCGCCTTTGATCGCGTCGTCAATCTGCGATTTCATCAGGCGCTTCAATTCATTCTCGTCGTATTGCACGGCGGCGAGCGCCTGGACGATTGTGTTGCCCTCGATGACTTCCTCGATGTAGTAGCCGGCGGGTTCGTCGGGATCGAGGAAGACATGGACCTCGTTCACGCGGCCGAAGAGATTGTGCAGGTCGCCCATGATGTCCTGGTAGGCGCCCATCAGAAAAAATCCGAGGTAGTAGGGCTGGCCGGTGTGGCCGTTGTCCAACGCGTGCAACGGCAACGTGTCGCGCACGTCGCGGAGGTCAATGAACTTGTTGATCTGCCCGTCGGAGTCGCACGTGATGTCCACGAGCGTCGCCTCGCGCGTGGGGCGTTCGTCGAGCCGCGCGATGGGCATGATTGGAAAAAGCTGGCCCAGCGCCCAGTGATCAAGCAGCGACTGGAAGAGGGAAAAGTTGCAGAGATACTGATCGCCGAGCGAGTCCTCCAGCTTGCGGATTTCCTCCGGGATGTAGGCCTGGCCTTTGAAACTCTTCACGACCTCGGAGGAAATTTCCCAAAAAAGATTTTCGATCTTCGCCTTCTCCGGCAGTTCGAGGACGCCGAGCGTGAACATGTGGTGCGCGTCCTCGCGGCGTTCGAGTGCGTCGTGGTAGGCCTCGAGCTTGTTGAGCTTGGCGAGGTTCTTCCGGATGTCGAGCAACTCGCGGACGATGGCGTGCTCGTGGTCGCTGTATTTGAACTCGATGTCCGCGCGCGTCTTGCCGATCGCGCCGAAGACCTCGACGATGAGCACGCTGTGATGCGCGACCACGGCCCGGCCGCTCTCGCTCACGATGTCGGGATGCGGCACACCCTCGGCGTTGCACACGTCGGCGATGTAGTAAACCACGTCGTTCGTGTATTCCTGCAACGAGTAGTTCGTCGAGGAATCAAACGCGCTGCGCGAGCCATCGTAATCCACGCCGAGCCCGCCGCCGACGTCCACGTATTTGATGTCGAAGCCCATCTTGTGCAGCTTGGCGTAGTAACGCGCGGCCTCCTGCACGGCTTTCTTCACCGTGAGAATATCCGGCACTTGCGAGCCGATGTGGAAATGCAGCAGCTTGAAGCAGTGCGCGAGCCCCTCCTTCTTCAACAACTCCGTCGCCGCAAGCAACTCGACCGTGCTCAATCCGAACTTCGCGTTCTCGCCGCCGCTCTCGGCCCACTTGCCCGCGCCCTTGCTGAGCAGGCGCGCGCGGATGCCGATCTGCGGCTCGACGCCGACCTGGCGCGAGACGGCGATGATCTGCTTCAGCTCCTCGAGTTTCTCCACGACCATGATGACGTTCTTGCCGAGCTTGATGCCCATGAGCGCCATCTTGATGAACGTCACATCCTTGTAGCCGTTGCAAATAATCAGGCTGCCGCGCTCCGGCTGCATCGCGAGGCCGGCGTAAAGCTCCGGCTTGCTGCCGACTTCGAGACCGAAGTTGAACGGCTTGCCCGCCTCCAGAATTTCCTCAACGACCTCCCGGAGCTGGTTCACCTTGATCGGGAACACACCGCGATACTGGCCCTGATAATTGAACTCGGCGATCGAGCCGCGGAACGCGTTGTTGATGGCCTCGACGCGGTGCCGAAGAATGTCCTGAAATCGGATCAGCAGCGGAAACTGCAACCCGCGCGAGTGCGCCTCCTCGATCACGTCCTCGATCTCGACCGACGCGCCCGCCTCGTGCAACGGCCGCGCGACGACCTTGCCGTCCTCGTTGATGTCGAAATATTTCGCGCCCCAGCCTTCGATGCTGTAGAGGGTGCGCGCGGCCTGGATGTTCCAGTCGCCGGGACCGTTGGAGGAATCACTCATCGGATGTTCAAATCGGGCGCACTATAGAAACGCGCAAAGGGAAATCAATGGGCGTGAGGGAAAATTTATTGGCGCGGTCGAACCGCCGACACTGAGCAACGTGCATCGTTCTCGTCCTCGTCCTCGTCGTCGGTTTTGCCGGTCGAGAACGAGGACGACGACGAGGACAATTCGCCTTTCAAAATACCTGACAACCCCCGCGCCGCCGCGCCACACTCGCGCCATGCCGAAAGCCTCGCTCAATGAAATCGCCGCGTGGTGTGACCGCACGCTGCGCACGCATGAGATTCAAGACTACGACGGCGCCGTGAACGGTCTCCAAGTCGCGAACCGCGGAACCATCACGCGCATTGCCGCCGCGGTGGATGGCTCGCTGGCGACGGTGCGGATGGCCATTGCGGCGAAGGCCGATTTGCTCGTCGTGCATCACGGGCTGTTCTGGAGTCCGTCGCATCCGTGGATCGGGAAGCGTTACGAGTTGATGCGACTGCTCGTGAAACACAACCTCGCCGTTTACAGCTCGCACCTCCCGCTCGACGCGCATCCGAAGCTCGGCAACAACGCGCTGCTATGCGCCGCGCTCGGCTTGAAGAAGCTCAAGCCATTCTTTTTCACGAAGCAGCAATGGCTCGGCTTCCAGTCCGCGACCTCACTCACTCGCGACGATCTCGTGAAGCGTTTGCAACGCGCCGTCGGCGGCCGCGTGACGCTGCTGCCCGGCGGGCCGAAGCAATGCCGCCGCATCGGCGTGGTGACCGGCGGCGCGGGCGGCGAACTCAAGCTCGCCGCCGCCGAGGGCGTGGATACCTTCATCACCGGCGAAGGGCCGCACTGGACCTTTCCGCTGGCGGAGGAGCTGGGCGTGAACGTCCTCTACGGCGGCCACTACGCGACGGAAACCTTCGGCGTGAAGGCGCTGGCGGCGGCGCTGGCGAAAAAGTTCCGCGTGCCGTGGAAGTTTCTGGATCACCCGTCGGGCCTGTAGCAGCCGACGTGAGGAGGCTCCATTTGAAACTGATTTAGTCA
>JACQFS010000199.1 GCA_016199935.1 Verrucomicrobiota bacterium
CGCGGGCAAAAGGATTCGGTGCGGATGGGGAGTCATCCTCTCCGCGAACAAGTCAGGATGGCTCGGGCAGCGCATACGCTTGTTTGGCAGGCAGTGGTCAAGGCCGATTGGACAGAAGCCCCTGAAAAAAGTCCAGCCGGATTTTTCGGCCGGGCCGGCGTGGTGGGGCGAGACTCCGTCGAGCCGAGTTCGAGAGGCGGCGGGCACTCGGCTCGACGGAGTCTCGCCCCACCCTCTGTTACTTCAACCGCACCGCTTTTCCCGGCCGGGCCTGGGTGAGTTTCCCATCGCGGAGCACGGCCACGCCATTCACAAACACTTCACTGAAACCGACGGCGTAGTGGTGCGGGTCATCGAAGGCCGCCGGATCGGAAACTTCCCCGGGATCGAAGACGACGAGGTCGGCGACGCAGCCGGGTTTTATTTCACCCCGGTCGCCGAGGCGGAAGGTGTGCGCGGGGAGCGCGGTCATTTTGCGGATGGCGTCTTCGAGGGTGAGGAGTTTCAACTCGCGGACGTAGCGGCCGAGGACGCGCGCGTTGTTGCCGTAGCTGCGCGGGTGGGGGACGCCATCGCCGAGGAGGCGCGGTCCGCCGTCGCTGGCGATCATGGTGAGCGGTTGGCGGAGAAAGACGCGGAGGTCGTCCTCGCTCATGCCGTGGTAGATGCCGCTGCCGCCGCCGTGGCGTTCGAGATCGAGGATAAGCTCGATCTGGTCGTCGAGGGAATCGGAGCCGCGCTTGAGCTTGGCGGCCTGCGGGATGGTTTTGCCGTTGAGCGATTTGTCCGGGCGATATTGCGCGATGACGGCATAGGTGTAGTCGGCATGGCCGCTTTTCTTCAACGTGCCTTTCATGTCGGCGATGAGCTTCGACTTCTGGGCGGGGTCGGCGAGGCGTTCGAGGAATTTCTTGCTGCCGCCTTCGCGGGCCTGGTCGGGGATGAGTTGGGCGAGGCCGGTGCTGGAGGCGGTGTAGGCGTATTGGTCGTGCGTGATCTCGAGACCGCCGGCGCGCGCGCGGTCGAGGTAGGCGACGACTTCACCGGCTTTGCCCCAGGCGTTGGGGCCGGAGAGCTTGAGGTGGGAGACTTCGGCGCGGATGTGCGCCTCGCGGGCGATGCGGGTAAGCTCGTCGAGGGCCGTGAAGATTTTCGTGGTCTCGTATCTCATGTGGCTGGCGTAAATGCCGCCGTGCGCGGAGGCGACCCTGGCCAGCTCGATGATCTCCCCGGTCTTGGCGAACGTGCCGGGAAGGTAGATGAGTCCGGTGCTGAGGCCGACGGCGCCGTCGTTCATGGCCTGCTCGACGAGGGCCTTCATCCTGGCGAGTTCGCTGTCGGTGGGCGGGCGGAGGAAGCTGCCGCCCATGACTTGATTGCGGACGGTGTTGTGGCCGATGAGGGTGGCGACGTTGAGGGTGACGTTGGTGCGTTCGAGTTCGGCGAAGAACGCGGCGACATCGGTGCGGGAGCCGCCGCAGTTGCCGGTGACGATGGTGGTGACGCCCATGCGGAGGAAATTCTCGGCGTGCGGGAGCTGGGCGAGATTCTCGGAGTGCGTGTGAACATCAATGAACCCCGGCGCAATGACCTGGCCGCGCGCGTCCACCTCAGTCGCGCCGCTGCCGGTCACTTCGCCGACGGCAACGATGCGCCCGGCGCGCACGGCGACATCGCCGGGGAAGAGTGGCTTGCCCGAACCATCGGCGATCCGGCCGTGGCGCAGGACGAGATCGTAATCCGCGGCGGAGCCGGGGAGCGCGGTCGCGAGCGGGAGCGCGAAGAGCAGGAGGCGGAGGAAAAGTTTCATGGTGAACGGCGCGCAGCATGGGCCATCGCCGGGCGATGTGCCACGGCAAAAGTTTTGCTTGAGCGAAAAAACTTTTCCCACATATTCCCGGCTCCTTCGGGAAAACCACTGACAACCGGAACAACAAAACCATGCACCAACACCCCGTCACATCCATGAAAACCCTGGCCGCCCTGGCCATCCTCGCACTCGCCACCGGCGTGGCCTGCAAGTTCTGAGGCGCGCGCGGTTTCACGGAGGCCGCGCGGCCCGGAAAGTTCCGGGCCGCGATTTGAATTTTGCCGGCGACGATGCAGATTGGCCCCAGTGCTGATTTCGGCGATTGAACTTCCGAGATTGAGTCCGCGTCCAACGCCAGCCATTCCGAGCTTCGAGGCTCGGCCGCCAAGTGAACGACCACGACCAGAAAGAAAAACCACCGGGGAAAACGGTGGTTCAGTTGCGCATGTCCCGGCGCGTTTACACGGGCGTCGTGCTGCTGCTGCTCGCGCCGTGGGTGCTCCTGGCCGTGGTGTTGCTCGGGGGCGGGCTCCTGGACCGGTGGGGAAAGAACAAGGGGCTGCTCACGAACGAGCTGCGGGCCCGGCGCGTGGTGCCCGGCAAGCCCGGCCCGTGGGGTGAACTGCACTACACCCGCATCTCCATCGAGCCGCCGGTCGAGTTGATTCGCGTGGAGGACGCCGAGAAGGTTCCGTTGCGCTGGGTGTTTCCCGGCTACGATCCGGAGAGGCTGGGCCGGTTGTTTCGGGCGGCCGAACTGCCGGAGGCCCAGGTCCAGCTCCTCCTGAACCTCACCACCGCCCAAGGTGACAAGCTGGTGACCTTGCCGCCGCCGGAACTGGCGCTGGGTCTGAGCCGCGGCGCGCGCCAGATGATTTACCACGCGCTGGCCGCCTCGCCGGAGAACGTGCCGCAGAGCACGGCCTTCGCCTTCAACCCCGACAGCCTGGAGGAGCGCTTCGCGGGCAGCGGAATTTCCCCGGCGGCCATCACCCTTTTCAAGCGCCTGATCTACCCGCACGGGAAGTTCATGCTGTTCGCCGACCTGAACCTGATGCTGCCGCAACTGGGCTCGCCCGAGGAGAAGCTGCGCTTCCTGAAAGCCGTCACCCGCAAAACCACGATGATCATCGAACTGGCGATCCGGCCCGACACGGACGTGGACAAGCTGGTGCAATACTGGTCGTTCGGCGGGCGGGCGAAGGACGTGCGTCCGCTGCTCGAATCGCTCACCCGCGTGCCCGGGGGTTGCAGTCTCGACATCGCACACCTGCTGCCGCCGTTCGCGCGGCGGCGGCTCTTCACGTATCCGGTTCCTGACGCGAGCGGGCAGGGCGCGCGGCAGGACGCCCACTGGACCTCGCTGAATTTTTTCAATGCCACGCCCGACGATTCGCTGGCCGATCCGGCCGTGGCCCTGGAGCACATCAAGAACGACTATTATTTCATCGCCAACGAACCGCGGCTCGGTGACCTCGTGCTGCTCATGCTGCCCGACGCGCGCGTGGTCCACTCCGCCGTGTTCATCGCCGACGAGATCGTGTTCACCAAGAACGGGGCGAGTCCGACGCAACCGTGGCGGTTCACGTCGGTGGACGGCATGGTGTCCTATCACGCGGCGTTTTATCCCGTGGACACGCCCTTGCGCGTCCTCTACGCCCGCCGCAAATCCGAATGACGCCGCGCGCCACCCAACCGGAGCTGAAGGCCGGGAGTTCGACGCGGATGGCCCGGCAGCCCCGGCTGCTCCTGCCCATCCAGGTCACGCTCTGGCTGATGATCTTCACGCTGGCGTGCATGACGGCGCTGGCCGTCTGGTGGGTGGCGTCGCGAAAGGGCGTGTCCGAATTCGGCAGCCTCGCACGGCACCTGTCCCCGGCGATCGAGCCGACGGTCCGCCATTTGCGTCCGGGGCCCTGGGGTGAACTGACGGGGTTGCGGATGTTCATTCCCGCGCCGGCCGAGTTCATCGAGGACATTCTCGCGGAACGCCCGGTGGCGTGGAGATTCCCCGGCCACACGGCGGACAGCCTGGAGGATGGGCTGCGGCGTTTCGGTTTCAGCGACCAGGAGTTGGAACTTGCGCGGTCGGCCCCGTGGGAGGTCACCCCCGCGGGCGTGACGATTGCACCGACCGACGAGTTGGTGTTGGAGTTGGGCGCGGACACCCGGAGCCGGCTCTACAATTTTCTGGCCGACTTTCCCGTGAACCAGCACTTCCGCTTCACCATCGTGCTGTCGCGCGAGGCGTGGGACGAAATCCTGGCGAGTGAAAAAATTCCGGCGCGCACCACTCAGTTGATCCGGCGCCTGCTCTACCAGCGGGGCGACCGGCTGCTGTTGACGGACCTTGCCCTCGTGGCGCGGAGCCTGCCGGAGGCGAAACAGCGCATCGCCCTCGGGGAACTCCTGGCCACGAGCGAGACGCTCAACCTCCGGCTCACCATCCGCCCGGGCACGGACA
>JACQFS010000216.1 GCA_016199935.1 Verrucomicrobiota bacterium
GAAACCAGCCCGAGCACGACGAGCAGGACGTTCATCATCGTCGCGAACACCGGCCGCTTGATGCACAGGTCCGCGAGGCCGATGCCCCCGGCGGCGACGCGGGCGGGAAGGCTGGACGGGGAGGGTTGCTCGGAGGGAGACATCAGGAATGTCCAAGGACCAAGGACCAAGGACCAAGGAAGGTCCACGATTCAAATGACCAAGACGAGGCAGCGCGCCGCAGAGTTTGGGAATTGCAGATTGGAAATTCCTTGGTCATCGGTCCTTGGACATTGGTCATTCGCCGTGCGCGTTGCTCACTTGGCCGCGGTCGCCGGCGTCGTCGCGTCACTCCGCAGCGCCACCTTCGAGCCGTCGAGCAGCTTGGTCTGGCCGCTGACGACGACCGTCTCGCCCGCCTTGAGGCCGGCGAGAATTTCCTGACGGCCCTCGCGGATTTTTCCGACGGTGACTTCGCGTGCCTTCGCCGCGCCGTTTTCCACGACGAATACTTTCGTGATGCCGGCGAAGCTCACGAGCGCATCGAGCGGAACCATGAGCGTGGGCGCGTCGCGTTCGAGGATGAGTTCGCCGCGCGCGAAGGTGTTGGCCTTGAGGCGGAGGTCGTGGTTGTCCACGAGCGCGCCGAAGGAGAAGTTGCGCGTCTTGAGATTCACGGAGGGGCTGATGAGCAGCACCTTGCCGCTGAACGTCTCGCCGGGCCACGCGTCCACGGTGAACGTCACGAGCTGGTCCCGCTTCACGTCGGCAGCGTGGCGCTCGGGGACGGCGGTGATGTATTTGAGCACGGTGTCGTTGACGATCCGGAAGAGCGGCTCGCCGACCTTCATGAAATCTCCCGTGGTCGCGACGCGGTCGGCAATGGCGGCATCGAACGGCGCGCGCACGTGCGAGTGGTCGAGGTGCATCGTCGCGATGGCCTCGGTGGCTTGCGCGGCCTTCACCTCGGCGCGCGCCTGCTCGGCCTCGGACTGGGCCTTGTCGAGATCGGACGGCGAGGCGATGCCGGCGTTGCGGAGCTCCTGCATGCGCTTGAGCTCGCGCTCGGCGTCGGCGGCTTTGGCCTTCGCCTTCGTGACGTTGGCGGCTTCGAGATGCGCGCGCGCCTCGTAGGCCGACGTGTCGATGCTCGCGATTTCCTGGCCCGCCTTCACGCGATCGCCGAACTCGACCATCGTTTTCTCGACGTGCCCCTCGACCTCCGCGCCGAGCGTCGCCTCGTCCTTCGGATACAACGTGCCGACGATCGGGATGGTGCGGTCGGCCTTGACGATCTCGACGGGAACGACGGTGACGACGATGGCGGCCGGACCGGTGGCTTTGGGTTTCTCCTCCGCGGAATTTTTCGAGCAAGAGGAAAAGGACAGCGCGAGTGCGATCATCGCCGTCAGCCAGAGTGCCCCCGACGGGGCCGGGATGGAGAAGAAAGCGCGTCGCATGAGTCAATGACGCACAAATGGACGACGCGACGCGAGCGCAAATTTAACCGCACCGCGCGCTTCGCAAGAACGCGAACTCGGGCCGGCGACACCCAACTTTCCAAAAAAGCCGGCTTGGCAAGCGCAAGGGCTCCGGCTCAAAGTCAGCGTTGCTGGAGGAGCTGTTTTGCCACTTCCGCCTGAAAAGTCCGGGATCCTTGTTGTAAGTGCGCGGCTGTTTGCGCTGAGGGCGGCGCTTTGCCTCGTGGTGGCGCTCGGCGTGGCGGCCGGTTTCGACGCGCGCGCGCAGCCGCTGACGGTGGACTGGAACAGCCCGCGGCAGGAGATGGACGGCTTCGGCGTCGCGTTTCCCGGCGCGGCGATGTGGATCAAAAATTTCACCGAGCCGGCGCGCTCGCGGATTCTCGACGTGCTTTTTTCCGTCACCAACGGCGCGGGCTTCACGATCATCCGCAACGAAATCATCGCGGACGACCACGATGCGCCGAATGTCGGCACCACGGGCGCGGGCACGTGGCAGCCGAACATCAACTCACACGAACCGATCGAGGGCACGTGGAATTGGACCGGTGACGAGAGCCAGGTGTGGCTGATGCAACAGGCGAAGCGCTACGGCGTGACGAATTTCCTGAGCACGGTCTGGAGCGCGCCACCGTGGATGAAGTCGAACGACTCTTATCGCGGCGACGTGCTCGGGCCAGGTGGCGAGACGGCGACGCTGCTGACCAACAAGCACCAGGCGTATGCCGACTACCTTTCGCGTTACGTGCGCGAGTATCACAGCCGCTTCGGCCTCGACATCTCCGCGGTGTCCATCGTCAACGAGCCGGGTTTTCCCGCGCACTATCAGGGCATGCTGATGGACCCGCCGCAGATGGTTGATTTTCTGAAAAACTTTTTGAAACCGACGTTCGTCCGCGATGGCGTGACCGCACGCATCGTCGCGCCCGAGGACGCGAGTTGGGAGGCGACCAACCGCATCGCACCGCTGCTCGCCGATCCCGGCGCGGCGGCGGCGATCAACATCATCGCCAGCCACGGCTACCACGAGGCCACCAACCCGATGCCGGCGGTCAAAGCGGCGGGCAAGCGTTTGTGGATGACGGAAATTTCCGAGCTGAACGTGAACACCAACTCGATGGCCGATGCGCTGCGCTGGGTGCGCAACCTGCACGGACATCTGACCGTCGCCGAGACGCAGGCGTGGCTGTGGTGGTATGCGGCCGCTCCGGTGGTGGACGACCACCCCGGGGCGCTGATGTTCCTCACCTACACGACGCCGTGGTATGCCGCGCAGCGCGACACGTTCCGTTACCCGAAGCGGCTCTGGGCCATCGCGAACTACAGCCGCTTCATCCGGCCCGGCTTCGTGCGGTTGCCGGTCGGAGGCAACGCGCCGGCGGGCCTGCTCGTCTCCGCTTTCAAGTCCGCCGATGGCGCGCAGTTCGTCGCCGTCGCGGTCAATGACTCGGACGTGCCCCAAACGCTCACGCTCCAGATTTCCGGCGGCGGAAATGTGGCGACGCTCCAACCCTACGTCACCTCGGCGACGCAGGACCTTCAGCCCGTCGCGCTCGTGACCGCGACCAACGGCATTTTCACCGCCACGCTCGCGCCGCGAAGCGTGACGTCGTTTGCCAAAGTCGCCTCACCATTGCCGCCAGCGCCGACGGATGACACGTGGGTGTCCGATCTCGAGTGGGCGAACGCGAGCATCGCGGGCATTGATCCGCCGCAGCGCGACCGCACGGCGGTGGGACCATTCTGGTATGGCTCGCCGATCACGCTCGGCGGAACGAATCACGCGAAGGGCCTCGGCTTCAGCGCGCCGAGCACGATCATTTATCACCTCAACGGCCAGGGCGATCGCTTCACGGCGCTCGCCGGCCTCACAAAGATCAGCGTGACCAACAAGCTGCGCTTCCAGGTCTGGGGCGATGATACGCTGCTGTTCGACGGCTCGTCGAAGGACGGGGAGCCGCCGCTGGAGATTGACGTCAGCGTGCGCGGGAAAAAATTTCTCAAACTCACCGGCTTGAGCGAATCGCCCGGCGGGTCGGCCCAGGACGATCAGGGCGCGTGGGCTTCGGCGCAGGTGACGCACGCCGGCCCGCGACTCGCGTCCGGGTTCACGCCCAACGGGATGACGATCTCACTGACGGTGGGTCCGGGAGAAAGCTGCGTGCTGGAAAAATCCACCGACCTCCGGACGTGGACGCCGATTCAGACGAACTCATCGCCCAGCGGCGTGGTGCAATTTCTCACGCCCCCGCCGACGGGGAGCAACGCGTTTTTCCGCGTGAAGAAACCCTGACGCGCGGCTCACGCCGCCGTGAGCGGTTCGCCCAACCGCGCCGCGATGGCCTGGCGGAGCTGCTCGAAGTTGAAAGGCTTGAGGAGGAACTGCGGCGCTTCACCGTCCGACGCCGGCTCCTGCGACGGGAGATCGCCGGTCGTGAAGATCACGCGGCTGGCCAGCTCCGGATGGGCCTTGCGCAACTCGGCGTAGAACTCGCGGCCGTTCATCCCCGGCATTTTCATGTCGCTGAGCACGACATCGAATTCCTTTTCCTGCGCGAGCCGGAGTCCCTCGCGGGCATCGGTCACGGCCTCGACGAGCACGCCGTCCGTGGAAAGCACCTCGCGCATGAGTCCGCTGATGACCGGATCGTCATCCACCACCAGCACGCGCAAGCCGGACAGGGTGGAAACTTTTGCGACCTCAATCGTCACCAGTGCAGCCGCCGACGGCCGGTGAGCGGGCAGGTCGAGGATGAAGCGCAGGCCCATCCGTTCCTGACCCTCCGCGTGCAGGCTCCCGCCATTCGCCTTGACCGCCTCGCGGCAGAGATGGAGTTCGAGGCCGGTGTCCGGGGAATCCTTCGGTGCATCAAAGTTCGGCTCGAAGATGCGGTCGAGCGAGCGCGGCGGCAGGCCGAAGCCGTTGTGCCCGATGACCAGCAGCACCCGGCCATCGGTTTCGCCCAGGGTCACGCGCAGCAACGGGTCGTGCGCCGGCGGCTCGGCGAGCAACGTCTGCTGCGCATAGGTCAGCAGATGACCGAGCACCTCCTGCATCTGGCAGCGATCGGCGAGCACGCCCACGGGCGCGGGCGGCAGCTCGACTTGAAACCGCACTCCCTCGCGCAGGCTGGCCGCGCGCCATTCGTCCGCGACGGCGCGCACGAGGTCGTTGGCGGAAAGCTCGGAGAATTCAGGCACCACCTTTTGCGTGTGGAGCATCATGGATTTCACCAGGTCCGCGGAGCGGCGGCTTTGCTCCTCGATGTGGCGCACCTCGGCGGTGATGGAGGTGCCGCCCTGCTTCTGCTCACACACCTGGGCCAGGCCGACGACAGACTGCAGCCGGTTGTTGAGCTGGTGCGCAATCTTCGAGACCACGTTGTTCACCGAGGCGAGCTTCTCCGCGCGGTTGATGCGGTCCTGCAATTCGTCCTGCTGCGTGGTCTCGCGCAACACGAGGAGATAGGCCGGCTCGCCGCGCATCGTCACGCGCGAACCGGTGAATTGGAAGCCGCGGCGGCCCGAAGGCGTGCGGAACTTCAGCTCGTGCCGGCCGTGGCGCTCGAGCACATCCCAGAAATCCTCCTGTGAACCGAATATGGACAAGCGGTAAAAGACATCCGCCGCGGAGCAATTTTGCAACTGCGCGACACTGCGGTTAAACATTTTGAGAAAGCCGCCGTTGACCCGCTGGATTTTCAGGCCGGCATCGCAGACGAGCATCCCGTCCTTGAAATTGCGGAACAGTTCCTCCCAGCCGCCGGCTTCGGCCTTGGCGTTCGCGAACCGGCCCGCGTGTTCCAGCGCGATCGCCGCCTGATCGGCAAACATGCCGAGCACTTCCACATACTGTTGCGTGAAGGCGTTCGCCTCCGGGCTGGCCACCACCACCGCACCGAGCACGCGCCGGCCAAACATCACCGCCACCGCCAGCTCCGAGCCGGCGCCCTGAAACACGGGATAATAGTCGCCGTCCGCCGCGATGTCCGTGTGCGCCACCGGCACGCCACTCGCCACGACGCGGCCCACGGCCCCGTCGCGCAGATCCAGATCGGGCGAAAGCGGCTCCGCCGGCAGATCGGTCGCGTGAACGTGCGCCGCGGTGATGCGACCGGTCCCCACGTCGAAACGGAACAGCGCCGCGTTGTTCGCGTGCAAAAGCTGGCACGCGCCCTCAACGATCTGGCGGTGCAACAGCACCGGGTCGGAGGCGTGACTGTGAAGTCCCATCACAACTTTGCGAAAAGCCGCGGGGTCGTTCAGCCTCAGTTTCACCGGCACTAACTCGATGGTGGTCGCAGACATATTTTTATCATCGTATCGTCATCCTCCAAGCACGCAGTCTGCCACGGACGACGCGCTGGCCGCCAAATGGACCGGCCACCCGGCACGAAACTTGCCTTGCGCCGCGCCCAGCCACACCGCCCTTCAATTGGAAATCCCGCGCAGGATATTACATGAGCAAACACACGTTTCTCCATTCACCGCGTGCCAGGCCGGTGATACCAAAGGACCATCGCAATTGGGGATGTCGCCGCCGGTTCGCCGCGCCTACCCTGCTGTCACATGAAGCCATCGTTCCGACTCCTGCTCGCCGCGCTCGTCACCTCGGGCGTGCTTCCGCTTTTTGCCGCCGCGCCGCCGAAGAAGGAGGAGGTCCTGGACCCGAAGGCGCCGGTCAGTTATTGGAAACAAATCCGCCCGATCTTCCAGGCCCAATGCCAGGGCTGCCACCAGCCCGCCAAGGACAAGGGCGGCTACGTGATGACCGATTTCAAAAAGCTGCTCGGTGTCGGCGACAGCGGAAAGACCGCGATCACGCCCGGCAAGCCGGAGGCGAGTTTTCTCATCGAACAGATCACTCCGAAAAATGGCGAGGCCGAGATGCCGCCGAAAAAATCTGCGCTCCGCCCGGACGAACTCGCCCTCATCCGCAAATGGGTCGCCCAGGGCGCGCGCGACGACACGCCGAAAAACGCCGTCCAGGTAATTGATGAAAAGCATCCGCCGGTCTATCAGCGCCCGCCGGTCGTCACGTCGCTGGATTTTTCGCCCGATGGAAGATTGCTCGCCGTCGCGGGCTTTCATGAGGTGCTCCTGCACAAAGCGGACGGCTCCGGGATCGTAGCGCGGCTGGTCGGCTTGTCGGACCGCATCGAGTCGGCGCGCTTTTCTCCCGATGGAAAATTTCTCGCTGTCGCCGGCGGGTTGCCCGCGCGCATGGGCGAGGTGCAGATTTGGGATGTCGAGAAGCGCAAACTCACCGTCTCCGTGCCGGTCGGCTACGACACCGTGTATGGTGTGAGTTGGTCGCCGGATGGCAAGCTCGTGGCGTTCGGCTGCCCGGACTTCACCGTGCGCGCCGTCGAGGCCGCGACCGGCAAGCAGGTGCTCCAGCAGGGTTCGCACAGCGACTGGGTGCTCGACACCGTCTTCAACACCAACGGCTCACACCTCATTTCCGTCGGGCGCGACATGAGCACCAAACTCACCGAGGTCGAGACGCAGCGCTTCGTGGACAACGTCAGCTCGATCACGCCCGGCGCGTTGCGCGGCGGTCTGCACGCGATCGCGCGCCGCCCCGGCCACGACGAAGTTCTCATCGGCGGCGCGGATGGCGTGCCGCAACTCTATCGCGTGTTCCGCCAGGCCGTTCGCCGCATCGGCGACAACGCAAATCTCGTGCGCAAATTCCCGCCGATGGAAGGCCGCATTTTCAGCGTGGACTACAGCGACGACGGCAAGCTGCTCGCCGCCGGTTCGAGCCTCGACGGCAAGGGCACGGTGGCCATTTACAACGGCGTGTTCAACACGATCATCCCGACGAACATCCTCAAGGCTTACGAAAAAGTCGCGAGCGGCTACACGGCCGAGGAAAAGGAGGCGATTGAGAAATTCACGACCGCCGGCGTGAAGCTCGTCGCCGAGACCAAACTCAACGCCGGCGTGTATGCGCTCACGTTCAGCCCCGACGGCCGGACGCTCGCCGCCGCGGGCGAGGACGGCTTCGTGCGCCTCATCAACACCGCCGACGGCAAGGTCGCGAAAAAATTCGTGCCGGTGCCGATGAAAGGCGGGCAGACCGCGCGCCCGAACGCCAAGCAGACCGCCCAACGCTGAGTGAATTTGCCCCGCCGCATGAATGTCCAAGCAGTTCGAGAAATGAAATCATTCTTCCCAGTTTTGCTCGCGGCCGCGCTGCTCGCCCCGGCGGCGAATCTCCGCGCTGCCGAGATGATGAAGCCCGCCGCGCCGGCCGAAGATAAGGAGTCGCTGCCCGCGGGCGCCAAAGTGGTCGCGCTCGAAGTCACGCCCGCGTCCGTGAAGCTCGCCGGCAAATACGATTCCGCGCAGTTGCTCGTGAACGCCAAGCTCTCCACCGGCGACACCGCGGACGTGACGCGGTTGGTGAGCTACAAGTTTGGATCGAAGGTCGCCGAGATTTCGCCGACGGGACAGATCGGCACGCTGAAAAATGGCAGGACGGAACTGACCATCAGCCTCGGCGGCAAATCCGAGAAGGTGGCCGTCGAGGTCGCGAACTTCGATCCCAACCAGAAGGTGGATTTCATCCGCGACGTGAACCCGGTGCTCGCCAAGCTTGGTTGCAACGCCGGCACCTGCCACGGCGCGAAGGACGGCAAGGCCGGCTTCAAGCTCTCGCTCCGCGGCTACGATCCGATCTACGACGTGCGCGCGCTGGTTGACGACCTCGCCGGCCGTCGCGTGAACTTTGCCTCGCCCGACGATTCGCTCATGCTGCTCAAGGCCACCGGCGCCGTGCCGCACGAGGGCGGGCAGCGCACGAAGTTTGGCGACAAGTATTATCAACTCCTCCGCGCGTGGATCGCGGACAGTGCGAAGCTCAACCTCACCTCGGCGCGCGTCGCGAAAATTGAAATCTCGCCCAAGGATCCCGTCGTCCAGGACGTCGGCTCGCGCCAGCAGGTGCGCATCATCGCCACGTATCCCGACGGCAGGCAGCGCGACGTGACGGCCGAGGCGTTCATCGAGAGCGGCAACGGCGACGTTCACACCGCCGACGGCGGCGGGCTGATGCGCACGCTCCGCCGCGGCGAGGCTCCGGTGCTCGCGCGCTACGAGGGTGCCTACGCCGCGACGACCGTGACCGTGATGGGCGACCGCACCGGTTTCGTGTGGAAGGAGCAGCCGGCGAACAACAAGCTCGACGAACTCGTCGCCGCGAAATGGCAGCGGATGAAAATTTTGCCCTCCGGCCTCTGCACCGACGATGAGTTTATCCGCCGCGTATATCTCGATCTCACCGGCCTGCCGCCGACGGCGGACGACGTGCGGAAATTTCTTGCGGACAAACGCGACACGCGCGCGAAGCGGGACGAGCTCATTGACCGGCTCATCGGCAATCCCGACTACGTGGACCACTGGGCGAACAAGTGGGCCGACTTGCTCCAGGTCAACGGCAAGTTCCTCGGCACGGAGGGCGCGAAACTTTTCCGCGAGTGGATTCACACGGAGGTCGAGAAGAACACGCCTTACGACCAGTTCGCCAAAAAAATTCTCACCGCAAGCGGCTCCAACCGCGAGAATCCTGCGTCGAGCTACTTCAAGATCCTGCGCACGCCCGCCGAGACGATGGAGAACACCACGCACCTGTTCCTCGCCACGCGCTTCAACTGCAACAAATGCCACGACCATCCCTTCGAGCGCTGGACGCAGGATCAGTATTATCAGATGGCCGCGTTCTTCGCGCAGGTGGATCTCAAGCGCGACCCCGAGAGCGGCAACAAGAACATCGGCGGCACGGCCGTCGAGGGCGCGAAGCCGCTGTATGAAATCATCGCCGACAAAAAAGACGGTGACGTGAAACACGAGCGCACCGGCAAAATCACGCCGCCGGATTTTCCTTATCCCGCGAAGTTTGACTTGAAGAAGGACAAGGCCGCCGCGACGCGCCGCGAGGAACTCGCCGGCTGGATGACCTCGGCGGACAACCGCTACTTCGCGATGAGCTACGTGAACCGCCTTTGGGGCTACCTCACCGGCGTCGGCGTCATCGAGCCGCTCGACGACATCCGCGCGGGCAATCCGGCATCGAACCCCGAGCTGCTAAACTATCTCACTCAAGAATTCGTCAGCAGCGGCTTCAACGTGCAGCACGTGCTGAAGCTCATCGCCAAGTCGCGCACGTATCAGCTCTCGCTCGCCACGCAGAAATGGAACTCCGACGACAAGATCAATTACTCGCACGCCACCGCGCGCCGCCTGCCCGCCGAGGTGCTCTACGACGCCGTGCTTAAGGTCACCGGCTCGACGCCAAATTTCCCCGGCGTGAAAGCCGGCACGCGCGCGGCGCAATTGCCCGACTCGGCGATTGACGTGCCCAGCGGCTTCCTCGCGAACCTCGGCCGGCCCGCGCGCGAGTCCGCGTGCGAGTGCGAGCGCAATGGCGACCTCCGGCTCGGCTCCGTGATGGCGCTGCTCAGTGGCCCCGCCGTTTCGACCGCGATCAACGACCCGAAGAACGAACTGGCGAAACTCGTCGTCGCGAACCAGGACGACCGCAAATTGATCGAGGAGGTTTTCGTCCGCATCCTGAACCGCGCGCCGGCCGAGAAGGAAATCACCACGACGCTCGCGGCGTGGAAGGAGATTGATCCCGAGAACACGAAACTCGCCGCGCAACTCGCCGCCGCCGAAAAAGCGTGGGCGCCCGTTTACACGAAGAAGCAGGCCGAGCGCGAAGACGCAATCAAGTCAGCCAAGTCCGCCGTCGCCGCCCGCACCACGGAGGTCGCGCCGCAGGTCGCCGCAGATGAAAAGAAGCGCCAGCAACAGATCGTCGCTGCAACGAAGGCTGTGGCGGACTTCGAGAAGACACTCGACGTGAAGCAGGTCGAGTGGGAGAAGTCGCTCGATTCAAACCGCTTCGTCACCGGCTGGGTGCCGCTCGAAGTGAAGACGGCGAAGGCGAACAACAACATTGAACTGAAGAAGCTCGACGACGGTTCCTGGCTCGCGTCGGGCCCGGTCGCGAACTTCGTGGATTACGTCATCACCGCCGAGACCAAGCAGCCCAAGGTCACCGGCTTCATGCTCGAGGTGTTGCCGCACGAGAGCCTGCCGAACTCCGGTCCGGGCCGCGCCGCGGGCAACTTTGTCCTGAGCGAACTGCTCCTCACCACCGGCGACAAGGCCGGGCGTCGCAGCCAGACCGCGGTCGCGTTCAAGGACGCGCGCGCCGATTTCTCGCAGAAAAATTTCGACGTGAAGGAAGCCATCAACGGCAAGTCCGAGGGTGGCCGCGACGGCTGGGCCGTGGGCGGCGGCGTCGGCGCTCCGCACTTCGCGCGCTTCTCGCTCGCCAAGCCGCTCGGCGACGACAAGGGGACGTCGCTGACGTTCACCATGCAGCACCGCTTCCGCGATGGATTTCAAATCGGCCGCTTCCGCCTGTGGGCGACGACTTCAACGAAGCCGCTCGAACTCGGCCTGCCGGCGGACGTGCTCTCCGTCGTGAAGACGCCCGCCGCCGAGCGCACCGAGGCGCAGATCAAATCAATCGCCGCCTACTACCGCACCGGGGACGCGGGACTGCTGAAGAAGCAGCAGGCGCTCGCGACGGCGAAGAAGCCGCTGGCCGAGGATCCGAAGCTGAGCGAATTGAAGGCCACGCTCGCGAATGTGGAAATGCCCGTGCCCATTGATCCCAAGCTGCTCACGCTCCGCGCCGACGCCGAGATGAGCGCGAAGCAGACGACGAACAAGCGCCTCACCGGCGCGCAGGACCTGGCGTGGGCGCTCATCAACAACCCGTCGTTCCTGTTCAATCGTTGACCGAAGCTTTCCGGCTCGCAAAGCGTCAAACGAATCGATAAGAATTTGCCGAACCACCTGAACCAAAAGACCAAGCCATGATACGCATCCCCGGCGGACTCAACACCGACCTCTGCGACACCCACGCGAAGCTCACGCGCCGCGACCTCGTGCGCATCGGCGGCTCCAGCATCCTCGGCCTTTCGCTGGGCCAGATGCTTCGCCTCAACGCCCAGGCCGCGCCCACCGCCACCGCGAGCGCCGGCATCAGCGGCGGCCCCGGCTGGGGCAAGGCCAAGAGCGTCATCATGGTTTATCTCCAGGGTGGACCGTCGCACCTTGACCTGTGGGATCCGAAGGAAGGGCTCAACGACAAGTTCGCCAGCGTCTTCAAGCCGATCTCCACGAAAATTGCCGGCACGAAATTCACCGAGATTCTCCCGGGGCTCGCGAAGGTGAACGACAAGTTCACGATGATCCGTTCGATGAGCTACACGCCGAACGGTCTCTTCAACCACACCGCGGCCATTTACCAGATCATGACCGGCTACACGACCGACAAGGTCAGCCCGTCCGGCCAGCTCGAGCCGCCCAACGCAAAGGACTTCCCCAACTTTGGCTCGAACATCATCCGCCTCAAGCCGGTGACCGAGCCGATGCTGCCGTTCGTGATGCTCCCGCGGCCGTTGCAGGAGTCGAACGTCGTCGGCAAGGGCGGCAGCGCCGGCTTCCTCGGCAAGGCCTACGATCCTTACACGCTGTTCCCCGAGGGCGACGACCTCGACATGAAAAAGATGGAGCGCATCAAGACCGAGGACCTCAAGCTCCCGCAGGAAGTTTTCGCGATGCGCCTCGAACGCCGTGCCAAGCTGCGCAACGCCATCGAGGAGTCCATGCCCGACATCGAGAAGGCCACGGCGCAATACAACCTCGACGAGTATTATCAGCGCGCGCTCAACCTCATCGTCTCCGGCCGCGCGCGCGAGGCGTTCAACCTCTCTGCCGAGGATGACAAGCTCCGCGACAAGTATGGCCGCAACACCTTTGGGCAAAGCCTCCTGCTCGCCCGCCGCCTCGTCGAGGCCGGCACGCGCGTCGTCGAGGTCATCTGGCCCAAGGTCGCGAACTCCGACAACCACTCGTGGGACCACCACGTCGGCCTCACCGACCGCATGAAGACCAAGTCCGGCCCGATGGTGGACCAGGGCTTGAGCGCGCTGTTCGAGGACCTCGACCAGCGCGGGCTGCTGAAGGACACGCTCGTCGTCTGCCTCGGCGAATTCGGCCGCAGCCCCGAGAAGGGCTTGAGCACGTCCGGCAACAGCAACAGCGCCGACGGCCGCGATCACTGGCCGTATTGCTACACCAGCATCATCGGCGGCGCAGGCATCAAGCGCGGCTACGTCCACGGCGAGTCCGACAAGACCGGCTCCAGCCCGAAGCTCGACCCGGTGCATCCGATGGAACTGCTCGCGACGATCTACCACGCCTTCGGCATTGATCCCGAGACGATCGTTTACAACCACCTCAACCAGCCGCGCGAACTCGTGAAGGCCAAGGCCGTCACCAAGCTGTTCGCGTAAGCGGGGGGAAATTCTCATCGCGCCCGCGGCCGAAAGGTCGCGGGCGTTTTGCTTTCACGAAGGCCGGGTGAAGAGGCCGGTCTGTCCGGAGTCACCGGCCGAGAGTGCACGCCGCGCAAGCTTAAGCCGCGAGACGCGCACGCCGTCCACCTCCTCAACGGTCACCTCGAAATTTCCGAGCGGCAGCCTGTCCCCGACCTTCGGAAACCCGCCGAGCCGCCGCGTCACCAGTCCGCTCGTCGTGGTCACTTCCTCCTCGCGCACCACGTCGCCGACGAGGTCGCTGAGCTCGTGCAGCGGGAGTGCGCCGGAGATTTCCCAAACCTGCTCGCCCTTGCGTTCGACGAGCGCTTTCTCCGCGTCGAACTCGTCCTGAATCTGGCCGACGAGCTCCTCGAGAATGTTTTCGAGCGTCGCCATGCCGGTCGTCGCGCCGTATTCGTCCACCACGAGCGCGAAGTGCAGTTTCCGTTCGAGAAAAAGCTGGAGCAGTTTTTCCAACCGCGCCGTCTCCGGCACGTAGATGAGCTTCTTTGCGGCGGGCGCCAGTTCGGCGCCGGTGTTCGCCTTCGCGCGCAGCGCATACAGGTCCTTGATGTGGACCACGCCGATGGTGCGGTCGAGGTCACCGCCTTTGCACAGCGGAAATCGCGAGTAGCGCGTCTGCTCCACGACCTCGAGGCACTCCGCGATCGTGGACTCCGTGTTCAATCCCGCGACCTCCTGCCGCGGGCGCATCACGTCGCGCACCACGCGCCGGCGGAGATCAAGCGCGTTGAGGACGATGTCGCGGCCGAGCTTCGTGCCGCCGGAGCGCCGCTGCGCCGCGGTGAGGACCAGGCGCAGCTCCTCGTCCGAATGCGCCGCGTGCGAATCATCGGCGGCAGCAATTCCGAACTGGCGCAGCAACCATTGCGAGGTGCGGTTGAGCACCCAGATGAACGGGAACGAGCAGCAGTAGAACCAGTGCAACGGCCGCGCCGTCCAGAGCGCTACGGGCAGCACCTTGCGGATCGCCGTCGCTTTGGGCGCGAGTTCGCCGAGCACGATGAGCAGATAGGCGCTGATGAAAAATCCAAAGCCCGCGGAAATCCAGCGCTGCACGCGCGCGGTTTCGATGCCGAGCGCGACGTAGGCGGGATCAAGCAGGCTGTGAAAAAACGGCTCGGCCACCGCGCCGAGGCCGAGGCTCGCGAGCGTGATGCCGAACTGCGTGGCGCCAATGTAGGAGTCAATGTTCGCGAGGATGTGCCGCGCGAGCTTCGCGCGCCGGTCGCCCTTGTTCGCCAGCGAGTCCAGTTGCGTATCGCGGATGCGCACGAACGCGAGCTCCGCGGCGACGAAGAAGCCGTTCGCCGCGACGAGCACCGCGACGCATCCCACTTCCAGGAGCCGGAGTTCGACTTCACTCATGACAACGCGACCTCCCCGAAGATGAATTTCAAAATGTCCTGCTGGCTCACCAGCCCGCGCTCGGAACGGTCCGGCCCGAGCACGATGGCGAGCCGGTTGCCACTGCGCTGCATCCGTTGCAACGCGACCTCCAGCCGCAGGTCTTCCTCGAGATACAGCGCCGGCCGGAGGAAATCCGCCGCGGGCCGCGCAAGGTCGGGCTGCTCGCCGAAGAGGACCGAATTCAAATTGACCAGGCCCACCACGCGCCGGCGCCCGCCCTCTTTGCGCCAGACCGGCAGCCGCGTGTGCTGCGACTCGCGGCCGAGCTTGAGCACGTCGCTCATCAGCGCGTCCGCGTCCACGCTCGCGGCGTTGGCCATCGGGACGGCGATCTGCCGCAGCGTGACGCCCTGGAGATCGAGCACGCGTGCGATCATCGCGCGCTCGTCGGTGGTGAAGTTGTGCCCCGCCTCGTGCATGAGGAAGCGGATCTCCTCGCGGTTGCCGAAGACGTGGCTGGTGAACGTGCGCCCGCCCGTCCAGCTAAGCAGCGCGCCCGACAGGCCGGAGAGCAGGCGCACCGGTGGCGAGAGCAACACGTGAATCCAGCGGAACGGTTTCGCCAGCAACAGGCACAGCCGGTTCGGAAACAGGCGGAAGAGCATCTTCGGCAGCAGCTCGCAGACGGCGTAAATCAGCGCCGCGAGCACGACGAGCCCGACGAGAAACAACCACACGCGTCCGCCGGCCAGCGTGTGAATTTTCGAGACGACCAGCGCGACGGCCGTGAAGTTGGCGAGCACGTTGCCGACCAGGATCGTCCAGAGAAAGTTTTCCGGGTGTTCGAGAAAGCCGTGCAGCACGGCGGCCCGCTCATTGCCCTGGCTCATCAGGCTGCGGATGCGCACGCGGCTCAGCGCGGCGACGCCCGCCTCCATGCCGGAGAATAAAAACGAGAGCACGAGCGCGATGCCCACGAGTGCGAAATAGGAAAGGCCCGCGTCCATCAGCCCGCCCCCTTCCGGTGGAGCGCCTCGACGAGCAGTTCGCGCACGTGCCGTTCGTCGGTGTCGGTGGCCGTGAGTTTCAGGCCGCGGAAAATCACGGACTCGCCCTTCGCCGGCACGACTTCGGCTACCGTCAGGGCGAGGCCGCCCATCGTGTCCACGTCGGGCACTTCACCGAGTTCCGGATACTCGCGGCGGAAATCGTCCAGCCGCATCGCGCCGCTCACGCGCCATTTGCCGACGCCGACCGGTTCCATGACAAAGCCCGAGGCCTCGCTCTCCTGCCGACCGTGCCCGACGATGGTCCCGAGGATGTCCTCCATCGTGACGATGCCCGCCGTCCCACCAAATTCGTCGAGCACGAGTGCCATCGAACGTTTCTGCCGCTGGAGACTCTTGAGCAGTTGCAACAGGTTCATCGTCTCCGGCACAAACGAGGGAAACTCAACCGCGTCGGCGAGGTCGCCGTCGGGATTCAGCAGCAACGTGCGGGTGTTGAGCACGCCCACGATGGTGTCGAGGTCGCCGTCGTAGATCGGCAGCCGGCGGTGCCGGAACTTGCGCGCCGCCGCGGCCATTTCCTCCACGCTCAGGTCGTCGGAGATGCACGCCATGCGCGCGCGCGGCCGCATCACGTCACGGATGGTGCGCCGGTCGAGGCTGATGATCTGCAGAATGATTTCCTTCTCGGTTTTTTGGAGCGCGCCCTGTTGATGCGCGAGTTCGATCAGCTCCTGATAATCGCGCTCGCTCATGCCCGCGTGCGGCTTGAACGAAGGTGGAATCACGACGCGCAGCAGGAAGTCGTTCAGCGTTTGCGCGAAGTGCTGGAACGGACCGGTGACGCGCAGGAGCAAAAACATCGGGCCCGCGACCCACAGCGCCCAGCGTTCGGGCAAACGCACCGCCAGCGTTTTGGGAATCACCTCGCCCACGACGAGCAGCAGCAGCACGATCACCAGTGCGGTCGTCGGCAGCGGCCACCAGCCGGCGAACGAGGTCCAGAGCGCGACGCCGGCCAGCAGCGTGTTGGCGACGGTGTTGCCGAGCACAATGGTCGAGAGCAGGTCGTCCGGCCGGGCGAGGAGCTGCTCGACCTTGCCACCGGCCGCCGGAAATTTCTCCGCCAATTGGCGCGTCTGCCACTTGCCGAGCGCGAAGAGCGCCGTCTCCGCCATCGCGAAGAAAAAACTCGCCCCCGCGAGCAGCAGCACGAGCACGAGTGCGGTGATGGGTGTCAGCACTGCGGAGGAAATACCAGCGCGCCGCGCAAAAGAGAATGCGAAACTGTTCCGGAGACCGGCGACGGAGGTGGGGCGAGACTCGGTCGAGCCGGGTTGGTGATTTCTGATTTCATGAACACGGCTCGACGGAGTCTCGCCCCACCCCGTGCCCACGAGGCGCCGTCAGTTCAGCGCCATGCCGCGCCGGATGTAGGTCGGCACGTCGAGATCCTCGCCGTGATGGATCGTCGGCTCGCTCTTCTCGAAGCGGCCGCGCGACACGACATCGAGCGGCAACTGTCCCTGCTGCAGCTTCGGCCCGGACTTGCGCCGCGGGCGCGGCGCGGCCTTGCCGCCAGGCGGCGACACCTGCTCCGGCGGCGGCGGACGGAGGCGGTTGCGCGGACGTTTCGTCTCCGGCCGGTTCAGATAGCCGCTCTCGAATGAGGACGCCTCCGTCGGCGCGTCCTCGGCCGGTTTGCTCGTGGCGACCGGCGGCGTGAAGCGTTTGGAAACTTCCTCACGATCACCCGTGGGCTGCGCGACGATGAGCGTGACGCTGATTCGTCGGGCGAACCCCGCGTCCACCGCCGCGCCCATCACCACCGGAGCCGCGCCGGAGCGCGTGTTGATTTCCTCCATCAGCGCGCCGATGTCGGCGAGGCCCAACTCCGGCCCGCCGACGATGCTCACGAGCACAGAACTCGCCGAGTCAAGGGTGGCACCGCCGAGCAGCGGGCTGGCGATCAAATTTTCCATCACCGCCTTCGCGCGATTTTCGCCCGCGGCCTCGGCGGTGGCGAAGACGCACTCGGCGTGGCGGTCGCGAATGGCGGCGCAGAGTTGCGCGAAATCCACGTCGATCAATCCGCGCGCGAAGGCGAGCCGCGCGATCGCGCGCAGGCCGGAGCAGAGCAGTTCGTTCGAGTGCTCGAAAGTTTCGACGAGGCTGGCATTCGCGCCGACGAGTGCGGCGAGTTTGCTGTTGGGCAGGCAGATCACGCCATCGGCGGCGGACTTGAGCGCGGCGAGCGCGTCCTCGGCCTGTTCGCCGCGCCGCCGGCCCTCGAGGCCGAAGGGCAGGATGCCGAACGCCAGCACGAGCGCGCCGGCCTGCTTCGCCATCCGCGCGACCACGGGCGCGACGCCGGAGCCGAGGCCCCGACCGAGGCCGGCGACGAGCAGCACCACGTCGGTATCGCGGCAGAAATTTTCGAGCGCGCCCGCGTCCGTCTCGGCCGCCTCGGCGGCACATTCGGGATCGCCGCCGGCGCTGAGGCCGCGGAGCGTTTGCGCGCCGAGCTGGAATTTTTCCACGCCGGCCAGCGCGCCGAGGGCGCCGAGCGCGTTCACGTCGGAGTCCACAGCGAGGATGCCGCCGTGCGGCCACGCGGCGGAAAGTCTGGCCGCGACCTTGCCCGCCGCGCCACCGACGGCCACCACCTTGAGCGTCGCGCGACGAGGCTCGCCGGAATTTTCTGGAGGATTGGGTTTCGCGTTCATGTCGGGCGGGGGTTCAGCGGCGGAGGATCACTTTCCAAACGTCGCGCACGGTGTCGGTGATGAACGAGCGCCCCGCCGGGCGGCGGGCCTGCATCGAGCCGAATTTCACGAGGCCGATGCCGGCGGCGAATTCCGGCTGGTCGAGCGCGGACTTGAGGCCGCTGATGGTATTGGCGCGGCCGAGCGTCGCGGGCACGCCGAAAACCTGCGTCGCGAGCTGCTCGATCTGCGGGATGCGCGCGCCGCCGCCGCAGAGCACGACGCCCGCGCCGAGCCACGGCAGCAGCCCGGCCTGATCGAGGTCCTGCGCGATCAGCTCGAGGATTTCCTCGCAGCGCAGCGACATGATGCGGCGGAGGTGTTCGAGGTTCACCTGCCGCGCGGGCAGGCCGACCTCGCTCGGCAGCTCGATGATTTTTCCCGCGACGGAGCCGTCCACGACTGCGGCGCCGTGTTCGATTTTCAACTGCTCGGCGCGGCCGAGCGGCACCTTGAGTCCGATCGCGAGGTCGCTCGTGATGTGATCGCCGCCGACGGCGAGCACGCCGGTGTGCTTGATGACGCCACTGGAATACACGGCGTAGTCGGTCACGCCGCCGCCGATGTCGAGCACGAGCGCGCCGAGCTCCTTCTGGTCGGCGCTGAGCGTGGCGAGCGAGGAGGCGAGGCCGTTGAAGACGACGTCCTCGACGACGATGCCGAGGCTCTTCACGGCACGGATGGAATTCTGCAAACGGTTGGTGCTACCGTGCACGACGTGCAAATCAACCTCGAGCCGCGCGCCGAGGAGGCCGATGGGGCTTTTCACATCGCCGTGGCCGTCCACGATGAAATGCTGACGGATCGCGTGGATGATGTTGTTCTCGGCGGGCAGGTTGATGGCCTTCGCGTTCTTCACCACGTCCTGCACGTCGTCGTCGGTGATCTCGCGATCGGCGGAGACGACGGGATGGACGCCGCGATTGGTGAAGCCGCGAATGTGCGCGCCGCTGGTGCCGAGGAACACGCTGCGAATCTCGACATCGGCCATCTGCTCGGCTTCCACGATGGCGTTGCGGATGTCGTCCTCGGCAACGGCGGGGTCCACGATCTCGCCCTTGCGCACGCCGCGCGAGCGCGACTGGCCGATGGCGATGATGTTGAGCGCGTCGTTCGCGCCGAGTTCGCCAACGACGGCGCAGACTTTCGAGGTGCCGGCTTCGAGGCCGACGATGAGCTGGGATTTCTCAGGCATTTTTTTTCCTGCTCCTGGTGGGTTGCTTCGCCTTGGATGGCGCGGCCGGCACGCGGCTCCCGTCAATCCAACTGGCCGGGACGTTGTCGGAAACGGAAAGGTCGAGCGCGGCGATGGCCTTGTTGAGACGCTGGCCGTAGTCGTAAATGGCACGCCAGCGCCGCATCTGCGCCTCGATCTGTTTGATGCCAAAAGTGACTTCGCACTCCGGCCCCGTATACACACGGATCACGTCGGCGGCCGAAACATCGATCCGCTTGAGTTCCACCAGCCCCGCCATCGGCGAGTGCTCGAACTCGCGCACGAGTTGCAACGCGGCGAGCACCTGCGGCGCATCCACGCGGCGGCCGGGGCGGAGGTCGGCGTCGCTCATGCCGACGAGCAACGGCAGCGGCGCGTCGCCCGGGCCGGGGGGCGCGGCGAGTTGCGAACGGTCGAGCGGCGTCATCACGTGCCCGGAGTCATCGAGTTGAAAGGCGACGCCCATCGAGCCGCCACCGGGTTGGCGACGCGAAGCCGCGACCCACACGAGCGGCTCGCGCTCGGCGACGCGGATGCGCAACGTGCCCGGCAGCACGCGCTCCACGGCGACGGAACGGATGGCAGAGGAAAGTTCCAGATCGCGCTTCACGCGCGCGAGATCGAGCGCGAGGAGGTTGTCGCCGGGCTTCACGGCGGCCCAGCGGCGGAGTTGCTCGACGCGGATGACGCCGTCGGTCTGCACGTCCACCTCGCGCACGGCGAAGGCGTCGTTTTGAAACACGAGCTTGTTGAGCGCGAACTGGCCCGTGCGCCAGACGATGAACAGCACGGCCAGGGTGCCGAAGCAGATGCCGATCGTCATCGCCGCGACGCGCACGCGCGCCTTGCGCAACTGGTCTGAGCGCAGCTTCACGTCGAGCACGCTCTCGCGGCCCAGCCGGCGGTTCTTTTGTTTCCGCTTAAACCACATGGTCAAATTTAATGAGTGATGGTGATGCGTAATCAGCCGCCGTCCGCTTTCCGGCTTACGCATTACTCGTTACTCGTCACGTCTTCCGCTTCAACGCCAGGTCCACCATCCGCTGGCACAGCTCCGCGTAATTGATCCCCGCCGCCGCCGCCGCCTTGGGCAGCAGGCTCGTCTCGGTCATGCCCGGCAGCGTGTTGACTTCGAGCACGCACGGCTCGCCGTTCGCGCGCACCATCACGTCCACGCGCGAGTAGTCGCGCCCGCCGATGGCGTGGAACGCACCGAGCGCCGCCGCCTGGATTTTCGCCGTCACGGCCGCCGGGAAATCCGCCGGGCAAAAATATTCCGTCGCGCCGGCGGTGTATTTGTTGCGGTAATCGTAAGTGCCCTGCTTCGGCCGCACCTCGACCACGGGCAGCGCCTGGCCATCGAGGATGCCGACGGTCGTCTCGCGCCCCTCGATGCGCTCCTCCATCAGCACCTGCGTGTCGTAGCGGAATGACTCGGTGAGTTTCTCCGCCCACTCGCTCACGGCGTTGACGAACTGAAGTCCCACGCTCGAACCCTGCCGCACGGGCTTGAGCACCACGGGCGGATTCCAGCCGCGCGGCCACGAGGCGCCGGCTTTTTCGAGCACCTCAAACTTCGCCGTCGGCACACCGGCGACGACGCAGCGCTGCTTCGTGAGCACCTTGTCGAACGCGAGCGCGCTCGCCTGCACGCCGCAGCCGGTGTAGGGCACGCCCAAAGTTTCCAACTCCTCCTGCACCGAGCCGTCCTCGCCGTAGGTGCCGTGCAGCGCGAGGAACACGACCTGCGTGCCCGCGCCCAGTTTCAACTGGCCGGGCTGCGGGTCCACTTCATGCACCGTGTGGCCGAGCGAACGCAACGCCTTCGCCACGGCCGCGCCGGTCTTGAGCGAGACCTCGCGCTCGGCGGACGGGCCGCCGAGCAGGACGGTGATGTTCAGTTTTGAAGTCACGTGTGATTGGGCGATGGCGCAGAAGCGAAACGGAACGCGCGCCGCGCGACCAACGCACTCGCGATTCGGCGGGCCTGATTGCAATTCGCCCTCACCCCGGCCCTCTCCCGGAGGGAGAGGGAGAATCCATCGGCAGTCTTACGCATTTCCGATGCGCCCGGCATACCCCAGCGCTGCGCGCGTTCCTCCCTCTCCCCCCGGGAGAGGGCCGGGGTGAGGGCGGGCAGGCCGTGAAGCAACCCGATCTCCGTTGCCTCTGCCTCGCGCCTTTGCGTCTTTGCGTTAAAATTCATTCGCCCAAGATTTCCACTTCGGTTTCCAGCTCGATGCCGCGCGCGGACTTCGCGCGCTCTTTGATCACCTCGATCAGGCTCAGGACATCCGTGGCCGTCGCATCGCCGGTGTTCACGATGAAATTCCCGTGCACGTCCGAGACCATCGCGCCGCCGACGCGCGTGCCCTTGAGTCCGAGTTCGTCAATGAGCTTGCCCGCGGGAATCGTCGCCGGGTTTTTGAAAATGCAGCCGGCGCTCGGCTGCTTGGGCTGCGTCTCCCAACGCTTGTGGCTGAACGTCTCCATCCGCTGCTTGATGACTTCCGGCTCGGCGGGCTGGCCCTTGAGCACCGCGCCGAGCGCGATGGCCGAGCGCAACATCGGGCAGCCGCGATACTCGACGTTGATCTCCGCCGCGGGCCGCTCGTGGACCTGGCCGTCGTGATCCATCCAGCGGAGCGTCTCGACCGCGTCGAACATCCACGCGCCCATCGCGCCCGCGTTCATGCGCAGGCCACCGCCGAGATTTCCGGGAATGCCCTCGATGAACTCCAGCCCCGCGAGGCCGGCCTTGCGCGCCTCGATGGCGATCTGCTTCATCGCCGCGCCCGCGCCGCAGTCCAGCCGCGCGCCGTCCGGCTCGATGCGCGAGAAATGCGGATGGCTCAGGCAGATCACCACGCCGCGGATGCCGCCGTCCTTGATGAGCAAATTCGATCCGCGCCCGAGCAGCGTGAACTTCAGCCCGCGCTCGACGCAAAATTTCAACGATGCCGCGAGGTCGGCCTCGCCCGCCGGCTCTACGTAAAAATCCGCGCGCCCGCCGACGCGCAGCGTGGTGCGTTTCGCGAGCGGCTCGTCGCGACGCACGACGGCGGCCGACGAAAGGCGTGACGCGAGTTCGGCGCAGATTTGTTCGTCGGAAGTCATGGTCTCCGCGCGCAACTGACGCGCGAGCGCGTGCGCAGCGTGCGTGATGTCGCCCGCGCCGAGGAACACCACGAGATCACCCGGCTGCATCGCCGCGCGCACGGCGGCCGCGAGATTTCCCGGTTCACCGATGAACTCGACCGCCTGTCCTCTACGCACGGCCTCGGCGAGCGTGACGCCGGTGATACCCGGAATCGGGGGCTCGCTCGCGGCGTAAATTTCCGTGAGCCACAGCCGGTCGGCCGACTTGAAGCACGTCGCAAACTCCGCGAGCAGGTGCTGCGTGCGCGAGTAGCGGTGCGGCTGGAACGCGACGAGCAAGCGCTTCGGCATGAGCGTGCGGAACGCCGCGAGCACCGCGCTGATCTCGCGCGGGTGATGGCCGTAGTCGTCGAACATGCGGAAGCGGTCGTCGGCGAAGAGCAGTTGCTGCCGCCGCGCCGCGCCGCGAAACGGCGCGATGGCCTTCGCGATGTCGCCGGCCGCGAAGCCGAGCTGGTGCAGCAGCGCAATGACGGCCGTGGCGTTGCTCACATTTTTCTCGCCGAGCAGCGCGGTGGTGAAGTCGCCAAGTTTCAACCCGCGATGCCACACCTCGAAGCGCGTGACGCCGCCTTCGGGAAGTTTCAATTCCGCGCGATAGGCCGCGAGCGGATGGAAACCGAAGGAGACCGCGCCGGGGTGCCGCGCGAAAAGTTCCGTGAGCCGCGCATCGTCGGCGCAGAAGACGAGCGTGCCACGCGTCTGCGCCGCAAACTCGCCGAACTCGCGGACGATGGCTTCGACGTTCGCGTAGTAGTCGAGGTGCTCGGCGTCCACGTTGAGGACGATGGCGTGCTCGGGCCGGAATTCGCGGAGCGTGCCGTCGCTCTCATCCGTCTCGGCGGCGAAGAACGGAAGTTCGTTTCCGCCGCGGCTGAACCGCGCGTGCGCCGCGAGTTGCGGCACGAGCGCGCCGATGGCGTAGCTCGGCCGCGCGCCGAATTGTTCGAGCGCGAAGGCGAGGAGCGCGGTGGTCGTCGTTTTGCCGTGCATCCCCGCGACGCAAATGCCGCGCTGACGTTGCATCAACGCCGCGAGCAACGTCGCGCGACGCACGACGGGAATTTGCAACTGCTCCGCCGCGCGCAGCTCCGGGTTGTCCGCGCGGATGGCCGAGGAATAAACGAGCAGCGCGGGCCTCGCCGCCGCGAGCCGGTCCGCCGCGTGGGCGGCGTGAATGTGCGCACCGCGCGCCCGAAGCTGGCGGACCTCCTCGCCCTCGGCGAGGTCGGAACCGTGGACGCGAAAGCCGAGGTCGAGCAGCAGATGCGCGAGGCCGCTCATGCCGCAGCCGCCCGCGCCGACGAGATAGACGGCCGTGCCCGCGCCGGCTTTCGCCAGCAGCGCATTCACATCGTCAGGTCGCAGCGGTGGCATCGGTCAGGATTTCAAATCGGGCACGGGCAGCTCGAAGCCCGGCGGCAGGCTGGGTTCGGGACGCTTGGCGGGACGCAACTCGCGCGCCGGCGCGGCGGCTTCGGCCGCGGCGGTAAGCACACGCGCGCCGACGGGCACCCCGATGGCGTCGAGGATGCGCACGGCGATTTTTTCCGCGCCGCCGGTGACGTGCCAGACGCCGAGCGCCGTTTTCATTTCCGCGCGCTTGGCGGAATCGCTGACGAGTTCGAGCACGAGCGCGGCGAACTTGCTGGAGTTCGCGCCGGATTGTTCGAGCAGCAGCGCCGCGCCCGAACCGACGAACGCGCGCGCGTTGAACCGCTGATGATCGTCCGCCGCGGCGGGATACGGCACGAGGATGCTCGGCAGCCGCATCGCGGCGGTCTCGGCGAGCGAACTCGCGCCGGCGCGGCTCACGGCGGCGGTCGCGGCGGCCATCACCACTTCCATGTCGGCGACGAACGGGCGGACGACGGCGGCGAGTTGCGCGGCGGCGTAAGCGGCCTCGACGCGCGCGTGGTCGCCCGCGCCGGTGAGATGAATGAACTGAAGGTCGGGCATCGCCGCGTGAAGTTTCGGGAGCGCGTGCAGGACGAGTTCGTTGACGCCGGTCGCGCCCTGGCTGCCGCCCATGATGAGCAGCACGGGCCGGTGCGGATCAAGCCCGAGCGCGAGGCGCGCGGCGGCCGGTTCGCCCGGCTGAAACTGTGGGCGCACCGGCATCCCGACGGGCGCGCAGCGGCGGCAGCGCAAACGCGCCGCGGCCTGCGGAAAAAACACGAACGCCTCGTCCACCACGCGCGCGAGCCAGCGGTTCGCGCGGCCGGGGATGGTGTTCGACTCGTGGAGAAAAGTTTTCGCGCCGAGCAATTTTCCCGCGAGCACCGGCGGCGCGCTGATGAATCCGCCCATGCCGAGCACGGCCTGCGGCGGCGCGGGCGCGAAGAATTTTTTCGCCTTCGTGTAGGAAGTGCGGAAGCCGCGGGCAAAGGAAACCAGCCCCGCCGTCGAGGCGACCGCGGGGAGCGTGACGATCTCCATGCCGGTGACGCCCTTGACCGCGCGCTGGTCCACGTCCTTGGGCGAGATGAGCAGCGCGACGCGGCAACCGCGCGCGACCAGCACCTCGCCGACGGCGAGGCCGGGAAAGAGATGCCCGCCCGTGCCGCCGCACGCGATGGCGATGAAAGGTTGGGAGTCGGTGGTGCGCATCACGTGAACTGGCCGGCGATTTCCTTCGCGCCGAATGGATTGGAGCGCGCGGATTTTTCGCGCACCTCGGCGCGGCGCGCGACGCTCAACACCAGGCCGACGGCGGTGAGCATCATGAAAAGATTCGAGCCGCCGTAGCTGACGAACGGCAGCGGCAGGCCCTTGTTCGGCAGCGTGCTGGTGACGACGCCGATGTTGATGAAGGCCTGGAGGCCGATCAGGAATGCGACGCCGGCGGCGAGGTGGAAACCGAAGTTGTCGCGCGCGCCGCGCGCGATGTAGAGCGCAGACACCACGAGCGCGATGAACAGCGCCACGACCACGAGCGAGCCGATGAGGCCGAGTTCCTCGCCGATGACGGAAAAAATAAAATCCGTGTGATGCTCCGGCACAAAGCCGAGTTTCTGCCGGCTGTTGCCGAGGCCGAGGCCGGTGATCCCGCCGGAGCCGAGCGCGAGCATCGCCTGGTGCGATTGGTAGCCCACGCCGTCCTTCGCGGCCTCGGGGTTGAGCCAGGCGAGGACGCGACTGAGGCGGATGGGATTGAACGCAATCGCGAGCACGAAACCGGTGAGGCCGACAACGACCGGCGGGATCAGGTAAAGCCACCGCACGCCCGCGAGCAGAAGCAGGATGCCCGCGACGCAGCCGAGCAGCATCGTGGTGCCGTAGTCCGGCTCGCGGAAAATCAGGCCGAGCACGACCACCACGCCGAGGCCGGGCAGCAGCAGGCCGCGCTTGAGTTCCTTCATGTGACGTTGCTGCAACTCCGCGTAGTGCGCGAGCGCGATGATGAGCGCGATCTTCGCCAACTCGGACGGCTGGATCGTGAAGCCCGCGAAGCTGAGCCACCGCCGCGCACCGCCAACTTTTTTCCCGATCCCGGGAATGAGCACCGCGACGAGCAGGAGGACGGAGAGGCCGAGGAGGATCCAAGAAATTTTCTTGAGATGCCGGTAGTCAACCGTCGTGGCCGCCACGCACGCGCCAACGCCGAGCACGGCCCAGACGAGCTGGCTCACCATGTATTTCGCGCCGGGGCCGGACATGCCGGCGCTGTAGAGAATCACCAGCCCGAGCATCAGCAGCGCGCAAACGCAAAATACGAGCAGCGTGGTGGCGAACTTCATCGGGCGCTCAGGGCGATTGGATTTCGGCGGTTGGTGTTGTCAATAAATCCCGACGACCGTCGCGCCGCGCCCCGCTGGCGCGAACCGCAACGAACGGCGGCGCGCGGACCGTGTGCCCAACCCATGTCACACGGCCCGGCGCCGCCAGCGCCGCAGGTCCCGGCGTGCCGGTGGCCGCGGGCGCTTCGGGCGCAGCGGCAACCTTCGTCGGGATCTTGAGCTTCTGGTTCACCGAGAGGCGGTCGGTCTTGAGCGCGTTCGCCTTGCGGATCTCGCTGATGCTCGTGCCGAACTGCTTCGCGATCTTCGTCAGGTTGTCGTTCGACTTCACGACGTAGATGTTCGCCCCGTCGGTGGAGGGCGCGGCCGAGGCAAGGGAGGCGGTGGCTTTTTCCGTCTTCGGCTGCGGCGCGGGAATGATCAGCTTCTGGCTGATCTTGAGCTTCTTCGGGTCCACGCCGGGATTGGCAGCGAGCACCGCGGAGGAAGTGACGCCATATTTTTTGGCGATGGTGGCGATCATTTCACCCTTGGCGACGACGTGTTCGGTCGCACCGAGACCGGTGGTCGGCATCTCCGGCGCGCCGGGCGTCGGCAGACCGGACGTGGTCGCACCGGGGAGCGGCGGCGGGGTCGGAATGCCCGCGGCCGTGGTGGGTGCGGCGGTCACACTCACGCCGACCGGCAACGGTGGCGGCGCCACGACTCCGCGCGCGTCGCCAGCCGGAGCGGGCGTGACGGCGGCGGTGCCATCCTTGGCGAAGAGTGCGGGATCAAACGGCGCAGCTTCGTTCTGCGCCGTCTTGGTGGGCTCGGGCTTGCATCCCTGCATCAGCAGTCCCGCGAAGAGGACGGCGTGGATGGCGAGGATGGTGAAGACCGCGATGCGGATGTTGGATTGCACGCGGGGCTTCTGGCCTTGCGTGCCCTGTGGAACTAACGGGCTTGGTGTGCTCATGTTTTTGTGCCGGTTTGGGCCGGGCTTGGTTGATGTGTTTTTCGGTTCGACTGGTTCCGCGGGTCCGCTGCGAACCCGCAAAATTGTTTTCATTTTCTTTCGTTCACCGGCTCGCGCCGGGTGCCGGGCGTTCCGGCTTCAACTGCGGCTGCCCCATTCGTGGTGGCCCCGGCCGGCGCACCCCCACCGGCGGTTGCGCCAAAAGCCCGGACCGCGTCAGAAAAAAATTCGCCCCGTTGTTGGTAATTCCGAAACATGTCGAAACTAGAACACGCGGGTGATAGCAGCACTACGTCGCCGGCCACGGCTTGCCCGGCTGACTTCGAGACAGCTTCTAACAATGAGTCCACGACCGTGCAAGGAGTAAATAGGCTCCAGGCCGCGCGAATTTTTTCCCGCGTCTCGCCGAGCAGCAGCGCGCCCTTCACGCGCTGCGCGAGGAGCGGGCCGACCTCGTGGTAATCGAAGCCCTTGTCCTTCCCGCCGGCGATGAGCCAGACGTTGCGCGGACCGTCCGGTCCGGCGGGCATGGACTGGATCGCCTTCGCGACCGCGTCCACGTTCGTCGCCTTCGAGTCGTTCACAAATTTCACGCCGTTGATTTCCGCCACCAACTCGCACCGATGCGACCCGGGCGCGTAAGTGCGCAACGCCTCGATCGTCGTCTCCAGCGGCAGCCGCAGCGTGCGCGAAACGGCGAGCGCGGCCATGAGATTCTCGGCGTTGTGCGGACCGCGGAGCTGACACGTGTTCATGTCGAGCAACGGCCCCTCCCATCCCTCGACGCGGCTGATGAGCAGGCCGCGGTCGAAGTGAATGTCCGCCGCCGAATCCGTGGCGCTGAACGTGACGACCTTCGACGGCAGCTTCACACCAAGCGCGGTGAGTTGCGCGAGCGCGGCGCCCTGGACGATGGCCCAGTCGAACGCCTGCTGGTTCTCAAACAGCCGTGCCTTCGCGCGCCGGTAATCGTCCATGCTGTCGTAACGATCAAGATGGTCGGGCGTGATGTTGAGCAGCACCGCGACGGACGGGCGGAAAAATTGGATCGTCTCCAACTGGAACGAACTCACTTCGAGCGTGAGAAAATCCAGTTCCTTCGTCTGGTCCGCGACGGCGCAGAGCGGCAGGCCGATGTTGCCGGCGGCGACCGTCTTGCGCTGGGTGTGCGCGAGGATGCGCGCGACGAGTTCGGTGGTCGTCGTCTTTCCGTTCGTGCCGGTGATGGAAATGTTGAGGCAGGATGAATTCTGAAAGCCGAGTTCGAGCTCGCCAATGACGGGCACCTTGCGCGCGGCAAGTTCGCGCATCAACGGCAGCTCCAGCGGCACGCCGGGACTGACGACCGCGAGATCGAATTCACCCACGGGCGCGGCCTTAGCGCCGAGCGAAACCTTCACGCCCTGCTCGTGCAGTTTGCCCGCCAGTTCGCGCAGCGATTTGCCGTCGCCGCTGTCCACCGCCGTCACGCGCGCGCCGCGCTTGAGCAGCAACTCGCACGCGGCCACGCCGCTGGCACCGAGGCCGGCCACGAGCACTGATTTGTTGGCGAGCGAATTCATTTCAACGGAGCTTGAGCGTCGCCAGCGCGACCACCGCGCAGAGCAGCGACAGGATGAAAAAGCGCATCACCACCTGCGTCTCGGCCCAGCCCTTTTTCTGGAAGTGGTGGTGCAGCGGGGCCATGAGGAAAACGCGACGGCCCTCGCCGAATTTGAGCCGCGTGTATTTGAACCACGAGCGCTGGATCATCACCGACACCGCCTCGGCGACGAACACGCCGCCGGCGATGAACAGCACGAACGGCTGATGAATCAGCACCGCGATGATCCCGAGCACGCCGCCGAGCGCGAGCGAGCCGGTGTCGCCCATGAAGACTTGCGCCGGGTGCGCGTTGAACCACAGGAAGCCCAGCCCCGCGCCGACCATGGCCGCGCAAAAAATCGTCAACTCGCTCGCGCCCGGCACGTGCGGGATCGCGAGATATTTCGACCAGAGCGCGTTGCCCGCGAGGTAGGTCATCACGAGGAACACGATCGAGACGATCAGCGTGCAGCCGATGGCGAGACCGTCGAGGCCGTCGGTGAGGTTCACCGCGTTCGAACTGCCGACGATGGTGAACATCACCAACCCGAGCCCGACGATGGTGCCGGCCGTGCCGGTGAGGATTGGGTATTTGAAGAACGGCACCATCACGTCCGAGATGAGCGGTTTCATCTTCGGGAGAGACACCATGTAAAGGCCGAGGAACAGCGCGAGGGCAAACTGCACCGCCAACTTTGTGTGCTCCTTCGCGCCGTCGCCGCGGCGGTCGGTGATTTTTTTCCAGTCGTCGTAAGCGCCGAGGCACGCGAGCACGAACATCGAGACGAGCACGAGCACCACGAGGGGCGTCCACTGCGCCCAAAGCAACGCCGAGATGTCGAGCGCCGTGACGATGAGCACGCCGCCCATTGTGGGCGTGCCGGACTTCGGCGCCTGATGCGCGACCCCGCCCTGCTCCGCCTTGTCCTTGTATTCCTGGCGCAGGCGGATGTTGCGCAGCCAGCGGATGA
>JACQFS010000218.1 GCA_016199935.1 Verrucomicrobiota bacterium
AGAGGGCAGGGGTGAGGGCGCGATGACCCGAGGCGTGAACGATTCAGCGACGCGTCAAACTTGCGCGTTCGTCTTCGCCACCCCAACCGTCAGCCGACGAGGCTCACACCAGTTTCCAGCCCTTGCGATACTCGCGCTTGATGATGCGCGCGGCTTCGGGGACGCCCTTGGCCTGGAGCTTCACCGCGTCCCACACGATTTTTTTTCCGGTGCGGTAGGCGACGTTTCCAAGATGGTTGGCGATGGTGAGTTTCGACGCGTAGTCGAAATGGCAGAGCGTGGGCGCGCCGGTCTTCGCGGCGTGAATCCATTCCTTGTGATGACCGAGCGAGTCGGGGATGGACGGCGCGGGGTGTTTGAAATCCTTGAAGTCGGCTTCGGGGAGCAAAATGTGTTTGCTGTAGTCGGAGAGGATCATGCCCTTCGGACCGATGAAGAGGACGCCGTTACCCCACTGCGGGATTTTGTTTTCCTTCCACGCGGCGGGTTTGTCCTCGCCCTGGTGCCAGCTCAATTTCACCGGCGGCATGCCGTCGCGTGCGCCGTAGGTGTAGGTCGCGGTCATCGAGGCGGGCGCAATCTCGGCGTGCGGCGGCGGGCCGCTGGCCTCGATGGTGAGCGGGTCGCGGAGCTTGAGCGCCCAGAACGGCAGGTCGTTCCAGTGCGAACCGAGGTCGCTCATCGTGCCGCTGCCGAAATCCCACCACCGATACCACTTCGGGCCGGGGAAATAGACTTCGTGAAACGCGCGCTCGGGCGCGGGGCCGACGAAAAGATCCCAATCGAGAAATGCCGGCGGCGTTTGCGCTTCGGTCGGGCGCTCGGTGACGAAGACAATATCTTTGTTGCGCTTGGCGTCTTCTTCGCTCTGCCTACCCCACGCGCGCGAGACCCACACGTGGCACTCGGTCACGCCGCCGATGGCGCCGCTCTGGACGAGTTCGACGACGCGGCGGTAGTTGGCCGTGGCGTGAATCTGCGTGCCCTGCTGCGTGGCGACGCCCGCGTCCTTCGCGGCCTTGGCAATGACGGTCGCCTCCCAGATGCCGTGCGTGAGCGGCTTCTCGCAATAGACGTGCTTCTTGAGCTTGAGCGCCGGCAACGTGGCGAACCCGTGCGTGTGCTCGGCGGTGCTCACGGCGACGGCGTCGAAATTTTTCAACACGTCGTAAAGTTTGCGGAAGTCGCGGAACGTGCGCGCGCCCGGATGTTTCGCGGCGGCGGCGGCGAGGTTGTTGGCGTTCACGTCGCAAAGGGCGACAATGTTTTCGGTGGCGGAGATTTCCTTGAGGTTGGATCCGCCGCGCCCGCCGCAGCCGATGATGGCGACGTCGAGTTTTTCGTTGGGCGACTTCGCGCGCAGGAACGCGGGCGCGCCGAGGATGGCGGAACCGGCGAGCGCGCTGGACTGGAGGAAATGCCGGCGGGTGAGCGGTGAAGTTGGGGAACGCATGGAGGCGTTTTAACGGACGGAGGCAAACCGGACAAGCGCGAGTTCCGGGAAAAAAGCTCCGCCAGCCGGGCCGGAGCCGGGCTGGCGGAGTTCGTTTTCAGGAACTCAAACGCGGGCGCACGACGCGGACGAGGCGGTTCACGGGCTGCGCCGGCGCGGAGGCTTCCGCCTCGATGCCGAGCAGGTCGCCCAACCGCATCCACTCGGCCAGACCGTCGGTCCAAGCGAGGTCGTCGGCGTGGAGCACGGACTTGAGCAGGCATTCGCTGGCGAACTCCTGCGCGAAGACGCCGAGGTCTTTTCCGTCGCGCGCCACGTGGATCATGGTGGATTCATTGGTCTCCATACGGGGCAATGGACGGGCGAAAGTGCGCGGATGTTCAGAAGTTGGGTGCGCAAAGTTTTCGCGCAGCGAACGCGGTGGTGAGAAAAAAAGCGGACGTTCCCGGACGGGGCTCACCCCATCGCCGCCATCTGCTTCATGCCTTCGGAAAGAAAATCGAGGTAGAACTTCAGCCGCTCCTTCATTTCGCCGCGCGGCACGATCGCGTCCACGAGACCGTGGTCCACGAGAAATTCCGCCGTCTGGAATCCGGGCGGCAGTTCCGCCTGCGTCGTGTCCTTGATCACGCGCGGCCCGGCGAAGCCGATCAACGCGCCCGGCTCGGCGAGGATGAGATCGCCCACGCTCGCGAAGCTCGCCATCACGCCCGCGTAGGTCGGATTGGTGAGGATGCTAATGAACGGGAGTTTGTTCTTCGCGTGGTAGGCGAGCGCGCCGCAGGTCTTCGCCATCTGCATGAGGCTGAACATGCCCTCATACATTCGCGCGCCGCCGCTGGTGGAAATGATGATCACCGGTAGCCCGCGGTCGGTGCCGGTCTCGATGAGGCGCGTGAGTTTTTCGCCGACGACCGCGCCCATCGAGCCGCCGAGGAAACTGAAATCCATCACGCCAATCGCGGCCTTGTGCGTGCCGATGCTCCCGACGCCGGTGATGACGGCGTCCTTGAGCGAAGTGGATTTCCAGTAGGCGGCGAGCTTGGAGGTGTAGGAGGAGACGCCGGTGAACTTGAGCGCGTCCACGGCGGTCATCTGCGCGTCCATTTCCTGAAACGAGCAGGTCTCGACGAGCGCGTTGATGCGTTCGCGCGCGCCGATGAGGAAATGGTGACCGCACTTGGCGCAGACCTTGAGGGCGGCATCGAGTTCCTTGTCGTAAATCATCGACTCGCACTTCGGACACTTGGTCCAAAGGCCCTCGGGGATCTCCTTCTTGCGGGAGCGGGAGGAGCCCATCTTCGGCTTTTTGGGCAACGCGTTGAGAGTCTGCGGCGGTGGCGTGACCGCCGGCTCGATGGACACCTCCGCGTCGTCGAGCATCAAGGTCTTCTTCGTCAGGTGCGTGGTGGACATTTTAATTGGGGCGGCCGGTGGCTGCTGGACTTTGCGTCAGGCCGTCACGAATCGCGCCAACGAAAGCGGAATTCTCCAAAACAAGCAAGGGCGACGTGCGGCTTAGCTGACCGCTCCCACCGCGCGCGCGACCGTGAACACGCGCACGCTGCCCGCGCCCGCCTTGAGCAGCGCGTGCGCGCAGGCACTCGCCGTGGCGCCGGTGGTGAGCACGTCGTCAATCAACGCCACCCGCTCGCCGGCGAGGCGGCGGCCGGCGCACGTAGCGAAGGCGTGGCGGACATTGTCGGCGCGTTCCTGGCGCGAGAGCTTGGTCTGCGTCTGCGTGGGCTTGAGGCGTTCGAGCAATTGCGCGTCGAGCGGCACGCCGAGCATCCGGCCGAGGCGGCGCGCGAGATGTTCGGCCTGGTTGAATTCGCGCTCGCGCAGCTTGAGGGGATGCAACGGCACCGGCACGAGCAGATCGAACGGCTCGGTGCGCCCGGCGGGATCGGCCACGCGCCGGAGCAGGTCGGCGAGGAACGGCTCGAACCACAACGCCTGATTGTATTTGAAACGGTGGATCACCTCCAGCGCCGGGCCGCGCGCGAAGACCGCCGCGCGCGCGGACCCGAAGCGCAGTTCCATCTCGCGGCAGTTGGCGCACTCGAACTTCGTCGTGAGCGCGCCCTCAAACGGCAGCCCGCAGCGTTCGCAAAACGGCTCGGTGACGAAGCGCATGCCCTGCCAGCATTCCGCGCAGACGTAACCCTCGGCCGGGGTGGCGCGGCGTTCGCGGCAGAGCTGGCAGAGTTCGGGATAAAGGAAGTGCAGCGCGGCATCCGCAAATCGGGACACGCGGTGGTGAAACGTGGGCGCAGCCGGGCTCACGGCCCCAGGCTAACGGCCGGCCCGCCGCCCGCCAAGTTTTTCGGCGTGCAGAATCGAATGGCATGACTCCTGCCTCGTCTGCTACACCTTCGCCGCCGCATGGCTAATCATGGCATGACCAACTCGACGACGGGCGACGCCGCGCAGGCCCGCCCGTTCGGACCGTATTACCTTCATGAGTTGATCAACAGCGGCGGCATGGCGGACATCTGGCTGGCCACGACCGCGCAGCACGAGGCGCGCGCGCTGCGCATCATGCACAAGCGGCTGCGCTGGGATTTTCTTTCGCGCCGCCGGTTCATCAGCGGCTGCGAGACGCTCGCCAAGATTCATTCCAACGACGCGGTCATCGGCTACATCGAGCATGGCAAGATCGACGGCACGCTTTACCTCGCGATGGAATACATCGAGGGCTCGAATCTGAAGCAGCTCTTCTTTCGCAACGACCCGCTGCTGGAGGCGAACCTCCGCCAGATCCTCGCGGACATGGGCCGCGCGCTCGAGCAGGTCCACGACGCGGGCTTCATGCACCTGGATTTCAAGCCCGAGAACATCATCATCACGCGCAACGCGCACGTGAAGCTGATCGACTTCGACCTCTCGATGCCGCGCCCGGAGAAGCCGGCCAAGCAGTGGAAGTATCCCGGCACGCCCGCCTACATGGCCCCGGAGCAGTTGCTGCGCAAAGCCATTGACCACCGCGCGGACATCTTCGGCTTCGGCGTCGCCGCGTATGAACTGCTCACGCGGCGCCGGCCGTTCGCGGGTGACACGGGCGAGGAGGTGCTCAAGAAGCAGCTCGACAAAAACTTCACCGTCACCCCGCCGCGCTCCTACAATCCGAACCTCAGCGCCGGCCTCGAGCGCGTCGTCCTCAAGTGCCTCGAGCGCGATCTGGAGAAGCGCTACCCGTGGATGAGCGTGCTCAACCGCGACCTGCTCGCGGCGGCGTGAGAAGAATTTTGGACGTTGGAATTTGGTCCTTGGAGCTTCCCCCTCGCTCCCGCCGCGCTTTTGGCTTGCCTCACCGCGGGGATGTTCGTTGACTCTCGCCTCAGCGACGGAGAGATGGCCGAGTGGCTGAAGGCGCTGGTTTGCTAAACCGGTATACGGTCAAAAGCCGTATCGAGGGTTCGAATCCCTCTCTCTCCGCCAGCTTTTCTTCATTCATGCGACGACATTTCCTGATTTGTCTCCTCTCTCTCGGTCTGGCCGTCACGGTTGCCCGCGGCTCGACGTCGCTCCCGCTCACGCTGGCCGAGCAATACGCCGCCGCCGCCGCGATCTGTCGCGGAACGGTGCGCCAAGTGGAGTCGTTCGCTGATTCGGGCACCGGCCTGATCCGCACGCGCGCGATGATCGAGGTGCATGAGGTGATCAAAGGCTTTTTTCCCGTCGTCGTGCAGGTCGTCCACAACGGCGGAACGGTCGGCAACGTGATCGTCGTGGACGGCTTCGGTCCCCGCTTCCGTGCGGGTGAGGATCGGCTGTTGTTCCTGGGTCGTGCGGAGGACGGCACCCTTTTTTCACTGCAAGGGGGAGCGACCGCGATCGCGCTCAAACCGTTGGCCGACACCTCGACCCCGCCGGGCAAGGACGCTCCCTTGATTCCGTCGCAGGCCGCGCTGCTGGAGGCGGTGCGTGAGTTGGCCGTCCCCACACTTGGTGCCGGCGAGGATGTGACCGACCAAGCCGGTTTCGTGACGGCGGGCGCGGCGTTTTCCAACCCGCCGCCGCCGGGCATCTATCTGCTGTGGCAATGGAAGGTGAGCGGCAATTGGCAGGACCTTTGGGGGCCACCAACAGGCGCATCTTGGGGGGGAGCGTCTTTAGAGAAGGTGATCCCGGTTTCGGAAGGCTCCTTCCAACAGGCCGGGTATTATCGGGTGCGGGCCACTTGGGACTCGAAGA
>JACQFS010000219.1 GCA_016199935.1 Verrucomicrobiota bacterium
GATGTCCGGGTAGGGGCGGTTGCTCCCGTCGTGCGCCGACATGAACGTCGCGATGCGCGTCGTGTCCGTCTGGAACCCGAGCGCCATCAGGTCATACATCATCCGGATATGCTGCGCGTAGGCCGTCGGAATGCCTTCGGGTCGCGCCATCGCCGGCCGGGGTTTCGACGCCGCGAATTTTTCCGCCTGCTCGATCTGCGTCTCCATGTCGCGCACGGCGCTCATGAATTCATCGAGCTTGCGCTGGTCCGTCGTGCCGAGGCTCGTGCGGAGCGACTTCGCGTCGTCGAGCACGAAGTCGAGGATGCTGTGATTGTAGCGGTCGCGGCGCGCGCGATTCTCCGCCGCTTCGAGATCGCCCGCGCCGAAGAGCCGCTCGAACACCACGCGCGGATTCGCCTCGGGCGGCATCGGCGTCGTCTCGCCTTTCCAGGAGAGATTGAATTGATACGCGCAACTATAGCCCGAGTCGCACTGGCCCGACTGCCGGCTCTTGTCGCAACCCAGCTCGAGCGACGGCAGGCGCGTCTCGCGGCCCACCTGTGACGCCGCCAACTGATCCACCGAGACGCCGAGCTTGATGTCGGCACCCGCGGTTTTCTTCGCCTGCACGCCGGTGAGGAAAGTCGCGTTCGCGCGCGCGTGATCGCCGGGCCCGTCGCCATTGCTGCGCGCCTTCGTGTGCGCGAGGCCGGTGAGCACCGACACCTCGGACTGGACCGCCTTGAGCGGCTGGAGCGTGGGCGGCAGATCGTAGTTCGGACCGAATCGGGTCGGCGACCACTGGCCCATGTTCTTGCCGTTGGGCACATACACGAACGCCATGCGCCGCGGAGCGGTGCCGGTGGCCGCGCGCGCGGCGGGCGTCATCGCGTCGAGCAACGGCAGCCCCATCGTCACGCCGAGGCCGCGGAGAAAAGTCCGCCGGCCGAGCCGCCACTTGTTCGTTTGAATGTTCATCGTGTTATCAGACGGAAGGTAGGGGATTAAGTTTCAAACTCAAGCGGAGAGACGGTCGTGGCCGGCGGGAGAGCCGTGGGGAACGCTCAACATTCAACATTCAACTTCCAAACTCGAAGGCTTCGCGAATCTCCGTTGCGCGCTCCTTGGGCATTGAGCGTTGAATGTCGAATGTTGAATGTTGCTTCCGCGGCCAGCCGACAAATCACCTCAATACAACACCACAAACCCACCGGCACGCGCCGCCGCCGCGGGCAGGCTCCACTTCGGCAGATCCGCACCCCGACCGGGCTCGCCCACGGGCTGGCCGTTGGAGTCAAACAACTGCCACGCTACCGAGCCGCCCTTGTTGAACGTCGTGTCCTCGGACCACGCGAAGAGCGTCACGCCCGCGGCGTTGCGCGCGAGCGCGGGATGCTTGCGCTTGCCCGCGCCGGGCGGCGCGACCAGCTTCGGCGTTCCGGCTCCGAGTTCGGCGAAGCGCACCTGCTGCGCCGTCTCCCACGCGGCGAAAACTTTTCCGCCACTCTCCACGAGACTCTCCGAACTCATCGGGCACGCGCCGATGCGCCACGCTTCGAGCGGCTGCGCGCGAAACGGCGCGGAGAAATTTTCCGCTGTGAGCCAGGTCATGTCGCGGTCCATGGCGCTCTTGGCCGTGCGGTAAAGCAGATGGATGCCGCCGCGACTGTCGGCCAGCGCCTTCATGCCGCAGCAACCGCACGCGCCGGTATTGGCGGCGGCAATTCGTTCCTCGGGCGAAAAAGTTTTTCCCTCGTCCGCCGAGCGCGCAACGTAAACGCCGCGGCCCGACTCGCCCTTCGCCTCGGCGCCCAGTTCACCGGCGTGCCAGGTGACGATCACGTTGCCCTTCGTGTCCGCAGCCACGCAGCCGCCGCCATCGAGGGCCATCGTGCGGAGCAACACGTTTCGCTCCGGCTCGAACGCGGTGCCGGCGTCGTTCATGCGCGTGTAGAGCATCGGCGAGCGATACTTCGCATCCACCGGCGCCGGCTCCGCATTGCGCCCGCCGTTCCACGCGACGTGGACGCGGCCGTTGCGCCCGAGCGCGATCTGCGCGCCGCGGATCGTGCCCGCGGCCGACGCGTCACCAGATTTGGAATTCACGCGCATCGGCGTCGTGAAGCGTTCGGTGCCGGGCATGAGCTTCGCGTAAAACACATCCGACGCTCTGCCATCACCGCCGAGATACACGACGTGGACAACCCCCTGCGCATCCGTCACCGCCTGCGGTTGAAGCCCGCCGCCGGGCAGACGCAGCACGCTCACCTTCGCCTCCGGTGCCGCCGCCGCGGCCGCAGCCACCGCAACGCAAACCCAACCCAAACAGAAAAGGCTCCGCGAAAAACCGGCGGAGGGGCGCGTGAGCAGGGTCGAAAAAAGTTTCATGGTCGGGTTGGTTTGAAGTGGTGAGGTCTTGGACGGCGGAACCGGTCGCCGCGTTCAGCGAACTTGAGCGGGCCGGGCCGGAGGCCCGACACTGCTCTCGGAGCGCGGCCTTCAGGCCGCTTCAGTTTCCGAAGAGCATGGAAGAAACGATTGGCCTGTGGGCGTCCGAACGTTGAAGCGGCGTAAACGCCGCGCTCCGCGCCTTCACGCCAGCGCCAGACCGGGGGCCACGTCCTCATCGAGCGTCGCCTCGGGCGCGCCCGCGCGGAGCTTTTGCTCGGCGAGGATGCCGACCATCGCGGCGTTGTCGGTGCAGAGGCTGCGCTCGGCGAGGCGGAGCGTGAAACCGCGGCGCGTGCATTCCTTTTCCAACGCAGCGCGCAAGCCGCGGTTGCACGTCACGCCGCCGGACGCGGTGACACAGCGCACACTTGCGCGCTCCGCGGCGCGCAAAGTTTTTTTGACGAGCACCTCGACGATGGCGGCCTGCACGCTCGCGCACAGGTCGCGGATGCGCTGCGGGTCGTCGAGCAACTGCGGCTGCTTGGCGAGAAAGTAGCGCACGGAAGTTTTGAGGCCGCTGAAGCTGAAGTCGTCGCTGGCGTCGTGCAGCAGCGGGCGCGGGAAGTCGAACGCCGCCGGGTTGCCCTGCGCGGCGAGCCGGTCCATTTCAGGACCGCCGGGATACGGGAGGCCCATGAGTTTGGCAGTCTTGTCGAAGCACTCGCCGGCCGCGTCGTCAACCGTGCCGCCGAGCACGCGATGGCGCAGCAGGCCCTCGACGAGCACGAGGAGCGTGTGCCCGCCGCTGACGATGAGGGAAATGTTCGGCACGAGCCGATGGAACTCCGCGCGCGGCCCCGACGGGTCGGAAGAAATCCACGGCGAGTAGAGGTGCGCCTCGTGGTGGTGGATGCCGAGGAACGGTTTGCGCAGCGCGAACGCCATCGCCTGCGCGGCCTTGAAGCCGATCATCAACGCGAGCGGCAGGCCCGGCCCGCGCGTCGCGGCCACGGCGTCAAGTTGTGCGGCAGTCACGCCCGCGTCGCGGAGCGCGGCCTGCGCGACGGGCGTCAGGTTGCGCAGATGCTCGCGCGTGGCGAGTTCGGGGACGACGCCGCCGTATTCGGCGTGGAGTTTGATCTGGGAGGCGACGACGTTGGAGAGCACGCGGCCGTCGTGGACGACGGCGACGCTGGTTTCATCGCAGGAAGTTTCGACGGCGAGGAGCATCGGCGGGAGAATGACGAATGACGAATGACGAATGGCAGATGGCGGAGGTGCCGATCACCATTCGTCATTCGTCATTTGGTAGTGGTCGCCGCCACCTTTTCCTTCTCGGGCGTCTTCTGGCGGTCGGTGAAGATGGAGATGCCCTTGAGCAAATCGAGCGCGCGATCGAGTTGCACGTCGTGAACTTTCTCGACGCGCGCGCGATCCTTCTCCGGCACCGAATCGAGGCCGCCGACCGAGCGCTTCATGTTCAGGTCCACCTCGTCCTGGTCGGACATTTCCACGATGATGTCGGGCGTGATGCCGTGCTCGTGAATGACCTTGTGGCCCGGGGTGTAATACTTGGCGGTGGTGAGGCGGAGGGCGGAGTTGTCCGGCAGCGGGAGGATGCTCTGCACGGAGCCTTTGCCGAAAGTCTGCTCACCCACGACGATGGCGCGCTGCGTATCCTGGAGGCAGCCGGAGACGATCTCGGACGCGCTGGCGCTGCCGCCGTTGACGAGCAGGACGAGCGGGAGCTTGGTGCGCGGGTTGGTGCCGGCGGCGAGGTATTTTTGGTCGCGCTTACGGTCGCGGCCCTCGGTGGTGACGACGAGCCGGCCCTTGGCCAGAAATTTTTCGCAGACCTTCACGGCCTGATCGAGCAGGCCACCGGGGTTGCCGCGCAGGTCGATGACGAGCGACTGCATCCCGGCCTTGTCGAGCTTGCGCAGGGCGGAATCGAGTTCGTCGCTGGTCTTCTCGCCGAACTGCGTGAGCTTGAGATAGCCGACCTTGCTGGCCAGCAGCGGGAACTCGCGCTTGCCGTTGAGGTCCTTCACCGTGTCCACGGAGATGCGCGCGCGCGTGAGGGTGAAATCCTTGGTCTCGTTTTTCGCCGGGCGGAAAATCGTGAGCGTCACCTTGGTGCCCGCCTTGCCGCGGAGCCGCTTGACCGCGTCGTTGACGGTGATTTTCTCCGCGCTCTTGCCGTCAATTTTCGTGATACGGTCACCGGAGAGGATGCCGGCGTTGAAGCCCGGCGTGTCCTCCATCGGCGCGACCACGGTCAGGTATCCGTCCTTCGCCGACACCACGATGCCCACGCCGCCGAACGCGCCCTCGGTGTCGTGCCGCAATTCGTCATATTTCGGCGGGTCCATGAACTCGCTGTGCGGGTCGAGCGTGGTGAGCATGCCCTTCATCGCGCCGCGGATGAGGTCGGCGTAGGTGAGCTTCTCACCGTCCACGTAATCCTGCCGGACCATCTCGAGCACGCGGGTGAAGAGCGCGATGTTCGAGTAGGCGTCGTCCTTGCCGGCGGTCTCGGCGGACTGGAGATAAATCTGCGCGCCGATGATGAGGTTGAGGGAAAGTCCCGCGAGCAGGATTCCGTAGAGGGCGCGCTTTTTCATAATGTTCGGTGCAAGTCGGACGCAAGCTACGCGAGTGTCATTCGCTTGGCAAGGGAAGCGGGTGGCGTGCCAGAAGGGAAGTCCGAAGCTTGAAATCCGAAACCCGAAACAAATTCCAATCACGATAATCAGATGACCGAAACGGGCACGCGCCACTCGGTCCGGTCATTGGTGATTTGGATTCGTCTCGGATTTCGAGCTTCGGATTTCGGATTTGGAATCTCCGTGGCCGCGGGCGTCCCGACGCCTCAATAAACCTTCCGCAGATTCGACGGCAGGATGCCGAGCTCGGAGCGGTATTTGGCGACGGTGCGGCGCGCGATGTTGATGCCCTTGTCGGAAAGCATTTTCACGATCTCCTGATCGGAGAGCGGCTTGGCGGGATCCTCGCCCTTGAGCATGCCGGCCACGAGGTCCTTGATGCTGGTGCTGGACATGCCGGTGCCGTCGGACATGGTGACCCCGGAGGTGAAAAAATACTTCATCTCGAAGATGCCGCGCGGGGTCTCCATGTATTTGTTGGAGACGGCGCGCGAGACGGTGGTCTCGTGCACGCCGACGACGCCGGCCACCATGCCCATCGTCAGCGGCTTCAGATGGGCGATGCCCTGATCGAAGAACTCGCGCTGCCGTTTCACAATCTCCTTGGCGATGTTGAGGATCGTGGACTGGCGCTGGTGCAGGCTCTTGATGAGGAATTTTCCGGAGCGGACTTTTTCGCGGATGTATTCGCGCACTTCGGCGGAACTCTCGGCCTGCGCCATGAGGTCCTTGTAGGTGTTGCTGATGCGCAGGTGCGGGATGTGGTCGTTGTTGGTGGTGATCGAGTAATCGTCGCCGTCCTTGGTCACGAACACTTCCGGGAGGATGTATTGCTGGTTGTCGGGGAGGAACTCGCGGCCGGGGCGCGGCTCGAGGTGCGCGATGCGCTTGGCCGATTCCTGGACGTCGTCCACGGACACGCCGAGGGCCTTGGCGATTTCGGGGAAGCGGCGTTTGCCGAGCGCCTCCATGTGCAGGTCGATGATCCGATACTCGATGGTCTTGTCCTTGCCCGCGCGGGCGAGCTGCAGGAGGAGGCACTCGCGGAGATTGCGCGCGCCGACGCCGGCCGGGTGGACTTGCTGCACCTGCGCCAGCACGGCGAGCACGTCCTCGGGAGTGGTGCCCGTGGTCCTGGCCATTTCCTCGACGCTCGCCTGAAGGTAGCCGTAGTCGTCGATGTTGCCGATGAGCATCTCGGCGATGGGCCGCTCGTCCTCAGGCACGTCCGACTGGCGCAACTGGTCGAGCAGTTCCTCCTGCAACGAGGTCGTGCCCGTGAGCGAGTCGAACATGAACTGCCGGCGCTCCTCGTCCTCCTCGGTGGCGCGCTGCGGCGAGTTCGTCTGGGCGAAATTATCGCGCCAGTCCTGATCCAACTGCGTAAGTTTCTCGAACTGCGCCTGTAGCTCATCCACCGGGACGCTTTCCTTTTCGGTCGCGGGATCGAACATCACGTCGACCGGCGGCTCGGCGGGATCGGCCTGGGCGGCGGCCTCGGCGCGCTCGCCGCGCTCCTCGGTTTCGGCCTCGGCGGCCTGCACCTCCTCCAGCACGGGGTTTTGCTGGAGTTCCTGTTCCACGAGCGCCTTGAGTTCGAGGGTGGGCGCCTGGAGCAATTGCAACGACTGCTGCAATTGCGGTGCGAGCACCTGCGACAGCGACATCTTCTGCGATAAATAAAGGCCCTGAGCCATCGCGCGATGTTGTAGGGGGCGCTGCGGTGCGACGCAAGCAATAACCCGGCACGCTGGTTGCTTGGGTGCAAATCGAGGTCGGCGACGACGTCCGGCTTGTCGGGCCAAACACCGAGGGACCATTCAACATTCGACGCTCAACATCCAAGGTCCGCGCGTGAGCGGGATGCCTCGAATCAATCGAGGTTGAATGTTGAATGTTGGGAGTTTCCCGAGTCGCTCGATGCAACGATTGCCCCCGGCGACGCATTTCACCCACACTGCGCCGTGTGCCGCAGCGCGTGATCCACGAGCACCAGCGCGGTCATCGCCTCGACCATCGGCACGGCGCGCGGGAGCACGCACGGGTCGTGGCGTCCCCGGCCCTTGAGCGTCGTGTTTTTCAAATCCACGCTCACCGTGTCCTGCTCGTGCATCACGGTGGCGACGGGCTTGAATGCGACGCGAAAATAAATCGGCTCGCCGTTGCTGATGCCGCCCTGGATGCCGCCGCTGCTGTTGCTCGTGGTGCGGACCTTGCCGCCCTTCATGCGGAACGGGTCGTTGTGCTCGCGGCCGGTGAGCAGGATGCCGCCGAAGCCGGAGCCAATTTCAAACGCCTTGCTCGCGGGCAGGCTCAGCATCGCCTTCGCGAGATCGGCTTCGAGCCGGTCGAACACCGGCTCGCCCCAACCCGGCGGCACGCCGCGCGCCACGCCCTCGATGATGCCACCGACGGTGTCGCCCGCGTTGCGCGTGCGCTCGATGAGCCGGATCATTTTTTCCGCCATCGCGGCGTCGGGGCAACGGACGATGTTGGATTCGATGTCGCGAAACTTCACCTTCGCGCAGTCCACGTCGGCGACGAGGTTCTTCACCTGCTTCACGTAGGCGAGCACCTCGACGCCGAAACGCTCGCGCAAAATTTTCTTCGCAATCGCCCCCGCCGCGACGCGCCCGATGGTCTCTCGCGCGCTGGTGCGCCCGCCGCCGGGCCACGCGCGGATGCCGAACTTCGCCTGATACGTGTAGTCCGCGTGCGAGGGGCGGAACTTGGTGGCCATCTCGGCGTAGGCCTCGGAGCGTTGGTCCTCGTTCTTCACCCACATCGAGATCGGCGTGCCGAGCGTGCGGCCCTCGAAGACGCCGGAGAGAATCTGCACCGCGTCGGTCTCCTTGCGCGGCGTGACGATGCGCGACTGCCCGGGGCGGCGGCGGTCGAGGTCGGGCTGGATGTCGGCGGCGGAAAGTTTCACGCGCGGCGGACAGCCGTCCACGACGACGCCCACGCCGCCGCCGTGCGACTCGCCCCAGGTGGTGATGCGGAAAAGTTGGCCGAACGTGTTGCCCATGCGCCGCGAGTGTGCGGGAAAAGCGCTGCAAGGTCAAACGGCGACGGCGGCGAAGAGGACCGGGGACCGCCGGCTTGCGAAGCTTCCGCAAATCCCTTGCCCCTCCCGCGCTTCCGTGAAATTTTCCCATCAGCGTAATCGTCTGACGAAACCAATGCCGCCGCGCCATTTCATCCTCATCTGCCTCGCCTGCCTGACGGCGCTCCCCGCCTGCTCCAAATCTCCAGGCGCCAAAACCGCTGAGAAAAAAACGAAGACCGACGCGAAATCGGAGGCCAACGTTTCTTTCGACAAGGACATCAAGCCGCTCCTCGCGCAGTATTGCTACGACTGCCACGGCGAGAAAAAACAGAAGGCCGACCTCGCGCTCCACACCTACCGCGACGAAAAATCCATCGAGAAGGACCGCAAGACCTGGACCACCGTGCTGAACAACGTCCGCGGCCGGGTGATGCCGCCGGAGGACAAGCCGCAGCCGACGCAGGCGCAGCGCGATCTCTTGAGCGAGTGGATCGAGGTGACGGTCTTCAAGTCCGACTGCAACCATCCCGATCCGGGCCGCGTCACGTTGCGCCGGCTCAACCGCGAGGAATACAACAACACCGTCCGCGACCTGCTCGGCGTCAACTTCGAGCCGGCGGCGGATTTTCCCGCGGACGATTCGGGCTACGGCTTCGACAACATCGGCGACGTGCTCTCGCTCCCGCCGGTGCTGCTCGAGAAATACGTCGCCGCCGCGGAGAAGATCATGGACGCCGTGATCTTCACCGACCTCACGCCGCGGCGGAAGACGACGCGCATCGAGTCCGCCAAAATGGAGGCGAAGGGCGGCTACGCCGGCGGCGGCCTGCGCGTGCTGAGCGGCAAGGGCGAACTCGGCACGCCGTTCACCGCCGCGAAGGCGGGCGAATACATTTTCCAAATCATGTCCAGCACGCGCCAGGTCGGCCCCGAGGCCGCGCGCATGAACATCAGTCTCGACGGCCGCCTCATCAAGACCGCGCCCGTCACGGGCTCGTCGGACGCCGGCGCAATCGTCGAGGCGCGCACGATCCTCCAACCGGGCCAGCACCGGCTGCTGCTCACGCTCGCGAATCCCTTCACCGCGCCGCCGGACAGCAAGGGCCGCAAGCGCGACCGCGGTTTCGCCGTGGATTACGTGGACGTGCTCGCGCCCGGCGATCCGCCCGAGTTGACGGAGATGCAGAAGAAAATTTTCGCGCCCGAGGCCGGCGTCGCCGACAAAGAGCAGCGCGCGCTGGCAATCATCAAAACTTTCGGCGCGCGCGCGTTCCGCCGGCCCGTGGCGGACGAGGAGATGTCGCGCTACCTCAAGTTCGTCACGATGGCGGAGAAGGAAAAGGAGACGTTCGAGAAAGGCATCAAGCTCGCGTGCGAGGCGATGCTGGTCTCGCCGAACTTTCTGTTCCGCGGCGAAATCCAGCCGGAGCCGAACAACCCGAAGTCCGTCCACGCCGTCAACGACTACGCGCTCGCGGCGCGGCTTTCGTATTTTCTCTGGAGTTCGATGCCGGACGACGAACTGTTCCGCGAGGCCGGCGCGAAGACGCTGCGCAAGAACCTCGATGCGCAGGTGCGCCGGATGCTCAAGGACCCCAAGGCGCTCGCGCTCGTGGAGAATTTCGCCGGGCAATGGCTCCAGATTCGCAACCTCGCCATCGCGCAGCCGGACCCCGGCACGTTCCCCGCATTCGATGAAAAGCTCCGCGCCGCGATGGTCAAGGAGACCGAGACCTACTTCGAGCACATCATGCGCGAGGACCGGAACCTCCTCGAGTTCCTCGACTCCAACTACACCTTCGTCAACGAGCGGCTCGCGAAACATTACGGCATCCCCGGCGTGACCGGCGAGGCGTTCACGCGCGTCGTGCTCACCAACGCCGCGCGCGGCGGCGTGCTCACGCACGGCAGCGTGCTGCTCCTCACCTCGAACCCCACGCGCACCTCGCCCGTGAAGCGCGGCAAATGGGTTTTGGAAAATCTGCTCGGCACCCCGCCACCGCCGCCGCCGCCCGAAGTGCCGGACCTCGACAAGCCCGACGGCGGCAAGCAGCTCACCGGCTCGCTCCGCCAGCGCATGGAGCAGCATCGCGAGGATCCAAACTGCGCCACCTGCCACGCGCGCATGGACCCGATCGGCTTCGGGTTGGAAAATTTCGACGGCATCGGCGCGTGGCGCGGCAAGGACGGCGAGTTCAAAATCGAGCCGTCCGGCAAGCTCGTCTCGGGCGAGAATTTTTCCGGGCCCGCCGACCTGCGGGCGATCCTGCTCCTGAAGAAGAGCGAAAATTTTTCCCGCTGCATCAGCGAGAAGATGCTCACCTACGCGCTCGGCCGAGGCTTGGAGTTTTACGACAAATGCGCCGTGGACCAGATCAGCAAGAACGTGAAGGCCCGCGGCTACAAGTTCTCCGTGCTCATCTCCGAGATCGTCCACAGCACGCCGTTCCAGATGCGCCGCGGCGAAGGCGAGCACGTGACGATGGCGGGGAACTGAGGGCCCGCGTTGTTCAATGCGGCCCTGGCACCCGCACGAAAGTTCGTAAGCGTCGAGCCGTGCGGAGTGGCGGCAACCCCGGCTCGACGGAGAGTCTCGCCCCACCCCGGCCGGTCGCGCGCCGGCTCACTGCGCCGCGATGGGCTCGAGGCGGTAGAAGCGTTTGTCGAACTTGTCCGCGTCCGGGTCCACGAACTCGACGAGGCCCGCCGCGTTTTCCAACGTGGCGATCGGCTCCCACGTCACGAAGTCCGTGGTGGCCAGCACGCGGTAGCGCTCGCCCGGCGCGCCGGTGATGCTCAGGCGGTCGGAGGACATTTTCAACGTGGTGACGGGCCGGGAGAATTGCGGAGCCGCGACGCCGGCATCGGACGCCGTGCCCGCCGCAGAGTTCTTCGCCACGACCGCCACCACCGCCGCCGGCGTCGCGCGCAGCCGCGCGGGCATCAGCGCGATGCCGTGCGCGCGGCGCAGCGCGGGGCTGTTGTAGCTCGCGAGGATCTTGCCCGACGGGTCCACTTCATACACCTCGCTGCCGGACGCGAGGTAGTAGCGCCGCATCTCCGGCGAGTAGAGCACGCCGTTGATGCCCTCCTTGCCGCCCGCGCCGAGGTCCACGAGCGTGCGCACGAACTCGCCCGTCTTCGGATTGAACTCGACGATGGTCGAGGCGCGGCCGTTGGCGACGTAGAGGTCGCCGTTGTGGCCGATGGTCATGCCGACGGGGCGGTTCAAGTGCTCGCTCTTGGTGATGATGCGTTCGCCCACGATGGTGGGGGTGCGCAGATCGTAGCGCAGGATGCTGCGCTGCAAAATTTCCGCGGCGTAAAGGGTCTGGCCGTCGGCGGCGAGGCCGACCAGGTTGCAGCAGTTCTTGTATTGCGGCGGCGCGGTGACTTCGCCGGTCGCGGGATTGATTTCGTAGATGACGCGGTCGGAGTCGCCCGCGGCCCAGATGCGATCCTTGCCGTGCAGAATGTAGCCGGGCCCGAAGCGCCCGATGGCCGCGGTCACGTCCTGCAACTTCAGGCCGTCCTCGCCGGGGACGAGCTTCGCGATATTCCGGTTGCCGCCCTGCAGGCCGACAAAAATCTCGCCCGCTTCGTTCGCGGTGATGCCGCGCGGCTGCGAGTGGAAGGGGAACTTGGCGATTTCATTCCACCGCCCCGTCGCGAGATCGAACTCGACCACATTGTCGCTGTCGTAACCGGCGACGAGGACGACCGGGCCGTTCGCCGCGGGCAACGACGGGGCGAGGGCAAGCACGAGCGCGAGCAGGGTGAGGGCGAACTTTGGTATCATGGCCTCGGGAATCACGCGCAGCCTACCCATCACCCGGCCGGTGGGAAGCAAAAAAGCCCCGCTCAGGAGCGGGGCTTCGCGCATTTGAAAATGGGCGGCAACTCAAACGACCGCGAACTGCCGCTTCGGCTCCGCGCCGTTGAGCTTGGCGAGTTCGATCTTCGCCTTCGCGACGGCGTTGTCCGCGGTGAGGCCGTGCTTCTGGCGGAGGTAATCCACCGAGCTGGCGTGCTCGATGAACAGGTCAGGCCAGCCCATGCGGATCACGGGCGTGGAGATGCGGCGGTCGCCGAAGAGTTCGTTGACGATGCTGCCGTAGCCGCCCATGAGCACGTGATCCTCGAACGTGATGATCACGTCGGCGGCGCGGCCGAAGAATTCGTGCGTGGCCTCGTCGAGCGGCTTGGTGAAGCGCGGGTTGATGATCGCTACGTCGCAGCCCTCGGCGGTCAACTTTTCGGCGGTGGCCTTCGCCATCTTTTGCATGTTGCCGAGCGGGAACAGCGCGACCTTCGGCCCGCCGGTGGCGGCGAAGTTTTTCAGCACCTCGGCCTTGCCGATCTCGAGCTGGCGCGGCGTCTCCTTGATCGGCACGCCCTCGGCGGCACCGCGCGAGTAGCGGATGAAGCACGGGTGCTTTTGCAGCGTGGCGGTGAACATCATGTCCTGCAGCTCGTCCTCGTCCTTCGGCGCCATCGCGATGACGTTCGGCAGGCAGCGCAGCCACGCGATGTCGAAGAGGCCGTGATGCGTCGGGCCGTCGTTCGCGCTGAGGCTCGAACGGTCCATGCAGAAAATCACGGGCAAGTCCTGGAGACAAACGTCGTGATGGATGCAGTCGTAGGCGCGCTGGAGGAAGGTCGAGTAAATCGCCACGACCGGATGGAAGCCCATCGTCGCCATGCCGGCGGCGAAGATGACCCCGTGCTCCTCTGCAATGCCGACATCGTAGTAGCGCTCCGGCATCGCGGTCTCGAGTTTCTTGAGGCCGGTGCCACTCGGCATCGCGGCGGTGATGCCGACGACGGTCGTGTCCTTTTTGCAAAGCTTCACCATCACGTCGCCAAAGACGTCCTGATAATTCGGCGGCGTGCCGGGTTTCACCGCGGGCGAGTCGCCGCTCTTCACGTCGTAGGGTCCAAGGCCGTGGAATTTTTCCGGATGATTGATCGCGGCCTCGTAGCCCTTGCCCTTCTTGGTGAGGACGTGGATGACGATTGGCTCGTTGAAGGTCTTGGCGAACTCCAACGTGCTGATGAGCAGCGGGAGATTGTGGCCGTCGATCGGCCCGAGGTAGCGGATGCCGAACTCCTCGAAGAGCACGCTGCTGCCGTGGCCGCCGCGGCCGTCGGTGCCGGGGCCGCTGGGCGCGTGTTCGAGCGCGAGGGAACTGGCCATGCCTTTGAGCGCCTCCTCGGCCTTCTGGCCGAGCATCGCGACGCTCTGGCCGTGCGGGAGCTTGCGCACCCAACTGGCGAAATCCTTCGTCAGCTTGTTGTAGCGCGGGCTGGTGGTGAGCTTGCCGAGATAATCCGCGATCGCCCCGACGTTCTTGGCGATGCTCCACTCGTTGTCGTTGAGAATGCCGATGAACTTCTTCGTCGTGCTCGCGATGTTGTTGAGCGCCTCGAAGGAGATGCCGTTCGTCAACGCCGCATCGCCGAAGACGCAGACCACCTGCTCGTCGGATTTTTTCTGGTCACGCGCCGCGCACATGCCGAGCGCGGCGGAGAGCGCGGTGCCGGCGTGACCCGCGCCGTAGCAATCGTGCTCGCTCTCGGTGCGCAGCGCGAAGCCGTTGAGGCCGTCGGTCGTGCGGATAGTGTGGAAGCGGTCCTTGCGGCCGGTGAGGATTTTGTGAACGTAAACCTGGTGGCTGACATCCCACACGAACTTGTCCTTGGGCGTGGTGAAGACGCGGTGGAGCGCGATGGTGAGTTCGGTGACGCCGAGGTTGGGGCCGAGGTGGCCGCCGCTCTTGGCGAGCTTCGTGATGAGCTCCTCACGGATTTCCTGCGCGAGCGAGACGCACTGTTCGAGCGTGAGCTTCTTGACGTGCGCCGGGTTGTCCACCATGTCGAGGTAACGGGTCATAGGCTTTGGGTGTGGTTGTGTGTCAAATGCCGGGCGTGGGGTGGTTGCGTCCCGCGGCCCGGCGAAAATGGCTCAGTCTTCGTCCGCGCCGCCTACCGGCTTGAGGGCGAATCCGCCCGCGGTGTTCTTCTCGACCTGCGAAATCTTCAGCTCCGCCTCGCCGAGACGCGTCTGGCAGACCTGCGCGAGCTTGGTGCCGTCCTCGAACCGTTCGAGCATCTGATCGAGCGGGAGGTCGCCCGACTCCATCGTCTCGACGATGGCTTCGAGTTTCTTCAACGCCTCCTCGAACGACTGATCGTTGGCGGGCGCGGCGACTTTGGCGGCTTTCGACACGGGCGGAAAATAAGGGGAAAGCCCGGCCAGCGTCCAGCCATTCCTCCGCGCCGCAAGCATCGCCGCCCGACGTGCTGCCGGCATCCTGCCCGCCGTTCTGACTTTCCGATTCAACGCAAAGACGCAAAGGCGCAAAGGGACACGAAGCGGGGGTGGGGCGAGACTCCGTCGAGCCGTGTCCGTGTTGAAGGTGGGGCGAGGCTCCGCCGAGCCAAGTCCGGACAAATTGAAACTCGGCTCGACGGAGTCTCGCCCCACCTCACTGCAAGCCCACGCGATACACGCGCATCGTTCCGGCCAGCCCGCCGGTTTGCGTGCCGTCATCCACCCACTCGTGGAGGCCGGCGGAGGGTTGCGTGAAGACGGGCGAGGCGATCACGTTCCACACGCCGGAGGCAAGGTTGTCGCTGTAGAGGAGGCGGTAGCTCTTGCCCGCCACGAACGGGAAACGCAGCGTCACCGCGCCGCCTGCGCCCACGGACATTGGCACCAGCACCAGCGCGCTCGACGCATCGTTTGGGTTCGTGCCGGCGAGGGTCTCGGCGTAGTCGCTCTGCCCGTCGCCGTCGCTGTCCGGCGAGACGTAGCCGCCCACCACCACGTTCGTCGCGCTGAGCGTGACGAGGAACGAGCCGAGGTTGTCCGCCGTGTTCAGCCGCCCGCCCCCACTCACGTTGCCGAACGCGCCCGTGGCCGAGCCGTAGTTGAACACTGTGAAGCGGTCCCCCGCCGCCGGGTAGAAGCCGTTGAGGAGCGACAGGCTCAGCGTGCCGGCCAACTGGACGAAGCTGGTGACGGTGAGCACGTCGTATTGGTTGGTGGCCAGCAACCCGCCGATCTCGAAGGAAAGGTTCGCGCTGGCGCGAAGGCTCAGGCTGCCGTTGATCGTGAGCGCGCCGAGTGAGGCCCCGGGCGCGATGGTGCCGTAATTTGCCACGGACCCGGTGATCGTGCCGGTGCCCGTCACGGAGCGGCCGCCGCCGACTTGCAAGCTGTTCGCCACGACCGCACCCGCGTTGAGAATCAGGTTGCCTCCGGACAAGGTGAGCGCACCGGTTCCGGCCGCATTGGTGACGATTAGAACACCACCGTTGCATTGGATCATGCTTCCTGTTGCGCTCAGCGCGAGGCTCGGAGCGAAAACCTTCCCACTGTCGCTGATGATGATTTGGTTGGATGGTTCGCCGCCTATGTTCACCGGACCGCTGCTGTTCCAAACGGAATTCTCCCCCGTGACGATGACCCGATTGCTGTTAGCGCCGGGGTATGCGCCAATTGTTCCGCCAGCGCTGATCAAGGTGCCGCCATTGCTAACCACAATTTGGTTCCCCACGCCATAATAGCCGTTGGTAAGACCGCCAGAAATTCGCCACACCGACCCGGTGCCAACAATCAACGCAAAATTGTCGTGAGTGTAACGATCCATGCCAATTGAACCCCCCGCGGAAAAGACCGCACCCCCGTTGGAGGCGATCAGTCGGTTTCCGGACGAACCACCCCACCCGCCAAGACCACCAATCCTGAGTTCGTTTGAATTGCTCCAAACCGACCCGATACCAGTCACCAACACCACGTTTGAACTGCCTGGGGTGAGCGCGCCATAATTATAGGTAAGACTCCCTATGTCCCCCGTGGCATCCCTAAGCGTGCCGCCATCGCGGACGATCACCTGATTGAAGTTTCCCGCGGCACCGACCACGAAACGCCCGGTGTTCCGCCAAACCGAGTTGGTCCCAGCCACGATCACCACGTTGCTGCGCGCGACGGCATAAGCCCCGACCGATCCGGTGACATCTACCAAGGTGTAGTTGCTGATCAGGAACTGGACGTTGGTGCCGGCGTTGGCGAAATCCACCTCACTGAATCCGGTCGGAAGGCCTTTAAGGGCGGATTTAGGCACGCGGTTGAAGAGAAAACCTTCCGACTGGTTCGTCATGGAGAACAGAATATCGCGACCGTCCAAGTTCAACGTGCCGATGTTGGTCACGTAGGAGGTCGCATCAATGGTCCACGACTCCTGTCCCGCCAATGAGTTCAAGCTGAAGTTTCCCCCGCGAACATCCCAAGTCGAGTTGGAGAGGAGGGTGACGGTGTTGAGTGGTGAACCGAAACCCGCAACGAACATACTGCCGCTGGTGAGTGATCCGTTAACCGCCACGACACTGTTCCCGGAGGACTGCTTGATGAAGCCCAAGTAGATTACGCCGTCGGCCCGGACAGAGCCTCCGTTGCTCACCTCCAGGCGGTTGAAGGAACCGTCGTTGCCCGCATACAGGCTACCGCTGCTCGTCCAGAGTGACCCGATTCCACTGACCACCACGAGGTTGGAATCACTCCCGACGCTGTTGCCAATGACGCCCACCGTGTTCGTGATGCGGCCACCGTCCATGACGAGCAATTGATTTCCCACCGAATCGCCGCCGACCACCACGCTGCTGCTGTTGCTCCAAAAGGAGCCGGCACCCGTCACCAGAACGGCATTTCCATTCGCTCCGGCATACATTCCCACCGTTCCCGACGTGTTCACCACCACCGCCCCGTTGCTGACAGTCATCCGATTTCCAGCGCCGGATTGACCAATGGTCAGCGTGCTTCGGTTTGCCCAGACGGACGTGGGACCAGACATCAGGACGAAGTTGTTGGAACTAGCCGTGTCCGCACCAACGACGCCGTTGACATCGCGCACTACGCCGCCGCTGCTTACCACTAGGGAGTTGGCGGCACCAAACAAACCCACTGTCAAATCCGACTGCCCTGCCCACACGGAGCCGGTGCCAACGACCGCAACGCTGTTAAATGAACTGCCCGCGGAAAATCCGATTGTGTTCGCCCCTTGGTTGGTAACGACTGCGCCCCCGCTGATGACGAGAGAGTTCAGCGAGCCACCAAAGCCGATGGAAAGATTGCTCGTCGAAAGCCACTGCGTGCCCGCGCCGGCCAGCGTCACCGAATTGGAGTTCGCACCTGCATTGAGGCCGATGTAAGCGGCCCCGGTGTTGGTCAGCACCGCGCCGTTGGTCAGGACAAGGCCGGTGTTGGAACCGTTGGTGCCCACCGTCAAATCGCCCGCGACGGTGTTGGTCACGCCATCGAGCGTGTTGGTGCCGCCGTCGGGCACGAGTTGTGCGCAAGCACGAACTGCAAGCAGCATCGCGAGAAGGAACGGCGCCCAATGCGCCGCCGCAAATCGACGCGCGCCGCCTCGATCTTTTTTTGGGTTGAGCCTGCCGGTCATACCGTTCGTTAGGCGCTTGGAGTCTTGCTTTGCGCGAATCGCACGCATCACGCGTTCCCCCGACGCAAACTCGTTGCGATTCATGCGGGTTTCAGCTTCCGACGCAGATAGGGCAGGACGCGTGCCATCTTCTCCGCGTCCCGCGAACGGTCAGGGACTCGCGGAGTTCGTCCCTCCCATCCGTGTTGATCCGTGTTGATCCGTGTTCATCCGTGGGCGGATTCTGTTTCGGACGCCGGTTTTCGCTTTTGCCCGAATCCACCATTGCCAAACCCGGCGCGTTTCCCTTCCATATCGCGCGTGCCGAACGTTTCCCAACTACTCCGCACCGCCCGCCTCGAGCAAAACCTCTCGCTCCAGGATGTGGTGGACGCCACCAAGCTCAAGACCGACCACGTGATCGCGCTGGAGGAGGGGCGTTACACCGTGTTCGCCGCGCCGGTGTATGTGCGCGGTTTTCTCCGCAGCTACGCCGGCTTGCTCAAGCTCGACGTGCCCGCCGTGATGAAGCAGCTCGAGGCCGAACTCGGCCAGGTGGAGAAGTTTCGCGAGCCGGGCCGCGACGGCGGCAAGAAGGGCCTGCTCGACTGGGTGATGCTCAAGCTCGCGATGGTCAACTGGCGCATCGCCCTGCCCGTCCTCATCCTCGTGGTGCTCGTCGGCATCACGGCGCTCATCTACCGCACGGTGCGCTCGCATCAGGCGGCGGACCCGCTCTCCGGCCTCGGCCCCGGACTCTACAAGCCGGCGCGGCCGGGCGGCGACACGCTGCCGTTGCCGACGAATGGGCCGGCGAAAAAATGACGAATGACGAATGGCGAATGGCGACGACCGAGCGTGGTTGGCCATTCGTCATTCTCCACCGTTGCCCCGCCGCCGCCGCCCGACTACCTTCCGCGCCCTGTGACCGCAAAAGTTAAGCCCGCCGCCGCCCCGCCCGCACCCCTGCGCGTGGGCATGATCTCGCTCGGGTGCGCCAAGAATCTCGTGGATGCCGAGATCATGCTCGGCTCGCTCGCGCAGGCCGGCATCGAGATCACCAACGACGCGGAACTCGCCGACGTGATGATCGTCAACACCTGCTCGTTCATTGACTCGGCGCAGGAGGAGAGCGTGGACACCATCCTCGAATCCGCCGCCGTGCGCGAGGCGAACCGGCGCGGCCAGGGGCTCGTCGTCTCCGGCTGTCTCTCGCAACGCTTCCGCGACGAGTTGCCGAAACTTTTTCCCGAGGTGGACGCGTTCATGGGCATTGACCAGGTGGCGCAGGTCGCACAGATCGCGCGGCAGGCGCTCGCGCATCGCGCGGAGAAAATAAAACGCGGAACGCGGAGCGCGGAACGCGGAACGGGTGCGAAGGTAAAAAGGCGGCTCACGGAACTCGACAAGGCCCGGCTCGAACCGAAGCACGACCACGAAGAATCGCTCCGCGGCACGGAGAAGTTTGGAAAGACCAAAACGCTCCTGGCCGATTCCGCGCTCCGCGCTTCGCGTTCCGCGTTGCTCGATGTCACCGCGCGGCCCGTTTACATCCCCGACTACGCCACGCCGCGCTTCCGGCTCACGCCGAAACATTTCGCCTACGTGAAGATCGCCGAGGGCTGCAATCATCCGTGCAGCTTCTGCATCATCCCGCGGATGCGCGGCTCGCACCGCAGCCGCACGCAGGCGGACATCGTCCACGAGGCGCGCGACCTGATCGCGTCGGGCGTGAAGGAGCTGAACCTCATCTCGCAGGACTCGACTTATTACGGCCTCGACCTGCGCGCCAATCATAGCCGCGCCATTTCCTCGCCGGAGAAATTTTCCGCCGCCGCGAAGTCGCTGCCCGCCGATGCGACCACGCTCGCCTCGCTGCTGCGCGAACTGAATTCACTCGAAGGCGATTTCTGGATTCGCCTGCTCTACACGCACCCGGCGCACTGGACCGATGAACTCATCGCCACCATCGCCGCGTGCCCGAAGGTCGCGCGCTACGTGGACATGCCGCTCCAGCACATCCACGACCTGATGCTCCAACGGATGCGGCGCGAGACGAGCGGCCAGTATATCCGCGACCTTATCGCGAAAATTCGCGCGGGCGTGCCGGGCATCGCGCTGCGCACCACGTTCATCGTGGGCTTTCCCGGCGAGACGGAGGAATACTTCGAGACGCTGCTCGGGTTCATCCGCGACACGAAGTTCGAGCGGCTCGGCGTCTTCACCTACTCGCAAGAAGACGGCACCATCGCCGGCAAGATGACCGAACAGCTTTCCGACAAGGTGAAACAGCAGCGTCGCAAACTGGCGATGGCCGCGCAGCACAAGGTCGCCCGCGCCGTCTCGGAGAGTTTCGTCGGCCGCACGCTCACGGTGCTCATCGAAGGCGAGGCGAAGGCAAAGGAACTTCAGCAGGCGAACATCAGCTCGTGGGAGCACGGGCTCATCCGCGAGTCGGACAAGACGATCGCGCAACTCAAGGGCACTTACCTCGTGGCACGCGGTGAGGCGGATGCGCCGGACATTGACGGACGCGTGTATGTGCGCGGCCGGCTGCCGGTGGGCGAATTTGCGCGCGTGAAGGTCGTCGGGCACACGGACTACGATCTCATTGCCGAACCGTTTTGATTTTGACGCAAAGACGCAAAGGCGCAGGAAGGACAATGGACCAAGAAACAATTCCCTCCCCTTGCGTCTTTGCGCCTTTGCGTCTTTGCGTTAAAACTTAACCGTGAATTTGCCGAACAAGCTCACCGTCTCGCGCTTCGTGCTCACGGGGTTTTTCCTGTGGGCGCTGTTCGCACGCTCGGGGACCAACGACTCGCTGGCGCTGGTGCTGTTTTGCGTGGCGAGCTTCACGGATTTTCTCGATGGCAAGATCGCCCGCGCGCGCGGACTCATCACGAGCTTCGGCGCGCTCATGGACCCGCTGGCGGACAAGGTGCTAACCTGCTCGGCGTTCATCGCGCTGGTGGAACGACACATGAAATCCATGGCGTCGGGCGATCTGCCGGTGGTGTTCCGTTTCAGCGACTACCCGGTTTACGCGAAGGTCGAGGCGTGGATGGTGGTCATCATCGTCGCGCGCGAACTGGCGATCACCGGGTTGCGCCTGCTCGCGGCCTCGAAGCACCAGGTGCTCGCGGCGGAGCGTTACGGCAAGCACAAGACCATCTCGCAGATCGCCGCGATCATCGCGCTGCTGGTGATGGACGCCTACGGCGAATGGTGGCCGTGGCTGCGCGCGCTGTTCGAGCCGTGGACGCCGTGGTTCGCGCTGGTGATGCTTTGGCTCACGGTGCTGCTCACGGCGACCTCGGGCGTGCTGTATCTGTGGCGCAACCGGGAGGTTTATCTGCGGGACATGTGAACGGCGCGCGTGAAACTTTCCGACAAGCTCATCCTCTTCATCGCCCAAGGGTTCGGCGTCGGGCGGATTCCCTTCGCGCCGGGGACATGGGGGTCGGTGGTCGGAATTGGTTTCTTTCTGTTCCTCGTCGCGTTCAATGACGCGTGGGCGCTACTGATTTTACCCGCCTGTGGATTGTTGCCGGCCGTCTTCCTCTGCGAGCGGGCCGAGCAACTTCTCGGCGAGAAAGACCCGGGCTCAGTCGTGCTCGATGAAATCATGGCGGTGCCCCTGTGTTTTGTTTTCTACTGTTTCAATTTCAAAACCTTTCCGCCCGTCAGTCATTTTTTAACTCCTCAAGGGGCATTCGAGTTGTGGCTCGGGTTTGGTCTCTTCCGCCTCTTCGACATCTGGAAACCCTGGCCGGTGCGCCAGAGCCAGCGGCTGCCCGGCGGCTGGGGCGTGGTGGTGGATGACGTGCTCGCGGCGGTTTACGTGAACCTCGTCATGGTCGCGGCTTGGGCGGTGATGAGCTGGCTGGGCTGAGCAAAAGCAGCGGTTTGCCGCTGAGTGTGCCGTTTTGGCCGGCAAAAATCCGTCTCGACGCAATAACCGGACTTTTTTTCCTCCCGAAAGTTGAGTCAGGCGCTCAACCAAACTTTTTTTCTCCTGAAAAGTCAGGTGCGGCGGCTGACGTGATTTTTTTTCCCATAAAACTCAGGTCAGGCGCCTGACCAAACTTTTTTCCTCCACAAAAGTCAGGTAAGACGCCGGGTGTGACATTTAGCCATCCAAAAAAGTCTGGTAATGCGATCCGGGTGGGTTTCAAGACTCCCAAAAAGTCCGGTAAATCCGCCCAAACGAACTTCCGGCTCTCCAAAGGCCCGGCAACTCTGTCGGGATGGAATCCCAGCTCCGCCAAAATCCGGCCCCGGCCCCCGCTTGAATTGGCGGAAGCAACCGAGCCCCTCCGATCCGTCCGGAGAAGTTTTGGGGAGTCATTTGATGCGGAGGTTTCGGCGGGTGGATTTCTTGCGGGCCGGAAACTTCCCCCGGCGGGTCCGGTGGAAGCCCGGAGGGGCGTTTTCTCCTCCCCTGGCGGGCCGGTGCTTTCTGGCGGACAAACTTTGACGCCAAGGCGCAAGGACGCAAAGCGGGAGGGAATTGAAAACATTTTTTCTTCCCGCCTTTTCCCGCGCCTTTGCGCCTTGGCGCCTTGGCGTTAAAAATCCGCCCGCCCGCCTTTTCGCAAACCCGCAACCGTGTCCCAAAACATTTCCCCGCCCGTTCCGGCCCGCTGGCGTGCGAGCCGCTATTACTCACGCATGACAAACGAAACCACCTATCCCCTGCCCGATGCCAGGTCCATCCCCGGATTGACCTTTTGCTCGCCAGCCGTCAGAAAGCCCCTGATGCGAGCACCCGCCATCCACGACATCGAGCGAATCATCGAGATTGATTTCGTCCGCGCCACCGAGGCCGCCGCCCTCAACGCCGCGAAATGGCTTGGCAAAGGTGACAAAAATGCCGCCGACGCCGCCGCGTGCGACGCCATCCGCGGAATGTTCGACCTGATGGACGTGTGCGGCGAGGTCGTCATCGGCGAGGGAATCAAGGACGACGCGCCCGGCATCTTCCTCGGCGAGCAACTCGGCAAGTGGACCCCCGGCGCGCTCAAGTTCGACATCGCGCTCGACCCCGTGGACGGCACGACGAACTGCGCGAAGGGCATGCCCAACTCGATCTCGGTGCTCTGCGCCGCGTCGCCCGAGGCGGACGTGAAACAGGCGCTCAAGCATCTCCCGAGTTTTTATTCCGCCAAGCTCGCCTACGGTCCGCGCGTGAAAAACCACATGGCGCGCCTCGGAGTCGAGCAGCTCAAGCTCGAAAATCCCATCGAGGAAAACCTGGAGATCATCGCGCGCGCCCTCGGCAAACGCGTGCAGGACCTCACGGTCGTGATCCTCGACCGTCCGCGGCACGACGCGCTCGTGACCAAAATCCGCGCGAGCGGCGCGGGGCTGCGCCTGATCGGCGATGGCGACATCGCGGCGGCCATCGCGCCGTCGCTGCCGGACTCGGGCGTGGATCTCTACGTCGGCATCGGCGGCTCGCCCGAAGCGGTCGTCGCAGCGGCGGCGATCAAGTGTCTCGGCGGCGAGATTCAATGCAAGATGGCCCCGCGCGACGAGGCGGAGCGGGCACAGCTGCTGGCGGACGGGCACGAGGAGCAGTTGCGCGAAGTTTATTACGCCGATGATCTGGCGCACGGGAAGAACATCATCTTCTGCGCGACGGGCATCAGCGACAGTTCGCTCGTGCCCGGCATCAAGAACGTGAACGGCCGCGCGATCACGCACAGCATCCTCATGCGCGCGAAGCACAAGACCGTGCGCTACATCACCACCCACCACGACCTGAGCCAAAAGACGATCCGCCTGCGCAGCAGCCGCAGCGAGGAGAAGCTCTGAGCGCAAGCCGCGGCGGGCCGGACCGGAACGGCAAACCCCGGCCCCCGTTTTTTTTTGCGGCGCGCTTGCCAGCCGCGCCGGCCGTTCCTACAATTCGTGCAACTCAGACCCGAACCATGCGCCGCCGCCCCAATTCTTCGCGCCCACAACCGGTGACATCCGATGCGCCGGCGTTCACGCTCATCGAACTCCTCGTCGTCATCGCGATCATCGCCATCCTCGCGAGCATGCTGTTGCCCGTGCTCGCCAAGGCCAGGGAAAAGGCGCAGCGCACGGTGTGCCTCAACAACCTCAAACAGCAGACGCTTTGCATTTCGCTTTACGCGAACGACCACGACGACGAGTTGCCGTGGTGCAACTGGGGCAATCCCGCCGCCCGCCCCGGCTGGCTCTACAACTACGACCCCGCGCAGGCCGGCCCCGCGCAGTTCGTCTTCGCGCAGGGATTGTTCTACCCGATGCTGCTCAGCGAAAAGGTTTACCGCTGCCCGATGGAAAAAACGAACGACCCGCTCTACACCGCGCGCGGCCAGCAGCTCTCCAGCTACTGCATGAACGGCGCGGGCAACGGTTACAGCGGCGTGTTCCCCTCCTTCAAGCTCGGCGACCTGGCCGGCGACGCCATCGCGATGTGGGAACAGGACGAACTGACGCCCGGCTATTTCAACGACGGCGCCAACTATCCCAGCGAAGGCGTGAGCACCCGCCACGTCATCGGCGCGCTCATCGGCGGCTACAGCGGCAACGTCGAGTTCATCAGCCGCACCGACTGGAACACCGAAGTCGCCGACCCGAACAAGAACCGCCTCTGGTGCGCGCCCGACACCGCGAACGGCCGCTGAACCCAACCACTCCCCGCCCGTGAAAATTTTCAAAAAACAATTCCTGTTCGCAAGCCTCGCCGCCGCGCTCCTCGCCGGGTGCGGAAAAAAATCCGCCGACAATGGACCGGTGGACGACGCCGCGCTCCAGCAAACCTTCGGCGTCGCCGCGCCCGCCACCGGCCTCGAGGCCGTAAGGGCCGAGCTCGATCAAGCGACAAAGCCCGGAGCGGCCGCCGCTCCCGACACCCTCCGCCCGGCCGTCGCCGAAGTGATGGCCGAGATCCGCGCCAATAAACTCCCCGAGGCGCAGACGCATCTCCAGACGGTGCTCCGGCGGACCAATCTCAACGCCGCCCAATACACCGCGATCCAGGACACGATGGCGCAGATTCAGGGCGAACTCGCGCGCCGCGCCGCCCGCGGCGATGCCGAGGCGAAGCGCGCGCTCCAGGATTTTCAGAAGTCGCTCGTGAAATGATCACGCCGAATTGGGACTTGCCAACCGCTGAAACGAGCGGCATTTTCGCGCCCACTTTTTATGGCTGACCAAGCAAACAAATATCCCGAGAACACGGGCGGACTTTTCTACGTGGACAACCAGTGCATTGACTGCGACCTGTGCCGCGAGACCGCCCCGAACAATTTCAAACGCAACGACGACGGCGGCTACTCCATCGTCTACAAACAGCCGGAGAACCCCGACGAAGTGAAGCAGTGCGAAGAGGCCAAGGCCGGCTGCCCCGTCGAGGCCATCGGCAGCGACGGCACCTAGTCAGACCGCCCAGTTTTCTGAAAGACCCGCGCGGAAAAATCCGCGCGGGTCTTTTCTGTTTGGGTCCGAGCTGATCCTCAAACGCCGATGCCCAGCACGCGCCGGCGCAACAGCTCCAGCGCCTGTTGCGAGGTGACGAACTTGAACGTCTCGCGGTCGTAGCGGTTGGTGGGGTTGATGACCTTCGTCGGCCCGCCGCCCGCCAGCGCGATGAACACGGTGCCGACCGGCTTCGCCTCCGTGCCGCCCGTCGGCCCGGCGATGCCGGTGACGGCGAGCGCGTAATCCGCGCCGGTGTTCGCCATCGCGCCCTCGGCCATCTCGCGCGCCGTCGCCTCGCTCACTGCGCCGTGCCCGGCGAGCGTCGCCGGGTTCACGCCGAGAAATTTTTCCTTCGCCGCGTTGCTGTAGGTCACGAGTCCCGCGAGCAGCACCGCCGAGGCGCCGGAAACATTCGTGATGCGGTTCGCGATGAACCCGCCAGTGCAGGCCTCGGCGAGAGCGAGCATCTTCTTCCGCGCGGTGAGTTCGCGCACGAGGACGGACTCAAGTTCATCGTCATCGAGTCCGTAAATGAGGTCGCCAACGTGCTTGCGGATGATGCGCTCGGCCTCGGCGGCGGCCGGCTCCGCGCCATCGCCGCGCGCGATGATGCGCACGTCCACCTCGCCCGTGCGCGCGCAGTAGCCGAGTTCGAGCCCCGCGTCGGTGAGCGGCTTGAGCGGCCCGGCGATGCGTTCCTCGACGAACGATTCGCCAATGCCCGTGGTCTTGAGCGTGCGGCAGACGAACCCGCCCTCGATCGGAAACTCCCGCGCGATGAGCGGCCGGACCTGATCGGTGAACATCGGGCGCAGCTCGCGCGGCGGTCCCGGCAGCATCACCAGCCACGTGCTCCGGCCCGCGTGACGGAACTGGCCGTCGGGAATTTCCATCGCGAGACCCGGCGCAGTGCCGTGCGCGTTCGGCAGGACGATCGCGCCCTCCGGCACCATCGCCTGCACGCGGCAGCTCGCGGGCATGGGACGTTTGCGTTGCGCAAAAAAGTTTTCGACGTGCGCGACGACCTGCGCGTCCTCGTGCAATTTTTTCCCGAGCAACTCCGCGATCAGGTCACGCGTGATGTCGTCACTCGTCGGGCCAAGTCCACCGGTGGTGATGACGAGGTCGGCGCGCCCGAGCGCCTCGCGCACGGCCTGCTGGATGGCCGGCCCTTCGTCGGCCACGGCCACCTGCCGCGCGACGACGCGCCCGCCGTCGGAGAGCCGGCGGCAGAGCCATTGCTGGTGGGTGTTCAGGACGTAGCCGAGGAGGAGTTCGCTGCCGGTGTTGATGATTTCGATCTGCACAAGCCAAGAGTGGAAGCCCCAAGCTTAAAGTTCAAAGCTCAAAGCTCAGGCGAGGGAGCAACCTTGAGCTTTGAACTTTGAGCTTCGAACTTCCTGCCCTGCGCACGGAGCTTGAACGGCGCGCGCTTCGCCCCTATGTTCGCGCCATGCCTGCCCGGGACAGCCAAACGTGCAAGGCGAGGTTCGTCGAGTTCCTCGCCACGAAGAACCTGCGCGTCACGCCGCAGCGGCAGGCGATCCTCGAGTCGGTCTTCGCGACGGAGGAACATTTCACCGCCGAGCAACTGCTCGAATGGGCGCAGCGCCGCGACCGCTCCGTGTCGCGCGCGACCGTGTATCGCACGCTGCCGCTGCTGACCGAGAGCGGCCTCTTGCGCGAGATGGACCTGGGCAAGGACCACACCTACTACGACCCGAATCACGCGGATCATCCGGACCACAATCACATCATCTGCGAAGACTGCGACAAGATCGTGGAGTTCGAGAGCGACAAGATCACCAAGCTGGAAAGCGAGATTTCCCACAAGCTCGGTTTCTCCGTGAAGGCGCAGCGACTGCAAATCACCGCGAGCTGCGACGAGTTGAAGAAGCTCGGCCACTGCTCGAAGAAAAGTTGCGAGCCGGCGCACAAGTAGCGCGACTCGCCGGACGCGCTACTTCGCGCCCGGCGCCCCGGCCTTGCGGCGCGAGTCATCGAGGAATTCCAGCAGCAGCCGGCGCTGGTCCGGCTTGAGCCGGGATTTCTTGCTCATCTTCACCATCCACTCGTCCCACTCCGGCTGCGCGTAGGCGGACGGCTCGTAGAACTTGTGGCACTTGGCGCACTTCACTTCGTAAATTTTCCGCGCGGCCACGGCGTCGGCGGGAGAAAGTTCCGCCGCGCCCGCCGGTTGGAGGAGTCCGGCGAACGCGACGCCCGCGATGACGAGCGTTCGGCGCATCACAGATCGAACCCGATGATGAGCCGGACGCTCACGCGCTCGTTGTGGATGAGATCGAGGTTGCGGCTGCGGTCGTCGGCGCCGTCCTTCCAGTTTCGCCCGAAGACCTGCGGCATCACGGTGAGCGTGGCCGACCATTTTTCCTGACGGAAGCTCACCACGGGACCGACGTGGATGGACGAGGTCTCGATGTAACTGTAGCGGGGCGAGCGGTTGATGTTGCGCGCCTCGAGGCCGACGGCCCAGTGCTTGCCGAGGAAACGCGTGAGGCCGAACGCCGCGCCGAACTCGCCCTCAATGTCGTGCAGGCTGTTCTCCCACTCGACGGCGTGATTCAGGTTCAGCGCCCATTTCCAATCGCCGTGGCGCTGGCCGAGGATGATCTTCTGTTCGATCTCCGCGGTCTCGCCGGCGTAACTCGGCTCAAGGTAAAGCGAGACGCCGACGCAATGGTTCGC
>JACQFS010000215.1 GCA_016199935.1 Verrucomicrobiota bacterium
GGCGGCCGGCGGCTCCGGGGCCAAGAGCTCGGATTTCTACGACGAATACCAGCTCCGCATCACGACCAACTCCGGCGAGAAGGAGCTGGTGGATTTTCTCTTCAAGCTCGGCGCCAACAACTCGCTCATCCGCGTGCGCGACCTGACCGTGCAGCCCGACCCGAGCCAGACGCGGCTCGCCGGCACCATCATGCTCGTGGCCAGTTATCAGAAGGAAAAGCCCGCCGGCAAAAAGTCGGTCGCCGCCGCCAAACCGTGAAAAATGTTTCCCAACCCAAAGGCACCATGAAACTGCGAACCACTCTTTGCCTGTGGCTGGCCGCGCTCGCCCTCGCGCCGGCCGCCGAAGCGCCCAAGCCCAAGGCCGCCGTCGTCACCAACGAAGTCCGCCTCGACCCCGCGGCCACCAACCGGGACGCGCTGCTTCAGGAAGTGCTGCGCCGCGCCATGACGCCCGCGTCCAACACGCCCGGCCCCGTGCCCAGCATCCCCATGAGCGCGCTGCCGCTCACGAATCGTCCCGTGCGTTCGATCCAGCCCAACGCGTTGCCCACCGCCACCACGCCCGCGGTGCCGGCCGTGCCGACGGCTCCGCCCGCGTTTCCGACGACGCCCGTGGCTCCGCCCGCTTCGCCGCGCGTGGCGGTGCCGGCGACGACTCCGGCTGCCGCGACGGCTCCGGGAATCGGCGCGGCCAAGACGGCGGCTCCGGCCACGGCCGCGCCGCCGGTCGCCGCGCCGCCGGAGGAACTGTTAGATCCGACTGTGCTGCAGTTTCAGGCGATGGACCTCGACCCGCAGTTCCTGGATTTCTACGCGAAGGTCGTGGGCAAGACGCTGCTGCGCCCGGCCGGTCTGCCCGCCGTGAAGATCACCATCAAGACCCAGAGCCAGCTCACGCGCACCGAGGTCATCCAGATGTTCGACCACGTGCTCGCGCTCAACGGCGTGACCACCGTGGCCGTGGGCGAGAAGTTCATGGAGGTGATCCCGAGCGCGAACGCGGCGCAGGCCGGCGCGAAGTTCAACTCGCGCGACGCGAAGGACCTGCCCGAGGCCGCGCAGTATCTCACGCAGATCATCCAGTTGAAATACGTCCGGCCCAGCCAGATTCTCACCGTCATCTCGCCGTTCGCGCGCGCGGCCAACGCCATCATCCCGGTCGAGGACAGCGGCGTGCTCGTCATCCGCGATTACGCGATCAATGTGAAGCGCATCATGGAGATCATCGAAAAGGTGGACGTGACCTCGCCGCTGGACATCACCTCCGAACTGATCCCGATCAAATACGCGCTGGCCTCGGACATCGCGAGCGTCCTCGGTTCGCTCACGGGCCAGACCACGGCGATGCCGACGAGTTCGCGCAACACGGGCATCCCGGGCACGCCCAGTGGCACGAGCGTGCGCCGCGCGGGGGTCGGGGCCACTGGCTCCTTCGGCGCGGGCGGCGCGGGCGGTGCGGGCGGCTACAATCCGGCCGCCGGCGGCGCGGGCGGCGTCGGTGGACTCGGGAACACGGGCGGTGTGGGCGGTGCCGGTGCGCTCGGCGGCGGCGCGGGCGGCACGTCGTCGGCCTTTCAGGCGCGACTCGCGCAGATCGTGAATCGCGCCAGCCAGGGCGGCGGTGGCATCCAGTTGCTCGGCGAGGTGAAGATCATTCCCGACGAGCGGACCAACTCGATCCTCGTCTTCGCCAGCCGCGCGGACCTGGAGCAGATCAAGGAAATCATCGCCAAGCTCGACGTGGTGCTCGCGCAGGTGCTGATCGAGGCGATGATCCTGGACGTGACGCTCGGGGATGATTTCAACCTGAGTTTCACTGCGGGACAGCACCCGCAGCCGCTGGCGGGCGGCAGCGTGCTGGGCGGTGTCGTCAACAACGGCGGCAACAAGCTGGGCGGCGGCAGCAGTTTCCTGAATCAGCTCATGCAGAGTTTTGTGACAAATGTCACTCCCGCCGGCATCACCAACATCACCTCCGTTTTCTCCTCCGTCACGAATGTGGCCTTTCCGACCAGCGACGGCCTGAGTTACTTCGGCCGCCTCAACCAGTCGTGGGATTTTGCGATGACCGCCTCCGCGGGCGACAACAACATCAAGGTGCTCGCGCGTCCGCGCATTCAAACCTCGCACGCGGTGCCCGCCGCGATCTTCGTCGGCGAGACGCGCCCTTACGTCACCGGCACCAGTTTCAACAACCTCGGCGGCGGCGGCTCGCAGTCGCAGTATCAGCAGACGCAGATCGGCATCACGCTCAACGTGCTGCCGTTGATCAACAAGGACGGCCTCGTGGTGATGGACATCCAGCAGCAGGTCCAGCAGGTGGGCGGCTCGGTGCGGATTGACAACAACGACGTGCCGATCACGCAGGACCAGAACGCCTCGGCGAAGGTCGCCGTGAACGACCGCGAGACCATCGTGCTCGGCGGCTTCATCCGCGACCAGAAGACGGAGACGAAATCCGGCGTGCCGTATCTGAAGGACATCCCGCTGCTCGGCTACCTTTTCCGCAGCACGAGCACGAGCAACGGCCGCCGCGAACTCGTGGTGCTCATCCGGCCCACGGTGCTGCCGACGCCCGAGGCCGCCGCGTTGCGCGCGAAGGAAGTGCGCAACGAAATGCCCACGCTCAAGATCACCGAGCGCGAAATCATGGACAAGGAACGCCGGCTCCAGCGCCGGGCTGCCGAGGACGACCGCCGCTTTGGCGGGAAGGACGACGGGAGCAAGTAGGCCGGACTTCGGGTCCGGCTCAGAGATATTTCGCCAGCAGCGGCTTCAACTCCGCCTTCGTCCTCGCCGGCCAGAGTTTTTTCTCCGTCATGATCGCGTTGCGCAACGCGTCGTGGCACGGCCAGCCGGGCGCGCGCGGAATCTGCGGCACCACGCGGCGGATGATTTCCTTCGCGGTCGCGGCGTTCGCCTTGAGGTTCTCGATGACCATCTCGACCGTCACGTGCGCCTCGTCGGCCTTCCAGCAATCGTAGTCCGTCACCATCGCCATGGTCGCGTAGGCGATCTCGGCCTCGCGCGCGCACTTCGCCTCGCCGAGGTTCGTCATGCCGATCACGTCGTAGCCGAGCCGGTGGTTGGTGAGCGACTCCGCGCGCGTGCTGAAGGCGGGCCCCTCCATGTTCACGTAGGTGCCGCCGTCGTGCGCGCGCGCCCTGACCGCGCGCGCGGCCTTGAGCAAAAGCCGGCGCAGTTCCTCGCAGATCGGATCGGCGAAGGCCACGTGCGCCACGATGCCGCGCCCGAAGAACGTGTGCTCGAAGTCGCGCTTGGTGCGGTCGAGGAACTGGTCAATGAGCACGAGGTCGCGCGGCCGGTATTTCGCCTGCAACGACCCGACGGCGCTGACGCTGATGACCCACGCCACGCCGAGGCGCTTCATCGCCCAGAGGTTCGCGCGATGGTTCAACTCGCTCGGCAGGATGCGATGCCCGCGCCCGTGCCGCGGCAGGAAGACCACCTCGCGCCCGGCCAGTTTGCCCGTGAGCAGCTCGTCCGAGGGCGCGCCGAAGGGCGTCTTCACCTTCACCCATTTCTGGTTCGTGAAACCTTCGAGGTGATAAAGCCCGCTGCCGCCGATGATGCCGATGCGATGAGTTCCCATGATTAAAATGCGGATCGAAATTACTGCTTCACCGGCTTCAGCGTCATCGGATCCCTCAACGGTAGCTCGGTCAGTTTGCCCCCGGTTAGTTCTTCGAGCTTCACGGGATGGCTGGGGTAGCCGAGGGAAATTTCCCTTTTGTCGCCCACCACCTGCAACACCACCTCGCCGGGCTTGAGGTATTTCTTCGCCACGCGCTGCACGTCGGCGGCGGTCACGGCGTCCACTTTCGCGCGGAAGGTTTTGAAGTAGCCGGGGTCGCTCTGGTATCGGCCGGTGAATTCATCGCCCGCGAGCGTGCCGGCGACCTGCTGCTTGGTGGCGAAGTTGCGCGGGAAGGTTTCGATGTAGGATTTTTTCGCGGTGTTGAGTTCCTCGGCGGTCACGGGCGCGGCGGCCATCTTCTGCATTTCATCCAGCACGAGCGACGCGGCGTAGGCCACCGTGCGCGACTTGGACTGGAAGCCCGCGATGAGCGGCTGCGGATAATACACGCCGCCCTGCACGACGGAGAACGCGGAGTAGGCGAGGCCCTCGTCGGAGCGCACGCGGTTGACGAGGCGCGAGGTGAAGCCGCCGCCGCCGAGGATGTCGTTCATCACGATGAGCGGAAAATAATCCGGGTCGTCGCGCCGGATGCCGGGCAGGAGGATGGAGACGCGGCCCTGCGGCACGTCCTTGTCCGTGAGGTAGGCGCCGGGCTTGGCCATCGCGTAGTCGCCGGGCACGGGGCGCGCGGGTTTGCCCTTGAACGGCCACTTCGCAAAAAGCGCCTCAAGTTTTTTCACCATCGCGTCGCGATCGAAATCGCCGTTGACCGCGACGATGAAGTTGGCGGGGTGAAACCAGTCGCGATGGAAGGCGGCGAGGTCGTCGCGCGTGATGCCTTCGACGCTGGCCTTGGTGGGGAGCTGGTTGAGCCAGAACTTTTCGCCATAGGCGAGCACGCGGCGCTCGCGGAACTCAATGCCGGCGGAGTCGTCGTTGCGCTGGGCCATGCTCTGGAGCGTCTGCTGTTTGCGCAGCTTGAGCTTGTCGTCCTGCCAGCGTGGCTCGGTGAGGACTTCGCGCAGAAGGGCGAGGCCTTCGTCGAGGTCCTTCGAGAGAAGGTTGAGGCTCACGCTGCCGGAGGTGTCGCCGATCTGGGAGTTGAGGTTGGCGGCGAGGAAGGCGAGTCGCTCGTCCAATTCCTCGGCGGACTTGGATTTAATGCCGCCCTTGCTGAGCAGATAGCCGACGAGTTCGCCCAGCCCCTCCTTGCCCGCCGGCACGACGTAATCGCCCGTGCGCACGGTGATGACGAGGTTGATGAGCGGCAACTCGCGGTCCGGCACGAGGTAGGCGACGGGGCCGGACTTGAGCGCCACGCGGAAGTCGGCGGCGTTGGGCGGCTCGTAGGTCAGCGGCGGGAAGGTGAGCTTCTCCGGGCGGTCGGGGATGTCGGCGGCGAAGGTGGCGAGCGCCGTGAGCAGTAATGCGGCGAGGCCGATGGGTCGAAGGGCGGATGTCATGTTGCAGTAAGTCATTTCTTCCCCTTCTTCGGTGCGGCGGACGGGGCGCCGTCCTTCGCATCGGGCTTGCGCGTGACGGTGAGGACATTGCGCTGTTCCTTGGTGAAATACTTTTTCGCCACACGCTGAATGTCCGCGGCGGTGACGGCCTGAATCCTGGAGCCGGCAGTGTTGATCTCGCGCCAGTCGCCAAGGCCTTCGTTTTGGATGAGCTGCATGAGGAGGGCGTGGTTGCCGCCGGCGAGACGGCGGTATTCGGAGGCGGCGAAATTATTTTTTACCTTCTGCAATTCCTGCGCGGGGACTTCCTCCGTCTTGAGCCTGTCGAGTTCCTCGTAGATGGCCTGCTCGACCTGCGCTGGCGTGGAGCCGTCCTTCGCCTCGCCGCCGGCGTAGAAGAGGCCGGCCCATTTCTGGGAGGACGGTTGCGCGTAGGCTTCCGTCGCGACGCCGCGGCCGAGCACGAGGCCTTTGTAGAGCCGCCCGGTGCGCGTGGAGAGCAACTGCCCGATCACGCGCAGCACGGAGGAATCAGGATGGCCGAAGGGGACCGTGTGCCACGCGATGTCCACCTGCGGGTTGGCGTCGGCCTCGCCGGTCATGCGCTTCTCGGCGGGCTGTTTGATTTCGAGCGTCACCACGTCGGGCGCATCGGCGGGGCCGCGCGGGATGCGGCTGAAATATTTCTCGGCCATCGCGGCGGCGGTGCCGGCCTTGAAATCGCCGACGAGGATGAGCGTGAGGTTCTGCGGCGCGTAGTAGAGTTTGTAGAACTCATCCGCCTGCGCCTTGGAGATGGCGGGAATGTCCGAGGGCCAGCCGACCGTGGGCCACGAGTAGGGATGGGATTCCCAGACCATCGCCTGAAAACTTTCGCTCAAGCGGCCCGTGGGCGTCGCCTCGGTGCGCATGCGCCGTTCCTCGAAGACCACGTCGCGCTCGGCGTAAAACTCGCGGAAGACCGGCCGGTGGATGCGCTCGGACTCCATCCACATCCACAGCTCCAGCTTGTTCGCCGGCACGTCAATGAAGTAGGCCGTCATGTCGTCGCTGGTGAAGGCGTTCATGCCCGACGCGCCGCCGGTGGTGTAGATGCGATCGAATTCGTTCTTCACGAGAATCTCGCGTTGCGCGTCCACGAGCTTCTTGAACTCGGCCTCCAGCTCCTTGTAGCGCGCGGATTTGTTTTCCGGCTTGAGCAGGTCGTCAATCTCGCCGCGGCGGATGGCGGCGCGGAGCTTCGCCTCCTCGCGGCGCATCTCTTCGCGCACGCGCTCCTGGTCGGCGATGATTTCGCGGTCCTTCGATTCGTCCTTGGTGCCGATGGTGGGCGTGCCCTTGAACATCATGTGCTCGAACAGGTGCGCGATGCCGGTGATGCCGGGGCGCTCGTTCGAGCTGCCGACGTGCGCGACCCAGCCGCCGGAGACGGTCGGCTCGCCGTCGCGCTGGACGAGCAGGAGTTTCATGCCGTTCGAGAGGGTCTTCTCGGTGACGGGAACTTTTTGGGCGGCGGCGGAAAAGGCAAACGCAATGAGCGCCGCGACGATGAGGACTGGCCGGTAAATCACGCGGAATAACTACAGCATCGGCGGTGGGCGTCAATCGCGCGGAGTGATTAAGTCAAAAAAGAAACCGGGTGTCTCTCGACACCCGGTCAACCCAAGTAACCAAACCAACCTGATGTCCGATGCATTGCGCGCCGGGCGACCCCAGCCAGGGAACCAACCCGGCCAAAGCCTCAGCAGATTGCTGATTGCAATTATGGACGAACCGTCCGGGGGTTTCTTCAACGGATTTTCGAGCCGACGCGCGGCGCGGGAAGGCCCCGTCGGCGCCGGGATTTTGCTTGGTCGGACGCGGCTCCGGTCTATTCTCGCCCGCATGATTCATGTCGGCATCGGCTACGATGTTCACCAGCTCGTCGAGGGCCGGAAGCTCATCCTCGGCGGCGTCGAGATTCCGCACACGAAGGGTCTCGACGGGCACTCGGACGCGGACGCGTTGATGCACGCGATCTGCGACGCGGTGCTGGGCGCCCTCGGCTGCGGGGACATCGGGCAGTTTTTCCCGAACACCGATCCGTGGTGGAAGGGCGCGCCGAGCAAAATCTTTTTGGAAGAGGCCGCGCGCCAGGCACAGCGGCAGGGCGCGCGCATCGTGAACATCGACGCCACGCTGATCGCGCAGGCGCCGAAAGTGATGCTGCACGCGGCGGCGATGAAGGCGAACATCGCCGCGGCGCTCGGCCTCGACGTGAAGAAGGTCGGCATCAAGGCGACCACGAACGAACTCATGGGCTTCATCGGCCGCGGCGAAGGCATCGCGGCGATGGCCGTGGCAGGCGTGGACCGGCCCGATTGAACCAAGGCACAAATCATGGGAGTCAAAGCAGAGATCGGTTGGACGCGCAAAATGGAGGACGGCACGAAGGTCGCCGTCTGCGCGCGCGAACACGGCAAGCGGTGGAGTTTCTACCAGCAGACCGACCGGTTCGAGAAATGGGAGCCCATCGCCAAGCCCGCGCTCGATGACTGGCTCAGCCTGTTGGAACTCGTCGAGCGCATGATCCCGCGCCGGCGTTACGTGCCCGCCGATGCCGACCAGATCCGCCGGCTGATCCGGGAAAAATTCCCCGAGGCGAAGCCCTGACATGCGCGAGCGGCCGCTCATCCTCGTCGTCCCCAGCGTCCAGCAACGCGGGATCGAGTTCGCCGATTTTTCGGTCAGCCTCTCCAACCACTACACCCGGGCCGTCATCGCGGCCGGCGGCGTGCCGTGGGTGATGCCGTGCTGTCCGGACAAAAAATTCGTCGCCGAATGCGTCCGCCGCGCCGGCGGCGTGATGCTCACCGGCGGCGACGATCTGGAGCCGAAACTTTTTTCCAAGAAACCGCTGCCGGAAAAACTCCGCGCCACCGTCACGCTCGACGACCCGCGCCGCGACGCGCTCGAACTGGCCATCGTGGACGAGGTGTTCCGCCAGCGCCGGCCGCTGCTGGCCATCTGCCGCGGCGCGCAGATGCTCAACGTCGCCCTCGGCGGCGGCCTGATCGTGGATATCCCCCTCGAAGTCCCCGGCGCGCTGGCCCACCGGCAGATGGATCGCAAGAACGAACCCGTGCATGACGTGGCATTGACGCCGGGCAGCCTATTGTCTAGCTTGGCGGCAACTCAGACGCTGGGCGTGAACAGCACGCATCATCAAGCCGCCGGACGGATCGCGAAGCTGCTGCGCACGACCGCCCGGAGTGCCGACGGAGTGGTCGAGGCGTTGGAGTTGAAGCCGGCTGAAATCGGTCGCCTGCCCTGGCTGCTGGCGGTCCAGTTTCATCCGGAACGGATGTTTGAGCAGTATCCGGTGTTTGGAAAAATCTTTGCCGACTTTGTCGGGAGCTGTTGTCCGCCAACCCAAAAATCATGAAGCCCTCCATCCTCATCGTTGACGACGAGCCCAAGCTGGTTGACCTGATCGCCGGCATTCTCGACGCCGAAGGTTACGAGACCTCGCGCGCCGACAGCGTCGCCACCCTCAACAAGGCGCTCGAAGGCGAACCGGTGGACGCCGTGCTGCTCGACCTCAAGCTCGGCGACGAGAACGGCCTCGACCTCCTCCCCAGCATCAAGAAGCTCTGGCCCGAGACCGAGGTCATCGTGCTCACCGGCTACGCGACGATTGACGCGGCCGTCGAGGCGACCAAGCGCGGCGCGTATCATTTCCAGAGCAAGCCCGTCCAGGCGAAGGAGCTGCTCGTCACGCTCCAGAAGGCCATCGAACGCAAGCGGTTCGTCGAGGAGAACAGCAACCTGCGCAAGGCGCTCGCGAGCAAGGGTGGCCGGTCCGCGCCCATTTTCAAGTGCCCCGACATGAAGGAGGTCGTCCGCACCATCGAGAAGATCGCGCCGAGCGACGTCTCCGTCCTCATCACCGGCGAAAGCGGCACGGGCAAGGAAGTCATCGCCGATCTCATCCACGACCTCAGCCCGCGCGCGGCCGGCCCGATCGTGAAGATCAACTGCGCCGCCCTGCCGCGCGAACTCATCGAGAGCGAACTCTTCGGCTCCGTAAAGGGCGCGTTCACCGGCGCGCACTCCGACCGCGAGGGACTCTTCCGTCAGGCCGAGGGCGGCACGCTGCTGCTCGACGAGCTTTCCGAAATGCCCGTGGACACGCAGAGCAAATTGTTGCGCGTGCTCCAGGAACGCGAAGTCCGCCCCGTCGGCGGCCGCACCGTTTACAAGACCAACTGCCGCGTGATTGCCGCCACCAACCGCAAGACCGAGGAGGCCATCAAGGAAGGCAAGCTGCGCGAGGATTTATTTTACCGCATCAGCGCCGTGACCGTTTATCTCCCGCCGCTGCGCGAGCGGCGCGAGGACATCCTGCCGCTGGCGCAGTCCTTTTTGAAGCTCTACTCCGCGCAGGCCGGCCGCATCATCAACGCATTCTCCGCCGCCGCGCTGGACCGGCTCCGCGGCTACGACTGGCCCGGCAATGTCCGCCAGCTCCAGAATGAAATCCAGCGCGCCGTCCTCATGTGCGAGGGCAGCGAAGTGCAGGTCACCGATCTCTCGCTGCGTAGCAGCCGCACCGACGAGGCCTTCGACACCAGCTTCACTTTGATGGAAGGCATGGAGCGCAACGCCATCGTGCAGATGCTCAAGGAGACCGGTGGCAACAAACTCGAGACCGCCCGCCGTCTCGGCATCGGCCGTCAGACGCTCTACAACAAGATCAAGGCCTTCAAGATTCAGGCCTGACTCCCGGGAAGTTTTTCTGAAACGGCAAACGCCCGCGGCCTTCGCAGGCGTTTTTTCCTTTGGGCTATGGCGTTTGCACTTCGAGATTCAGAAAGCGCCCCGGCGCCGCCGCCGAAACCGCCACCGAGTCCCGCACGGTGATCAGCCAGTGATCGCCGTGGTCCACGCGCGCAAACTCCAGCGGGTTCGCCACGTCGTCGCTCGTCCAGATCGTCGCGAAGCTGCCGTTGTAGGTCGCTGCCGAGCGCACCAGCACCACCGCGCCGCCGAGGCTTTTGCGCACCTTGAAAGTGAGCGCGAGGTATTGCTGGCCCGTCACCGTCACGAGCGAGTTGGTGCCCTTGATGCTCGCGTTGTCCGCGGCGACGGGTGAGCCCATGAGCGCGAACTCGACCGCGTTGTTGAACCGGTCGCCGTCGGAATTCGCGGCCGGCAGCGAGTTGGAGCCGGTGAGCGAAAACGAATTCAGCCACGTCGTGTAGGGCGAGCTGATCTCCACCGTCACGTCCTGCGGTGTCGCGTTGCCGTCGAGATCGGTCGCGGTGACGGTGATGACCGTCGTGCCGCCGAGTTGCGCGACCGGCGTGATGACGAGGTTCGTGCCGGTGATCGCCGCCGTGGCGATGTTGGTCAGCGTGTTGCCCGTGACCGCGTAGCTCAACGGCTCCACCGGCGTGACCGATTGCACGACGAGCAGTTTCGTTTGATCCATCGTCGCCGGCGCGGGCGGCGTGGTGTCGAGCGGCCAGTCGTCGAAGGTGTGTCCGGCGCCGTCCACCGTGACGGTGTAGGTGGCGCGCGGCAGTTGCATGATCGCGTCGAAGATGCTCATGCCGCCGCCGCAGACGCGCCCGAACGAGGCGAAGCCCCCGTTCTGGGCGTCGAGTTGGTCGGAGTTGTCGCGCATGTTGATGAACCATTCCGAGCCCGCGCTGTTTGGCTGGCTGCCCTTGGCCATCGCGATGGTGCCGCGCACGTGCTGGATGCCCGGTTCGTTCGTCGGTCCCGGCGGCGTGGGGATGCGGGTGAAGTTTGCCCCGTTCGTGCGGTAGCCGCCGGCCTGCACCACGAAGTCCTGAAAGAATCCGACCGTCGAGGCCCGGTAGATCAGCGAGTTCGTGTAGTCCTGCCGCGTGACGTAGCCGAGGAAGTTCGACACCGTCTGCGGCGCGGCCGTGGCGTAGAGCGCGAGGTCGAAATTTCCCTTCGTCGTGACGAAATGCACGGCCTTCTCCGTGTCGCGGTCGGTGAAAAAGCTGTTCAACGAAACCGTCGTCGGCGGCCCGCTGGTCGCCAGCGTCTGCTTCGGAATCGGAGTCGTCACCACCGGCGCGGCGTTGGGATAAATCACGCGGCAGGTCAGCGTGTTGGTAATGAAGCCCTCCGCTGGATAATGCGCGATGAGCTGCGGCGTGAACACGCCCGCCTGCGTCGGCGTGCCGTTGATCTGGCTCACGCCGTCGAAGGTCAGCCCCGGCGGCAGCGTGCCGCCCACGTTGAATGAATCCGGCGGGCCGCGCGTGGTCGTGGCCGCGAGCGTGTAGGTCGCAATCGGCTGGCCCACCACGCCCGGTTGAAACGCGAGGCTGGTGAAATCATTGAGCGTGTCCACCGAGATCGGCGCGGAGTCCGCCACGCTGTTGGTGTCGAAAAAAGTTTCGACAATAAACTGGTAGGTCGTCACCGGCGAGAGCCCGGTGACCGTGAAGTTGGTGGTGTTCGAGGCCGTGACGCCACCGGGCGCGAGGTAGTAGGGGCCACTGTTCCCGGGCCGGTAGAGCACGATGAAGTCGGCCTCGTTCGACGAAACGTCCGACCAGTTCAGGCTCACGCTGGTGGCGTTGGTGGCGGTCGCGTGCAGATTGGTCGGCGCGTTCAAGCCGGGCAGCGTGATCGTGCTGATCCCGGAAGTGGCTGGGTTCGTCGCGTAGCTGTCCTGATAATATGCTTGGATGAAAAACTGATAAAGCGTTCCCGGCACCAGTCCGGGCAAGGTGTAATTCGTAGTGTTTGGCGGTAACGACCCGCTCACCCCGGTGAAATTTCCGTTCGTGCCTGCCCGCGCCCCGATGAGGAATCCCGTCTCGTTCGTCGTCCGGTCCGTCCACGTCAGTTTCACCGCCGTCGGGCTGGTGGCCGTGAGCACCAGGTTGGTCGGGGCATCGAACGCCGGCATCGTCACCGTGTTCACCGTCGAGTTCGCGTTGCCGCCCGGCCCCTGCGCCTGCACGAAGAACTGATACGTGGCCCGCGGCTGGAGATAGTAATTCACCAGAAAGTTGGAAGTCGTGGGCGGCAGCGACCCGCTGAAGTTGGAGTAGGGCGACGCATTGGAACCGTCGTGGAACCCGATCACGATGTTCGTCACGCCGTTCGTGTTCAGCGTCCACGTCATCTGCAGCGCGAACGGGTTCAGGACCGTGGTGAGAAAATTTGTGGGCGCCGCCGGCACGGCCGCGCGCGCCGGTGCCGGCCACCACGCGGCCAGGGTGAGGGCCAGCCACATCGTGCGGGTGAGAACTCTGAGCATGGTCGCCAACCTTGCCAACAATCCGCCGGCGTTCAATCGCGAAGCAAAGAAATCTGAGCCGCGGCGGCGGCGGCGGCCGAAGCCCCAAGCCCCAATCCCCAAGCTCCAAAGAAGCGCCAAATCTCAAATGCCCGGGGTGCGACGCTTCCCTGAACGTGGCACTTGGCCATTGTTCATTGGAGCTTCCCTAGAGCTTGGAGCTCGGTCCTTGGAGCTTTTATCAGGAGCTTTCATCAAGCTTGCCCCGCGCGGCGCTTTGCCCATCATCCGCCGCGATGTTTTCCGAAATCAAAAGCGTCCACTTCACCGGCATCGGCGGCACGGCCATGGCGAGCGCCGCCGCGGCGATGCGCGACCGCGGGTTCGCCGTCAC
>JACQFS010000013.1:0-525 GCA_016199935.1 Verrucomicrobiota bacterium
GGTGCTCGGCGCTCCGATCCGGCGGCGGCTACTTGCCCAACGCCTTCACAAATCCAACCGTCTTATCCGGGAAATCGCTGAACACGCCGTCCACTCCGGCCTCGATGAAGATCAGCCGGTGAAACTCTTCCAGCGAAGCGACGGTCTTCGGCAATTCATCCGCGCGCACGGTGTAGGGATGCACGGCGAGTTTGTGCGCGTGCGCGTCCTTCACGAGCGGGGTCACTTTGCGATCGGCGACGCTCTTGCCTGAGATGATGCTGGCGAGCGACGGGCCGATGCCGTCGGCGACTTTGGCGAGTTCAGCGAGGCCGGTGGACGAGCGGAGAAATTCAAAGTCCGTGCCGTCCTCGCCCTTCTTGCCGCCTCCCATGAGTTGGACGAGCCGCCCCTTCCAGCCGAGTTCGCCGCGGATGCGCTTCAGCTCGTCATACTCGAAGCACTGCACCCAGCACGGGTCGGCCTTCGTGCGGTAGCCGTGGCGTTCAAGGATGGGCAGCACCACGCGGCTGATGTCGCGGCCCT
>JACQFS010000013.1:542-3410 GCA_016199935.1 Verrucomicrobiota bacterium
TGCCACGCGGGCTGTTTGATCTCGGGATAAATTCCCGCGATGCGGCCCGTGCTCTTGTTCAATCCGGCGATGAACTCCAGCTCCTCCTCCAGCGTGGGAATCTGGAATGACGATTTGCCCGCCGGAAAGCGCCCGGGGAAAACCGCCTTGCCCGTCTTCGCATGGATGCGCTCGGTGACGTGGAGTTGTTTCAGCTCGGCCAGCGTGAAATCCAGCGCGTAGAAGCGGCCGTCGTCACGCTTGCGGTCGGGGAAGCGCGCGGCGACATCGGTCACGGTGTCAATCTGGATGTCGTGTAGCACCATCGGGACGTTGTCCTTGGAGAGCACGACGTCCTGTTCGAGAAAGTCCGCGCCCATGGCGTGCGCGAGCGCCTTGGCTTCGAGCGTGTGCTCGGGCAGATAACCGCTCGCGCCTCGGTGGGCGATCACGATGGGCGCGGCGGCGTAAATGGCGGCGGACATGGCAAACAGCATAGCGCAAAGGAAAAACGATTTCATGATTTCTAAATGGGAACGTGTTGCCGAAAAGTCACCCTCACCCCGGCCCTCTCCCATCCGATGGGAGAGGGAGAATCGTCGCCAGCATATTGGCAAATTGGACGCGCCTCGATTGCGGAACGACTGGATGCGTTTCTCCCTCTCCCTCCGGGAGAGGGCCGGGGTGAGGGCGGGCAGTGGAAAATCATACGGTCTTGCTGTTGCTTTCCGCCTTGTGCCCTAGCGTGAGCGCGCTGAACAGGATCGTCAGCACGCAGCACGCGACCATCGTGGCGAACACGCCGCTCCAGCCCCAGAGCACCGCGATTTTGCCGACGCCCCAGCCTGCCAGCGACGAGCCGAAGACGTAGCCGAAAAATCCGGTGAAGCCCGCCGCCGTGCCCGCGGCCTTCTTCGGCACGAGGTCGAGCGCGTGCAGGCCGATGATCATGATCGGGCCATAGACGAAAAACCCGATGGCGATGAGCGCCGCCTGGTCAATCCACAGCGGGCCTTTCGTGTTCAGCCCGTAGATCACCACCGCGACGAGCGTGGCCGCCATGAACACAATCGTGGCCGGCGCGCGGCGGCCCTTGAAGACTTTGTCGGACATCCAGCCGCACAGAATCGTGCCGGGGATGGCCGAGTATTCGAAGAGCGCCCACGACAAACTGGAGTCCTTGAATGAGAAACCCTTTGTGATTTGCAGATACGTCGGAATCCAGTCCACCACGCCGTAGCGCACGAAGTAGGCGAACGCGTTGGCGAATGCGATGGCCCAGAGAAATTTGTTCGGCAGCACGTGCTGGAAAAAAATTTCGCGAAAGGTCAGCACCCGCTCGTGCGCGGCGGAATATTTCTCCGGGTAGTCGTTTTTGTATTCCTCGACCGGCGGCAGGCCGCAGCTTTGCGGCGTGTCGCGCAGCAGGAACCAGATGCCGATCGCGATGGCCGCGGCGACGAACGCATTGAAATAAAACTTCGCGCCCCAGTCGCCAAAGAGCGTCACGCCCAGGAACGCCAGCCCCGCAACGGTGCCGCCGCCGACGTTGTGCGCCACGTTCCAGAACGCAACGACGCGCCCGCGCTCCTTGGTGCTCCACCAGTGGACCATCGTCTTGCCGCACGGCGGCCAGCCCATGCCGCTGAACCAGCCGTTGAGCGTCTGCAGCGCGATCATGAGGAACAGCGAGGTGTAGATCGCCTTCACGAAGCCGAACACCAGCAACACCGCGCACGAGAGCAGCAAGCCCAGCGGCATGAACCAGCGCGGGTTGCTTTTGTCCGACACCGAGCCCATCAGAAATTTCGACGCGCCGTATGCGATGGACAGCCCGGTCATCGCCGCGCCGAGGTCGGCTTTGTCGTATTGCGGGTGTTCCCGGAGGATGTCCGGCATTGCGAGCGCGAAGTTTTTCCGCACGAGATAATAGGCGGCGTAGCCGATGAAGATGCCCGCAAACACCTGCCAGCGCAGCCGGCGGTATCCGGGGTCAACGCGGTCGGCGGGCAGGCGCGGCGCATCCGGCGCGGGTTTCAGGAAGGAGAACACGCGGCGGATTTAGCGGGAACGCGGGTGGGATGTCAAAGGTCACGGAGAGGCGACACTCTTGTCGCCCTCGTTCATCAAAATGGAATCTCGACGGCGACAAGAATGTCGCCGCTCCGTCACGGGCCGGGCACCACGTGGTAGAAGCGCCGCTGGAAATTGCTCGTGTTCGTCCATCCAGGGATGTTGGTCGTGGCCTGCACGGTGTAGTCGGGGCCGGTGTCGCCCGCGACGGTGAGGCGGAACCGGTTGGTCTGCACGATGGCGGTCGTCACGATGGGCGTGGCGACCGGCAGCACGGTCACCAGAAAATTTGTCGTCGCGCTCAGGTTGGGCGTGCCGTTGTCAGTCACGCGCACGGTGAAAGGATTCGTGCTCGGTGCCTGCGCGAGCGCGGGCCGCCAGGAGAGCACGCCATTGCTGGCATTCACCACTGCGCCCGTGGGGAAGACGGTCAGGCTGAAGGTGAGCGTTTGCGCCGGCAGATCAGAATCAGTCGCGGTGTTCGTGATCAGCAGCCACTGGCCGGCGATGAGCGTGCGATTGGAAACGGCCGCCAGCACGGGAGGCGTGTTGCTCGCGCCGCCGGAGATCAGCGTCAGGTCCACGTCGTTGCCATTCCCGCCCAGATAGTTCACCCGCCAGACCAGCGGGCCGTTCGTGAGCAGGGCCAGTTGCGGCAGGCCCGCAAACGTGTTGGTCACCGCGGCCGCGCCGTCGTTGCGGATGACGGTGAACGTGGAGCCGTTGGGGATGCTGCCCGCGTTGGTGGACACCGGACTCAACGCGCCGCCCACCGTCACGTTGCCGGAGACGACGAGTTGATCGTAGGTGATGCCG
>JACQFS010000214.1 GCA_016199935.1 Verrucomicrobiota bacterium
CCGACGATGCCGAGACGGACTTGTTTCATGGGGGAGTAAGGAGTGATGAGTAATGCGTAATGATGTGGCGAGTATCGCCGCGCGCCAAAACGGGCGGCAAGCTCATTGTGCGCTCAGCCCATCCACCAATTCGCCAGCAGCGGCGCGACGACGAGCGCGGGCAGGTAATTCGCCAGCGGAACTTTTCTCACCCCGAGCACCACCACCGCCGTGCAGAGCACGATCAATCCGCCCGAGGCGTTGATGGCATCCACCATCGCGTGCTGCTCCAGCCACGGCTGGATCGAGCGCGCGAGCAGCGTGATCGTGCCCTGATACGCCAGCACCGGCACCGCCGCGAGGATCACGCCCCAACCGAACGTGCCGATGAACCCCATCGTCGCCAGCCCGTCCATCGCGGACTTGATCGCGAGCGTCCGAAAATCTCCGGTGAGGCCGTCCTGGATCGAGCCGAGGATCGCCATCGGGCCGACGCAAAACAAAATCGTGCAGGTCACGAACCCCTCGCTGAAACGGTTCGGGTCGCCCGGTCGCGTGGACGCGAAGCGTTCCTTCGCGTATTCGCCGAGCCGGTTCAGCCCGCGCTGCAACCGCAGCAACACGCCCACGACGTTTCCCAGCACGAGCGCGAGCAGCGCGATGCCGATGAGTTTCGCCGACTCACCGAAGGTGTGGTTGGTCAGCGCCCGCCAGATCGTGCTGCCGCCGGCGTAGATCACGAGCGCCCCCAGAAACATCTTGAGCCACACCTGCCGCGCCGGCGTGAGATGCTTCGCGAGCGTCAGCCCCGCGATCCCGCCCGCGACGATGGCGGCGGTGTTGATTATCGTTCCGGTCACGCGGCGGAGGTTCGGAGTTCAAAGTTCAAAGTTCAAGGCTCAACGCCTTTGGGAAAAATCTTCGTTGCAAACGTCCCGCACGTTCGGCAACGTTCCGCGCCCTTGGTCGGGGCGTAGCGTAGTCTGGCTAGCGCGCTTGGTTCGGGTCCAAGAGGTCGTGAGTTCAAATCTCACCGCCCCGACCACTTAAACTATGTTTTCCCCGCGCCGCGCGACATCCTTGCTCCTCAGTGCGCTTTTCGCCCCCGCGCTCCTGGCCGCGGATTTTCTCCCCCCCGGTCACCGGCCGCTTCCGCCCGGCACGCACGCGCTCACGAACGGCACCATCGTTCCGAAACCCGGCGTGAAGTTCACCAACGCCACCCTCGTCATCCGCGACGGACTCATCGCCGCGGTCGGTGAGAAAATTTCCGTGCCCGCCGACGCGCGGACGTGGGACCTCAAGGGCGCGACGGTTTATGCCGGCTTCATTGACGCGCACCTCGCGCTCGGCGCGTCCAACGCGCCGGTCTTTTCCGCGAACCTCGACCCGATTGACGACGGGCGAAATCTGCTGACGGCCGGGGCCGCGCCGTTCTTCGGCGTCGCGGGCGAGCAACCGGACCGCGGCAATCCCGGGCCCGGCTACGACCGCATCGCCGTCACGCCCGAGCGCCGTGTGGTGGAAAATTACTCGCCGAAGCCCGACGAGCTTCGACCACTGCGCGAACTCGGCTTTGCTGCCGCGAACCTCGTCCCCACGTCCGGCATCCTCCGCGGCCGGAGCGCGTTCGTGACGCTTGCCGACGGCAATCCCAACGACGCGGTGCTGCGCCCGGAAGTTTTCCAACACGTCGCCTTCGACCGCGAGGCGGGCCGCGATGATGTCTATCCGGTCTCGCTCATGGGCGTGATCGCCGTGATACGGCAGGTGTTCTTTGACGCCGAGCATTACGCGAACGAGCAGGCGGCCTTTCAGAAAAATCCCGCGCGCAAGCGGCCTGCGTTCAACCCTTCGCTCTCCGCGCTTCAGCCCGCGCGCGAACGGAAGATGCGCGTCATCATCGAGCCGGGCAGTGCGGTGATGAACGATCGCGCCGCCCGCCTCGCCCGCGAGCTGGGCCTGGACTTTGCGCTCGTCGCCTCCGGCCAGGAATGGCGCCGGCCCGATCTCGCGCGCGCGACGGGTGCGACGTTCATCGTGCCGCTGAATTTCCCCGCGCTGCCGAAGCTGCCGGACGCTGAGGATTGGGAGCAGATTTCGCTCGACCAACTTCGCGCGTGGGATTGGGCCGCGGAAAATCCCGCGCTGCTCCGGCGCGAAGGCCGCGAGATCGCGCTCACCACCCACGGCCTCAGCGACAAAAAGAATTTCCGGAAAAATCTGCGCGCCGCACTCGACCGCGGCCTTTCCGAATCTGACGCGCTGGCCGCGCTCACCACCGTGCCCGCGCAACTCTGCGGCGTCACGGCGCAGCTCGGCACCCTCGAGGCCGGCAAGATCGCGAACCTCGTCGTGGTCGAGGGCAATTACTTTGACCCGGAGAAAAAGGTCCGCGAGGTCTGGGTGGACGGTGTGGTGTATTCCTTCGACGCGCCGCCGGCGTCCGGCCCGGCGCGAACCAATGCGACCGCCTCAACGGCTGCGCCGGAGGCCGGCGCTCCGAAGAGCAGCGCGACCAACGCCGTCGCCAAGTCCGACGCGAAGGAAAAGTCCCGCGACCTCGCGAAGCAGCGCGTCGCGCGCACGCCGCTCGCGGGCCGCGGCCCGATCACGAATCCTCCCGCCGTTCTCATCCGCAACGCCACCGTCTGGACCTGCGGCCCACAGGGCATCCTCACCAATGCCGATGTGCTCCTGATCGGCGGCAAGGTGAAGTCCGTGGGCAAGAGCCTGCGCGTTTCCGCGGGCGCGCTGGTGATTGATGGCGAGGGCAGACACGTCACGCCCGGCCTGATTGATTGCCACTCGCACACCGCCATCCTCGGTGGCGTCAACGAGGGCACGCTGCCCTCGACCGCGATGGTGCGCATCGGCGACGTTGTGAATTCGGAGACGGAAAATATTTATCAGCAACTCGCCGGCGGCCTCACGTGCGCGAATCTCCTGCATGGCTCGGCGAATCCCATCGGCGGACAGAACCAGGTCATCAAGCTCCGCGACGGCGCGGGGCCGGAGGAGTTGAAATTTGCGGGCGCGCCGGCCGGCATCAAGTTCGCGCTCGGCGAAAATGTGAAGCAGGCCAACTGGGGTGACAAATACAAGACGCGCTTCCCGCAGTCGCGCATGGGCGTGCCGACGTTTTACGTGAACCGCTTCACCGCCGCGCGACAGTATGCGGACGCGTGGCTGAAATTTCGCCGCGACGGCGGCGAGGCTCCGCGCCGCGATCTCGAACTCGAGGCGCTCGCGGAAATTCTCGACGGTAAGCGGCTCATCCATTGCCACAGCTACCGGCAGGACGAGATCATCGCCTTTCTCCGCGTGTGCGATCAGTTCGGCGTGCGCATCGGCACGCTCCAGCACATTCTCGAAGGCTACAAGGTCGCCGACGAAATCGCGAAGCACGGCGCGGGCGCGAGCACGTTCAGCGACTGGTGGGCCTACAAGTTCGAGGTCGTGGACGCGATTCCCTACAACGGCAGCGTGATGCGCGAGCGCGGCGTGACCGTGTCTTTCAACTCCGATTCGTCCGAGCTCGCGCGCCGGATGTATCTCGAGGCCGCGAAGGCCGTGAAATACGGCGGCACGCCCGAGGCCGAGGCGCTCAAGTTCGTCACGCTCAACCCCGCGAAGCAACTCGGCATCGAGAAATGGGTCGGCTCGCTCGAGGTCGGCAAGGACGCGGACTTCGCGCTCTGGTCGCACTCGCCGCTCGACTCGCGCACGGTCTGTGAGCAGACGTGGATTGACGGGAAAAAATATTTCGACCGCGCATTGGCTCCCGCCCGCTTCACCGCGCTCGCGCAGGAACGCGACGCGCTCATCGCGAAGGCGAAGAAAATTCAGGACGGCGGTGGCGAGGCCAAGGCCGGCGACGCTGCGCGCGCTGCCTTCTTCCGCGCCGCGCTTGAGCAGGCGCACGGCATCAACCAACTGCAATGCGGCGAGTGCCTGAGCGGGAGGAAAGGGGAATGAAAATGACGAATGACGAATGTCGGATGACGAGCCGGCTGACGCGTGTTCGTGAAGCGGCGACGAAGCCGGGTGCATTCCGACGCCTCTCGTTTGCCATTTGTCATTCGTCATTCGTCATTCTCCTCGCCTCGTCTGCCTTCGCCGAGAGCGTTCTGTTCAAGGCCGCCGTCGTCCATCCCGTCTCCGGCCCCGCGCTCGCGCCGGGGCAGGTGCTGGTGCGCGATGGGAAGATTGCCGAGGTGGGCGCGACCATTTCGCAAAGTGCGGACCGCACCGTTGACCTCGGCGCTCTGCAACTTTTCCCCGGCCTGATCGCGGCGGACACGGATCTCGGCCTGATCGAGATCAGCTCCGTGCGCGGCTCGGTGGACGTGAGCGAGGTCGGAGAATTTTCGCCGGACGTGACGTCGTGGGTCGCGTTTAATCCCGACTCCGAACTCATCGCCGTCGCGCGCGCCAACGGCATTACCCACGCGCACGTCGTGCCCGAGGGCGGCGCGGTCGCGGGCCAGTCCGGCTTGCTCGCGCTCGCCGGCTGGACGTGGGAGGAAATGAGCGTGCGCCGGCCCGTGGCGATGCACGTGTATTGGCCGAACTTCGACCTCAACATCCGCACGTCCGAGGGCGGCGGCAAGAAACCCAAGCCGCTCGACGAGCAGGCGAAGGAGCGCGCGAAGAAGCTCAAGGCGCTCGATGATTTTTTCAGCGAGGCCGAAGCCTACGATCACGCGCGCACCGCCGATCCGAAAATCCCGCTCGTCCCCGCGTGGGAGGCGATGATGCCGCTCGTCCGCGGCGAGGTGCCGCTCATGATCCATGCGCAAGACGCGAGGCAGATCAAGGCGGCGGTCGAGTGGGCCTCGGGGAAGGGGTTCCGCGTGATCCTCGCGGGGGCGCGCGACGCGCACATGCTCGCGGGGTACCTCGCGGAGAAGCACGTCCCGGTGATCTACGAGCAGACGTTCGCCCAGCCGGCGTTCGACTGGCAGCCGTACGACGTGCAGTTCCGCGCGGCGGAGGTGCTGCG
>JACQFS010000014.1 GCA_016199935.1 Verrucomicrobiota bacterium
GCGGCCGTCCCCCCGAATCCGCCCCAGACAATCATTTCGTTGCCCGTCCACACGGCCGTCGCGGAGTAGCGCCCCGCCAGTGGAGCGCTGGACTTCTGCTGCCACCCGACGCCAATCTCCACCTTGCCGAACGACTGATAGCCCGCGCCCACCAGACTGGCGTCGCTGGAATTACTCGCGAGAATCACGCCGCCGCTGGGCACGATGCTCTGGCCGCTCGCCTGCAAGTTCGAGGCCGCCGCGCCGGTCGCCAGTTTGCTGGCGGTGATGCTGCCATTGCTGATGCCCGCCGCATTCACTCCTCCGGCAAAAGTCGCGTAAGGCGTCGCCGCGATGGGCTGGCGCGGGACGACGTTGGTGAACGCCGCCGCGCCCGCCGGCCGCGTGGCGATCTGCAACCACAGCGCCGTGCCGTCGAACGGCGCGCTGCCGAAATCGAGCGCCACGGTGAAGAGGCCGTTGGTCACGCCCACGCCATTGGTCTGCACGGTGGAGCCGGCCTGCGCGCCGCCGCTGCTGGCATTGAACAGCGCGAAGATGAAGTCATTCGCGGCGTTCGCGGGCGTGCCGTTCAGCGTAAGGAATCCTTGATAAGTGAAAGCCGAGCCTTGGCCGAAAGCAGTTGCGGGTTGAAGGATGAGCGTTGCGAGAAGCAGCGCGATGGAAACCAGGTTTCTCCTCAGTTTGCTTTTCATAACAGTGTCAGAGTCAATTGACCAATGCTCGTGCCATGTGAGCGACGACCGGGATCATCGCGAATAGATATACCAGCGGCCGAGTTTTTCCCCGATCGCCACGGCGGACCACACATCATTGCGGTAGGCGGCCCCCGTGCCCCCGAGCACCCACATGGTGCCGTTGAAGGCGGCGGTCGTGTGCGCGTAGCGGGCCGGCCAGTTGGCGCTGCCGGTCACCAGGGTCCAGATCGCGCCATCGGTTGAGGAATAGACATCGTTCCTGGCTGCGCTGTCGATGCCGCCCAAGACCCACATCTTGCTGTCGAACTCCACGGCCCCGGGGTAGCTGCGCGCCGACCACGTGGCCGTCCCGGTGGCCTGCGTCCAATTCGTTCCGTCGGTGGACGACCAGACGTCATTCTTGTTGACCCCGGTGAAGGTGCCGCCCATGACCCACATCTTGTTGCTGTGGACCAGGGAGGTGTGCGCGTAGCGCCGGGCCCAATTCGCGGCGGGCGTGGCGCGGACCCAGTCGGAGCCGTTCGTCGAGGACCAGACGTCGTTGGTCACGATGTTACCGACCGCGATGCCGCCCAAGACCCACATCCGGTTGCTGAATACGAGCGTCTGATGACTGTAGCGCCCGGGAAACGCGGCGGCGTTCGTGACCAGCACCCAGTTCGCGCCGTTGGTCGAGGACCAGACGTCGTTCAAATTGTTGGTGCCGCACACGTCGTTGAGAACATTCGTGCCGTAGCCGCCCATCACCCACAGGAGGTTGCTGAACACGACCGTCGAGGCCGTCTGCCGCGCCTGCCACGCCGCGTTGGTGGTCGCCGCCGTCCAGCCGACGCCGTCCACGGTGAAGGCGTTGCTGTAGCCGGCGGCGATGAGATTCGCATCGGGAAACGCGAGGCTCAAGACCGGCAGGCCGACGCCGGCCACCACGACGCCGACGTTGTTGGTGATCACCGTGCTCGAGCCGTTGGTCACGACCGCGGCGGGCAATTGCGCGAGCGCCACGGTGCCCGTCAGATTTGAAGCCGCCGCGAGGCCCGCGAAAGCGGTGGCGGTCACCGTGCCGTTGACGTCCAGCGCCGTTGCCGGATTCGGTTTGCCGATGCCGACATTGCCGGAGGCATTGGCGAGGCGCAGCGTCTCGTTCCACGCCCCGTTGTATCTCCAGAACGACAAGTCTCCGCCGGTGGCGCGCAACAAGGCGCCGTCGCGCGTGGTGGCGTCCGAGCCAAACATCACCGCACCGTTCGCACCCGGAGCACCGGCGTTGATCCCGGTGATGAACGCGTTGCCGCCGTCAATAAGCAGACTTTCGGTCGGCGCGGAGGGACCGATGCCCACGCTACCGCTGGTGACGGTCTGGTTGCCAGTGAAGGCGTTGCCGCCGGAGCGCAACGCCACGTTCGCCGACAGCCGCGCATCGGACACGGTGCCGTTGGTGAGATTGCCGGCGTTGAGCGTCAACCCCGCGCCGTCGCCGGTGAACGCGGTGGCGTTGACGGTGCCGTTCACATCCAGCGCGGTCGCCGGATTCGACTTGCCGATGCCGACGAAGCCGGTGGCAGCCTGGATGACCAGCGCGTCATTGGTCATGCCGTTGTTCAAATTGTCGAAGCCCATGTCGCGAAAGGTCAGGTTGCCGATCGGCATCGGGACGAAAATTTTCCAATCCCGGGCCGCTCCCGCGCCGCCCGTTCCCGATTGCAGGAAGATGGAGCCGATGTCCGCCGAGGTGAAGCGCGTTCCCGCGCCGACGTGCAACTTGGCGGAGGGACTCGTCGAGCCGATGCCGACGTTGCCGGAGGTGTTGACGATGCGCAGCGACTCGTTCCACGCGCCGTTGTATCTCCAGAACGACAGGTCCCCGCCGGTGGCGCGCAGCAACGCGCCGTCGCGCGTGGTGGCATCCGATCCGAAGAGGAGCGAACCATTCACGCCCGGAGGCCCGGCGTTGGACCCGATGATGAACGCGTTGCCGCCGTCAATGTTCACCGTGCCGCTGACATCCAGCGCCGTCACCGGATTCGATTTGCCGATGCCGACAAATCCAGTGGCAGCCTGGATCACCAGCGCGTCATTGGTCATGCCGTTGTTCAGATTGTCGAAGCCCATGTCGCGAAAGGTCAGGTTGCCGATCGGCATGGGGACGAAAATTTTCCAATCCCGGGCCGCTCCCGCGCCGCCGGTTCCGGATTGCAGAAAAATGGAGCCGATGTCCGCCGAGGTGAACCGCGTTCCCGCGCCCACGTGCAACTTGGCCGAGGGACTCGCCGTGCCGATGCCGACGTTGCCGGAAGAATTCTGGAGGCGCAGCGTCTGGTTCCAAGCGCCGTTGTATCTCCAGAACGCCAGGTCCCCGCCGGTGGCGCGCAGCAACGCACCGTCGCGGGTGGTGGCGTCCGAGCCGAACAAGAGCGCCCCGTCGGCCCCCGGCGCGCCGACGTTGGTCCCGGTGATGAACGCATTGCCCCCTTCGATCATCAGCCGTTCGCCGGGCGAGGAAGGTCCGAGACCGATGCTGCCGCTGGTAACGGTCTGGTTGCCGGTGAACGCGTTGCCGCCGGCGCGCAACGCCACGTTGGCCGAGAGGCGCGCGTCCGCCACGGTGCCGCTGGTCAAGGCTCCGCCGTTGAGATTCGTCAGGCCGCCGCCGCCGCCCGCGAAGGTGTTGGCCGTGTTGCTGAAATTCACCGCGCCGCCGTAGGTGCCGGCGAGGCTCGCGGACGGCAGCGTGCCGGTCAAACCTGCCGCGCTGGCACCGCCCGCGAAGATCGCATACGGCGTGGCCGCGAGTGGTTGGCGCGGGACGACGTTCGTGAAGGTGGCGCTGCTGGCCGGACGCACGGCGATGTTGAGCCAGCGCGCCGCGCCGGTGAAGACGTTCGCGCCCGGATCAATCGTCAACGCGAACAGCCCGTTGGTCACGCCGAAGGAATTGCTCACCACCGTGAGGCCCTGCTGCGCGCCGCTGGTCGCGGCGTCGAAGACGGCGAACTGGAGATCAAACGCGCCGTTGGCCGGCGCGCCTTGAAAAGTAAGGAAGCCTTGATAGCTGAAGGCCGTGCCTTGGGCGGACGCGGCCAGCGCGCCGAAGGAGATGGCCGCGACGGCGAGCAGAGAGCGAGCGAGGTTTTTCATGCGTGATCCAGTGCTTCAGGGTTTGGCGGACGAGGACGGGCGCGAGTGTAGAACCAGCGCGCGCAGTTCCGCAACCGCTGACTTGAGCGCGGCGATCTCGGCGTCCTTGGGTTTCAATGTGTCTTCCAGCTTCTGGATCAAGCCCTGGATCGCCGCGAGTAACTCGCGTGATTGAAGCCGGCGCCGGCAAACGACTGGGTGCTCATGTCGGGAAGAATGGACGCGAGGGCGCGGGAAGTCCATCAAAGGGCGAGGCGGGACGAAGTCCGGATGTCCCTGCTCCCGCGGACTACGTGTCGAGGATCAACAGCTAGGCGGCAGGGTCATGGCGTCACCGACTCTCTCTGTAGCACAGTGTAGGGAAAAACGTCACGTTGTCGCAACAATGCCAGCAACGCGTCAGAACCGCTGGATCGTCCGAAGGCAAGCTCCTCTGCCGTGATGCCGATGCAGAGTAACAGTCCATACCGCTGCCCCAAGAACTCGAACTGCACCGGTTGGTCGCTGGGATGAGCGAATACCAGTGCCTTGATGATTGAACCGCTGAAAAAGTCCGGCAAATCCATCGTCGCTCCGGCCTCCAACTCGGCCTCGCATGTGTAGCGGGCCAATCGAGAAATCATGTCTGCGGCTCGCGACAGCTCCTCGCGAACACATACCATCAATTCATAGTTGCCTAGCGAACTCGGCAACTGACCGACATCCTCGCCGGTCAAATCTGCGGTGACGTAGGTCATGCCGGGGACGTAATCCGGGAAAGGGAGAACGTCCGCGAATCCCCCCAGATTCATTGGAACAGTCGCGTGATAAACCGTGTCGGTCGGTCTGCCGAGTATCGGAGTGAGCGCAGCAATGCGTGCGTCCCAAACTTTCTGCCACTCGTTCTCATCCGATTGTTGGTCTGGGGTCATAGTTGCGGTCGTGGCGCGTGGTGCCGCCTAACATCTGCTTAAGCAGAAGCCTCCAGCAGCGGCCTCCGCCTATTTCGGGGTTGGCTCACGTCGGCAGTCTCCGCTTTCGGCCCGGGTTGTCAACCGGTTCGCCCCCGTTCGCGGGTGAGGACACCGGGCGGGCGTCCGGCCCCTTTTCCGAGTCGGCCGTGGAGACGACCGGCTCATCGGGGAGGACGACCTGCTCGTTCAGGCAAACGACTGACTCGGTGAGGCACGCACCTCAGTCGTTCAGTCACGCAACTCGACCATCCAGGCACGCGACTCGGCCGCTCGGTTGCCGGGCAGGATTAGCCCACTTTTCGGGGCAAAATGCCAATGGTTCACGGGAAACCGGCTCCAGTTCGCAGCAGACTGGCTCCAGTTTTCGTCGGAATGGCTCCACTTCTTGGCAAACTGGCTCCAGTTTGCCACGGATTGGCTCCAGTTTGCGGCAAAGTGGCTCCAGTTTCCGTCGGAATGGCTCCACTTCGTGACAAACTGGCTCCAGTTTGCCCCAGATTGGCTCCAGTTTTCGGCAAACTGGCTCCAGTTCGCGGGAAACTGGCTTCACTTTGCGACGGACTGGCTCCAGTTTGCCGCATCTTGGGAACGGTTTGGCGCAAAAGGTCGAAGGATTGCCGCATCCGCCATGTCGGTTGCGGCAGCGGTGCCCGACGCTGGCGGACATGGAGCTCCTGCGCGCGAAGGTCAATGAGCTGACGCTACGGCCGTGAGTGTGTGACGGGAGGTGGAACACGTCGCGCTGCGACGTGTTCGAGACAGTCGCAGCGCGACTGTCTCCACCTGCGCGCCGTGCTGATAAGTGGAACGAGTTATCCTTGTGGCGCGGCGATGAAGGCAACGCGGCCGGCCGCGGTGCGGCTACTGCGCCTGCATCGCGTCCACGATGCGGAGCTGGGTGCAGAGGTGGAAGGGCTGGCCGTCAATCTCGTATTCGAGCGCGCCGTAGAACGCGGTGGAGCCGGTCTTGGGCAGGTCAATGGAGCAGTTGCACCCGGTGCCGTTGAACGACGCGGGCTGCTCGGTCCAGCGCGCCTGGCGGAAGTCGTGCGTCGCCGCGTTGGCCATCCACAGGCGCGCGGACTTGGGCGCGGGCGTGGAGGTGATGTCGAGCGACGGCTTGCCGTCGTGGTCGGAATGTTTCCACGTGAGCTGCGGGAGCGGCTTGCCGGAAAGCTGGTGGCGCACGAAGGCGGCGAGCGTATCAATGGCGCGCATCGGAAGCCCGCGCTTGCCATTCTCATCGCGCGGCGAGAGGTCGTGGCCGGCGTTGGGCTCGTAGTGAATCCACTTGGGGACGGTGAGGCCGTCCCAGTAGAGGTTGAGCGCGTCGGTGCTCCAGTAGGGATCGTTGTTGCCGAGGATGACGAGCTTGGGCTGGGTGAGCTTCGCGCGCATGGTCCACGGGTCCACGATGCTCCAGAGGCGGCGGGTGAGGTCGTCCTCGGGCCGCGCGAGCAGCTTGTGGTAATCGCCGGTCTGCGCGCTCAAGGCGCCGAGTTCGTGCTTCTGGTGCTCCATCTGCGGCCCCATGTTCAACACATCAATCACCATCGGCGCGAGCGCGACCACGCGCGCGTCGCTGCCCGAGGTGAGCCACGTGGTCCAGCCGCGCTTGGACGCGCCGGTGACGATGAACTTCTTGATGCGCAGCGGCGTCTCCTTCGCACAGAAGGCCTGCACCGTGTCCATACCGCGCACGGCGGACTTGACCATCGGCAGCAGGAGCGGCCACGACTCGTCCTTCGTCTCCATGAAGCGCTTGAAGGTCTCGGCGATGAGGGCGTCCTCCTTGAGGTTGCCGAAGAGCGGCTGGTTGGGAACCTGTTTCAACACGGCGCACGGCGCGCCGACCTTGGCGGCGATCATCGCGCCGTAGAGGAGCGTGTCGAGCGACGGCTTGGCGTCCATCTTGGTGTTGCTGCCGCCCTCGATGAGGAGCAAGGCGGTGTTGGCATTCGTGACGCCCTTGGGGACGAAGATCAGAAGGTTGTGCTGCCACTTGAGGTCGTGCCACGTCTGCGAGGTGAGGCGCAGGTCGTAAGTGGTGGCGGTGGCGCCCTCCATCTTCTCGCGCAGTGTCCACTCGTAGGAAGTGTCGGGCCGGGCGAGATACTCGGCGAGATCGGCGCGGGCGGAGATCGCGGCGAAGGTGATGGCGAGAGCAAGGAGCGGGCGAAACAGGGCGGTCATGGCGGTGATTCATACGGCTGATCCGTGGGAAGTCAACGCGCCGTTCGGGGTCCACGCTTTGGCGTGTCTGGAAAAAGCTGACACCCTGAAGGGCGGACTCCCAACTCACTTCCGAAACTGAAAGTCTTTCGCGTTCAGCAGCGCCCACAGCACGTCCTCGAACGCCTTGCGCTGGTCCGAAGCGGCCTCGACGTAAGCCACGGTTCTTTCCAACTCCACGCTGCCCGGCGCGCGGGTGAGCGCGGCCCAGTAGAGTTCCTCCACGATCGCGCGCGGCGCCTGGCCGGCGGCGAGGAGTTTGCCGAGGCGGTTGTCGTGCTCGCGCAGCATGCCGTTGAGCGTCTCGCCGCTGACGAGTTGGAAAGCCTGGCGCAGCGCGGTGTCGTTGTTGCGCTCGCACTCCGAGGGCGCGAGCCGCGCCGGCTTGCCGAACACCGCGAGGAACCGCTCGTCGGCGTCCTTGCCCACGCGCTTGTCGTCCTTCGGGAACGGCATCTGCGACGCGCGACCACCGGCCGGCACGCCGCGCAGGTCCAGCTTCGTGCCCGCCACGCCGGCCTGCGCATCGAGCAACTGCTCCGCCGTCAGCCGCCGCACGACGTTGCGCGCGTAGTTCACCTCGTCGTCCGCGTTCGTCTGGTTCGGCTCGCTCGCGGTCTGATACGCGCGCGAGGCCATGATGACGCGGATGAGATGGCGCACGTCGAACTTGTGCTCCACAAATTCCTTCGCCAGCGCGTCGAGCAACGCCGGGTGCGATGCGGGATTCGTCGCGCGCATGTCGTCCACCGGGTCCACGAGGCCGCGGCCCAGGAGGTGGAACCAAATGCGGTTCGCCTGCGTGCGCACGAATTGTTTGTTGTCCGGACTGGTGAGCCACTCGGCGAGCGACTGCAATTCGTCCTTGTCCGCCGTGGCCTTCACCTCCGCACCGCCGAGGAGTTTCGGCGAGGCGAGCTTGCCGTTGCGCGCGTTGGTCACGCTGCCGCTCGCCTTGATCTGCACCAACTGCTCGCCCTTGAACTCGTGCTTGTCGTTTTTGTCGGTGCGTTTGTTCTCGATGATCTGGTAATCCACGCGCGCGAACAGGCCGGCCCAGTTGTAGTAATCGTCCTGCGTCCAGCGGTCGAAGGGATGGTTGTGGCACTGCGCGCA
>JACQFS010000015.1 GCA_016199935.1 Verrucomicrobiota bacterium
GGCGTCTCCCGACGAGCCGAACTGGAATTCGGCGCTCCGGGGGGTGTCCGGTTGCGATTCGAGCAGGGCGATGAGGTGGCGGAGGAAGGCGAGGCGCGGCGTGGTGTTGGCGTGGGGCGGAGCGTTCAGACGCCAGTTCGCGGCGAGAATCTGGCGGGCTTCCTCCAGCTTGCCGAGCATGATGAGGGTGAGCACCAGATTGTTGCGACGATGGATGGCACGTAGATGAAAACGAATACATCAGGTGGGTGGGACAGACGCTCCTAAGCGGGGCTGCCGAATTGTATGCCATACGGTTTGCCAATTGCGTTAAGTTCCGTCTGAGTTTGCTCCTTACTACGGCCCATTTCTCGCAGCAACCTAGCGTAGTTTCCAATGGCTGTTTGAAAATGAGGATGCGGATGGCCAGTGCCACAGATGTATTTCAAATATATTTCCAGTTGCCGCCGCATCGGCAGTTCGGCCTCGGCTAAGCGATTCATGGCTTGTAGCAAGGTCGCAAGGTTGTTTAGATTGGTTGCGACGTCGGGATGCTCCAAACCGAAACTGTTTTCGTTGATCGTCAGCGCCCGACGAAACAACGGCTCGGCCTCCGCAAGCCGGTTGCTGTCCTTCAATAATCCGGCAAGGTTATTGAGGTGTCCGGCTACAGTGGGATGCTCCAGACCGAGAATTCTTTCGGCAATGGTAAGTGCGCGCCGATAAAGCGGCTCAGCGTCCGCCAGCCGATTCGTATCTTGAAGTAGCATCGCTAAGTTGTTGAGCGAAGTAGAAAAATGGGGGTGATTTTCTCCAAAATTTGTTTCAATGATTGAAATTGACCGCCGCATCAACGGCTCGGTTTCTGGCAGGTGGCCTTCAGCAATTGCGCGAGGTTGTTCAGTGCGCTAGCAAAACTCGGATGGCTAGAGCCGAGTTTATTTTCACAAACCGCAATCATGCGTCGCATCAGTGGTTCGGCTTTGCCCCATTCCGCTAGGTGAGTCCAACGAGCGCCCGTTTGATTGAGAAGCCACGCAGCTTCGGGATGTTTCATTTCATCCCAAAGATCGGCAAGTGCGGCAAACGGTTCAAGTTCCCAGCGCGCGTCCACCCAGTTTGTGGCCTGTAGCAAAACCGCGTCACGTTCAGTTACCAGCACATCGACGGCTTGCTGCCGGACGGCACGATCAGATTCAGAACAATTATGCTTCGTCAATTCCTGCACAAGTCGGTGAACACGCACCACCCGTGGCTGTCCGTCAGTGTCCATCGCGTCAGTCGCTTGAATCAGACGCATGCTGAACAGGCGGCGCAGGACATTTTTCCACGGGTCGGGGTAGCCCGGCTCGGCGTCGCGTTCAATTTCGGGAAACGTCTTTGCCACCAGCGCGCGCAGCCACGGCAGCGGCACTTGGTCGGGCGGCAGCAGGGCGGCAAATTCCAGCGCCAGTTTCTCCGCTGCGCCCAATCGTTCCAGTGTCGGCTGGAGCGTCGCGCTCAAACGCTTTTCTCCGTGCAACACGCCTTCGCTGCTCTGGCTGGCGGCGGTGTCGAGTCCTTCCAGTCCTTCCTTCTTCAGCCGCGCGAGAAAAGCGGCGCAGGTCACGTCGTTCGTAAACTGGCCGAGATACACGGCGGCGGATTCCACGGCGAGGGTGAAGCTGCCGAGCAGTCGCACGATCTCTCGCGCGGCGTCGCGCTCCGCCTCGCTGCGGAAACGTCCGTCGGGCTGGTAGCTCTCGATGAGCGCGAGGGCGTCGTCCGGCGGCAGTTCGTCAATGGCCAGGAACGAGCGGTCGCGGTGCGCGCCGTGCAGTTCGTTTTCGCCCAGCCGCGTGGTGGCGAGGACGTGCAGCCAGTCGCCGCCGTTGAGCCGCGCGACCTGCGCGGGGTCGAGCAGGCCGGGCCGGTCCACGTTGTCGAGGAGGAGCAGGCAGCGGTGAGGCGCGCGGGCGTCGGCGAGTTTCTTCAGTTCGCGGCGGGTGCGCTCGAACTGGAGGTCGGCATTTTTCTTTTCGTCGTCGGTGAACTCGAAGCCGATGGGCGTGGCGAGTTCGGCGAGGGCGAGGCGCAGGTCGTCCTTGCCCGCGCAGCGCACCTGCCAGCGTCCGCCGCCGTATTCGTCGGCAAAGGCGTGGGCGTATTCGATGGCGAGCGCGGTCTTGCCCAGCCCGCCGACGCCGTTGACGGCGGTGACGACGCCGATGTGTCCAGGCGTGACGAAGTTTTCGCGAAGCATCCGCAGGTTGGCGGTGCGTCCGATGAAGTGAGGATTGTGCGCGTCCACGTTGCCGAGACTTTTTTCGGCGCGTTCGCCGCGCGAGATGGTCTTGGCAATCTGCTCGTTGAGCCTGCCCATGCGTTCCTGCACGGCGGCTTCGCGCAGGGCTTCCTCGCCTTGGTCATGCCAGGGACGCAGGTCAAAGTATTGGCGCTTGCGCAGTTCGGCGACCCACGCGGCGCATTGCTGCTCGAAGCCTTTGCTGTCCCAGCCCGGCACTTCGACGAAGTAAATCGGCGCGACGCCGTTGAAGCCGTGCAGATGGCCGATCTCGTATTTGAGGTATTCGACAAATTCCCATTCGCAATACTCGCTCTTGAGATACGCCGGGGAAAGACACGCGAGCAGCAAGCGTGACTCGCGGAGGCCTTGAAGAATGCGTTGCCGCCAGTCTTGCATCCCGTGGATTTCCTGCTGGTCGAAGAACGGGACGAGTTCGCGCTTCGCGAATGGAGCAAAATCTTTCTTGATGCGCTCGACGAGCTGCGTGATTCGGCCATCGGCATTATCGCGCCGGGAGTAGCTGATGAAGATGTCGTAGGGCATCGGCTTTGCCTCTGCAATCTGTTTGGATTGACGCGGACGAGTCTGCCCGGCTGCCGCCGTGCTGGCAAGTGGAGGCTGGAAAGGAGCCAGGGACTTGCGGAGTTCGTCCCTCCGCAGTGTTTGCTCGCTTCCTCCGCATCACCCGCACGCGGTGCGTCTCGCTGTCGCCGATGGAGGCTTCACGGCTTGCTTCATCAGGCCGCGCGTGGTAGTCATCCAAACATGAAAGCGGTGAATCTCCTGGACGCGCTGGAAAAGCCCAAGTTCAAGCCATTCGACTTGTGCCTGGACAACGGGCGGGTCATTCGCATCAAGCACCCGGATTGCGTGTTGTTTAATGACCCGAAGACGGTCGCGGTCATCGCCGACGGGGAGCACTTGCACATCGTGGACTTGGACCACGTTTCCAATCTCGCGCTCGCGAGCTAGGCGGAAGTTATTTCCTTGGGAAAAATTGCCCGGTCGGAGACCGGCGCTCCGTCATTTTTTCCGCATCACCCGCACGCGGTGCGCCTCGCTGTCGCCGATGAAGATCGAGCCGTCGGCGTCCACGTAAATGCCGTGGAGGCGGGCCATCGCGCACTTCAATGGGTCGCCATCAGGGCCGTCGCCCTTTTCGCCGGTGCCGGCCATGAGGAGGAGTTTGCCGGTCTTGGCCTCGACCATGCGCACGGTGTGGCTCTCGGTGTCGGCGAGCCAGGCGTTGCCGTCGCGGTCAATGGCGATGCCCTTGGGGCCGGAGAGCGTGGCGAGTTTCGCCGGACCGCCGTTGCCGGTGAAACCCTTCGGGCCCGTGCCGGCGATGTGGTGAATTTTCCCCGCCTTGAGATCGAACTTGAAGACTTGGTTGCCCTCGCGCGTGACGGCCCAGAGATTTCCCGCCGCGTCGAAGTCGAGCGAGCGCGGCCCCTTGAGCGGCGTGCCGGCGATGGGCGCGCCGTCGGGCGTGGCGCCGGCTTTGCCCGTGCCGGCGAAGGTGGAGATGACGCCGGTCTTCATGTCCACGCGGCGGATGACGTGATTGGCGATGTCGCAGATGTAGAGGCTGCCGTCGGGGCCAAACTGGATGCTGTGCGGTTGCTTGAGCTGCGCCTTGTTCGCGGGGCCGCCGTCGCCGCTGTAGCCGGCGGTGCCGGTGCCGGCGAAGGTGGTGATGACCTGCGTCTTCGCATCCACGCGGCGGATGGCGTGGTTCTGCATGTCGGCGATGTAGAAATTGCCGGCTTTGTCGAAGCGGATTTCGTGCGGGAGGTTGAAGGTCGCCTGAAGCGCCGGCCCGCCATCGCCGGAGTAGCCCTTCACGCCACTCCCGGCGACGGCGTGAATTTTTCCATCCGCGGTGACTTTGCTGATCCGTTGCCCGGTGTATTGGCAAAAATAAATCGCACCGTCCGGTCCGCGCACGACACCGAAGGGATTGTCGAGCTTCGCGGCTGTGGCGGGGCCGCCGTCTCCGGCGAAGCCTTTCTCGCCGGTGCCGGCGAAGGTGGAGATGGTCCATTGCGCGGCGGAGGCGGCGGAGCACAGGGCCACGGAAAAAATCAAAGCGAGCGAGAGCGAGTTGAGTCGTTGCATTGGAAAATCCTGAGGGGAATCCCGAAGAAGGTCAAACGAATGGGGGCAGGCGAATGAAGAAAAAGAAATTCGTCTGACCCCATTCGTTTGACCTTCTCCCTCCATGCCGTTAGAAGCCGCGCGTGCTTTTGAATTTCGCACAAGTCTTCTGGCAGCTCATCGAGCTGCCGTTTCATCACGCCGACTTGGTGTGGGCCATCGTGCCGCTTTATTTCGGCTGGCTTGTCAACGAGCTGACCTCGAACAAGGCGAACTTCGGCACCGCGCTCAACACCGGCTTCAGCTTCGTGTGGTCCGGCGCGCACTGGCTGTGGCAGACGTTCGGCACGCGCGCCGCGCACGCGCCGAAGGTGAACCTCGATTTCCTGCTCGCCGTGAACGTGGCCGTCACGCTCGCGACCATCGCCGTGGGGTTGGTGGCGCTGTGGTGCGGCGTGCGGCGGAAATTCCCGGGCGGCACGTCATTCCTCGGTCACGCGCGGTTCAGCAATTATTTCATGATCACGCTGTTTCCCATCCAGGCCAGCTACCTCCCGTGGTCGTGGGCGCGCGTCGCGGCGATCCTGATTTTCGCCGGGCCGCTGTGGCTCGCGTGTCACTTCGGGCTGAAGCCGTTGCGGAAAAAGTGAACTGGCTCCTGGCCGCCGCCGCTCCGAGGCCAACGAAAAGCGGCCTACTTGTCCGGTCCATCCCACGGCGGAAGCGTGGCGAGGAATGACTCGTGGACGCCCACCAGCCAGATGCGCTCCTTGGTGATGCGTTTGGCGGAAACCACCCGCGCCCCAGCGGTCCCCACGACGGCTCCGGCCAGAATCGCGACGATCCCCAAGATGATCAACACGACCAGATCTTTTCCGACGGCGCCCGCCACGATCATCCCGATGCCGGCGAAGACCAATCCCCACGCGACCCACACAAACGTGCGCCGTTTCCGCCGGTGGCGTTCGCACAAGCCGATGTGAATGGTCGCGCGCTTGCGGACGATGAGCGCCGCGATCGCATAGACCAGGACGCTGATGAGGACGAGCAGGAAAAGCCAGGGCGTGTGCCAGTAGAGCTTGCGCCGGAAATCAGCGGCGGTGACGGGCTCGTTGCACTTCACGCAGCGCGGGGGCAGCGGCGATTCCAGGTCCATCACCAGTTGTTTGCCCGAGCGCCACACGCGGGCGCCGGTCATCAGCGCGGCGGGGGCGCCCTCGCGCAGCCCTTGCAGATACAGCGGCTTGCACGCGGCGCAAATCTTGTGGCCGAAAAGTTCGACCATCTCGTCTTCGGGAAATGCCTGGCCGCAGCGGGCGCAACGCGACCCGGCCGGCATCGGCGGCGGAACGGCGCCGGAGTTGCGGGTGCCGTAGGGAACCCAGCCAGCGAGGCCTTCGCGCCAGACGCGCGTGGTGGTGGTGACTTCGCCCGTCTGCGCCAGACGGTTCAGTTCCTCCTCCGCCACCGGACCGAGGGGTTGGCCGTTCCGCTCGTAGTGCCATTGCATGACGGGCGACTTATGCGCGGAACGCGCCGCTGCGGCAAGCGGCAAACCCAATCGCCGTCAGTAAAGTCCGGGGAAGAAACGTTTCACCCGCCGCGCGTAGTCCGCGTAGTTGGAAAATTTTTCCCGAAGCCACCGCTCCTCGCGCCGGGCCTTCAGGTCGAGGAAGACCGCCTGCACCAGCGCGACCGCGAGGACCGCGCGGCTCGACCACACCAGCGCCCAGCCGAACGCGAGCAGGATGAGGCTCGCGTAGAGCGGATGCCGGATGCGCGCGTAGATGCCGGTGGTGATGAGTTGCGAACCGCCGACCGGTTGCGGAAAGGGCGTGCGAAACTTGCCGAGCACGCGGTCGCCGCGGATGCCAACAACGGCACCGAGCGCGAACAATACTGCGCCGGCGGCGAGCGTGAGCCAGTTGCCCCAGCGTTCACGACACAGCGGCGCGAGTAGAATCACCGCGCCCATCAGCACGAACTGCACGACGACCCAGATGCCGCCGCGTTGCTGGAAGGAGTCACTCATTTGACCGCATGGAAATTCCACGGCGCAGGCGTGGCAAGCGGATTCCCCTGTTGCACCGCCCCAGCTCGTCGGCTAGTTTTCGCCCCCTGAATTATGACACTGACTGAAAAACTGCTCGCTCGCGCCGCCGGCAAAGCGTCCGTCGCCGCCGGCGACAACGTGTGGGTGAAGGCCGACGTGCTGATGACCCACGACGTGTGCGGGCCGGGGACCATCGGCGTGTTCAAGCGCGAGTTCGGCAAGACGGCGAAGGTCTGGGACAAGAACCGCGTCGTCATCATTCCCGACCATTACATTTTCACCGCCGACTCGCTCTCCAACCGCAACGTGGACATTCTCCGCGACTTCTCGCGCGAGCAGGGGCTGCCGTATTTCTACGACGTGATTGACGACCCGAACGGCTCGTGGAAGTTCGACGCGGCCAAGGGCAACCTGAAGAGGCAATACGGCTCGCGCTATGCCGGCGTCTGCCACACCGCGCTGCCGGCCAAGGGCCACACGCGCCCCGGTGAAGTGCTCTTCGGCACCGACTCGCACACGTGCATGGCCGGCGCGTTCAATGAATTCGCCACCGGCATCGGCAACACCGACGCGGGCTTCGTCATGGGCACCGGCAAACTGCTCATCAAGGTGCCCGAGACGATGCACTTCCGGCTCGAAGGAAAATTGCAACCCGGCGTGATGGCGAAGGACGTGATCCTCCATTGCATCGGCGAGATCGGCTTCGACGGCGCGACCTATCGCGCGATGCAGTTCGACGGCCCCGGCGTCGCGAGCCTCTCGATGGACGACCGCATGACCATCGCGAACATGGCCATCGAGGCCGGCGGCAAGAACGGCATCTTCGAGTTCGACGCGCGCACGGCGGAATACGTGGACGCGCGCACGCGGCTCAACGGAACGATTCAGAAATACGAACCCGTCGTCGTGGATAAGAACCAGAAGTTCGTTTACGAGACCGTCATCGATCTCGACAAGCTGGAGCCGACGGTCGCGTGTCATCCGGACCCCGGCCAGCGCAAGAAGGCGAAGGACATGGGCGACGTGAAACTCGACCGCGCCTACGTCGGCTCCTGCACCGGGGGCAAGACGAGCGACTTCATCGAGGTCGCGCGCGTGTTGCGCGGGCGCAAGGTGAGCATTGACACCTTCGGCGTGCCGGCGACGCCGGACATCGTGCATGAACTCCAGACCACGCGCTGGGGCGACCAGACCATCTGGCAGATTCTCGAGGACGCCGGCGTGCGCATGACGGAAAACGCCGGCTGCTCCGCGTGTCTCGGCGGCCCGGTGGACACGTTCGGCCGCATGAACCAGGGCGGGCTCAAGTGCATCAGCGCCACGAACCGCAATTTCCCCGGCCGCATGGGCCACAAGGAATCGCAAGTCTTCCTCGCGTCGCCTGCCACGGTTGCGGCCAGCGCCATCACCGGCAAAGTCACCGACCCGCGCGAGTATCTGGTGAACTGAGTGCGTTCCGAAACCTTTCGCGAAATTCCGCGCTGGCGACGGCGCGGGTTTTCTTTTCCAAAAACATTTTTTGACAAACGCGTGCGGATGAAGTTTCTTCCGCGCCCTGAGATGAAACTCACAAACACAACCAAAGCGAGCTTCCGGTCCTCCGGCCCCTGCGGCCACATGGTCCACGTGACCATCGGCCAGCGCTGGCTCCCCGGCTTTGGCATCGTGAGTTCCTGAAACATTTAACCAGATTTTCACCGAAACCCACGATTGCCGAAGCAGTCGTGGGTTTTTGTTTTGGCCCGCAAGCTGCGGACCAGCCGGTGAGGAAAGCGAAAGGCAAAACATGACCAACAAAATCAAAACCCTGCGGACACGCTTCGGGCCGGAAACCCGGTTCGAGGTGCCGCCCCGGCCCGCCGTGCCGTTCCGCGGCGCGCAGGAGACCGAATTGGAACAGTTCAAGGCCCGGCTGTTGCGCGAGGCGCTGGCGGAAAACAATCTGCCTGCCTTCAACGCGCCACTGCGCCGCGCCGCCAACGACGCCGCCACCGTTGCGTGGGTCACGCCGTTTCCGCTGCTGGTGCTCCCAGAGTTGTTTGCGGAAAAGGCGCGGACCGCCATCGCCCAGACCGTGAAGCAGCAGCGGGTCTATGCCCGCAGCCGCGCCATCCTCGCGATCACCGAATGACTACCACGATTCATTTCCGGCCGGTCTGCGGGGAACCGACGTCGCGAATGTCCGCGTGCCTCGCGCGCGGCCTCATGCGCGACGCCGGCTCCCCGTGGGCCAGCGCATTGGGGAAACAGTAAACGAACGCGCGCCGGTCGCGGTGCGGTGGCGAACCACCCTGAGGGGAAGAGCTTCTCCTCCGCCCGCGCCGGCGCGCGATAAATTTACGGAGGAGGGGCGCGGCGTTCACGCCGCTTCGCATCCGGTCGTGACGAGTCGCCAGAAATTTCCACCGGCCTCGGGCTGACGCACGTTGAAGCGGCGTAAACGCCGCACTCCGCGCACTTGCGCCGCGTTCACGCCCACTTACACTCGCCGGTCATGCGCCTGTTTCGATTCCTGCCGTTCGCCGCCCTGCTCACTTCGCTCGCTTTTGCCCAATCCAACGCACCCGTCCTCATCAACAAAAACTTCGAAGGCGGCTCGCTCGGCAAGGTGGAGAAGCTCGGCGACGCCGAGTTCCGCCTGCACGTCGAGGGGCAATGCGACGAGCGCGGGCGCAATCGCCAGGCGTCGTGGCATTTCTTCCGCATGGACAACGTCGCCGGGCGCGACCTCACGCTCACGCTCACGGACTTCGTCGGCGAATACAACGACAAGCCCGGCGCGTGCCCGATGTATGCCGAGACGATTCCCGTCTTCAGCTACGACGGCAAAACGTGGACGCACTTCCCCGCGATGGACTGGGACGACAAGGCGAAGGAAGCCACGCTGAAATTTCACGCCGAGAGCAACACGCTCTGGATCGCGCACATCCCGCCCTACACCCACGGCGATTTGCTGCGCCTGCTCGCCGACGTGGACCGGTCGCCGCACGCGCGCACCGAGGTGATCGGCAAGACCGTTCAAGGCCGCGACCTGCATCTCGTCACCGTCACCGATTTCAGCACGCCCGATGACACGAAGAAAACCGTCTGGCTCCAGGCGCGTCAGCACGCGTGGGAGGCCGGCACGAGCTACGTGATGGAGGGCGCGTTGCGTTTCGTCACCAGCGACGACCCGCGCGCCGCCGAACTGCGCCGCAAGGTCGTCTTCAAGTTCACGCCCATGATGCACCCCGACGGCTGCGCGAATGGCTGGGTGCGTTTCAACGCGAACGGCTTCGACGTGAACCGCCACTGGGACGAGGTGGATTTGCGCGACAAGGAGAAGCTGCGGCTCATGCCCGAGATCTGGTATGTGAAGCGCGCCGTCTTCGCGCTGCTCGATTCCGGCCGGCGCATTGACCTCATGATCAACCTGCACAACACCGAGGTCACCGAATACGTAGACACCTTCGCGGACGACGACGCCTCGCAGGCCATGATGCAGCGGCTCTACACGAATCTCGTGAAGAAAACCTCGTTCGATCCCGCGCGCAAACTCGGCATCAACAAGAACCCGTCGAACACCACCAACTCACTCTACACTGAGCGCAAGGTGCCCGTGCTGCTGATGGAGCAACGCACCGGTCGCAGCAAGAAACTTGGCCGCCAACCGACCGTCGCCGACCGCCTCCAGTTCGGCCGCGAACTCATCGCCGTGATGGCGGAGACGGTGCTTCCCTAGCTGGTAGCAGCCGACGTAAGGAGGCTCTGACACCTTCCCTCAAAAATATCATCGGCAATTCGAGCCAGCCCCCGTAGCATTTCCCCATGCCGACGAACCCGGACATTCGCTGGAAGCAACGCTTCCAAAACTTTGACCGCGCGTTCCTCCTGTTGCAGGACGCCTTGAAGGACGGGCCGGGCCGCCTCTCGCTCCTTGAGAAGCAGGGCACCATCCAGCGCTTCGAGTTTTCCTTCGAGCTGGCGTGGAAGACCGCGAAGGATTTTCTCGAGGACGGCGGCCTCGTCATTTCACCCGTCACTCCGCGGCAGGTGCTCAAGGATGCCTTCGCGGCGAAAGTGTTGGACGATGGGCAGGTGTGGATTGAGATGCTCGACCATCGCAATCTGCTTTCGCACACCTACGACAGCGCGGTGTTCGAGAAAGCCGTCGAAGCCATCGCGGCGCGCTACCTGCCCGCGCTCGCCGCGTTGCACCAATTCTTTCTGGCCAAAGGCGCGGAATGACAACGCCCCCGCTCGCCCCCGCCGAACTCGCGCTGTTGCGCGGCGTCTTCCGCCGCCATCCCGAGATCACCGCCGTCAAACTCTTCGGCTCCCGCGCCAAGGGCACGCACGCGCCGCACTCGGACGTTGACCTTGCGCTCTGGGGCGCCGTGAGCGAGTTGCAGGCCGAAGCCGTCGCGGCGGAACTCGACGAACTCACCCTGCCCTACCGCTACGACGTGAAACCGTTTGCCGCCATCAGCCTCCGCCCGCTTCGGGAGCACATCGAGCGCGTGGGCATTCCGCTCTACCCGGACACGGTGCTCGACTGACTGGTGGCAGCCGACGTAAGGAGGCTCCAACTTTTCCGCTGATGAATTTGAGCCTCCTCACGTCGGCTGTTACCGCGCGTAGGGCTGCGACGGTCGCCGCTCTGGCACTCGCCACATTCTTGCACGCCGCCGACTCCGCGAAAGGCAAACTCGTCATCGTCGGCGGCGGCAACACGCCGGCGGGTTTGCATCGCCGAATGCTCGATCTCGCGGGCGGCACCAACGCGCGCGTGCTCGTCATCGCCCACGCCTCGGCGGTGACGAACGCGGGCGTCGCCTCAGTCGAAGCCTTCCGCAAAGCCGGTGCCGCGCGTTTCCAACCTCACCACCACCAACGCGACCGAAGCCCTCGCCGCCGTGCGCGCGGCGGAGGTGATCTGGTTTCCCGGCGGCGAGCAGTCGCGGCAGATGGCGGAACTGAACCGCCTCGGCCTCGTGGCGGCGATCCGCGAGCGGCACGCGACGGGCGCGGTGATCGGCGGCACCAGCGCGGGCGCGGCGGTGATGGCGAAGGTGATGATCACCGGCAGCCCGAAGAACGCGGGCGAGGTGCCGCCGCTGGCGGAGGGACTCGGCCTGTGGCCCGAGGCCATCGTGGACCAGCATTTCGTGGTGCGGAAGCGCGAGCCGCGTTTGCAGGCGGCGGTGAAGGCCAATCCAAAACTGCTGGGCGTGGGCATTGACGAATCCACCTACGTCGTGGTGAACGGAAACGGATTTGAGGTGAGCGGAAAGAGTGTGGTGATCGTGTTCGATGGACAGATCGGATCGGGGATCAAGCGGACGGAAATGAAATCGGGCCAGAGGTATTCAATCAGTGGTGAAGCAAAATAGCCTTGTTCAGCCACGACGAGCCGTTGAATCTCCTGCCATGAAATCCCGGTCACTGCCGCTGCTTGTCGTCGTCTTGTCGACGGCACTTGCAGCTCGAGCGGGAGACGTGACGGGCAGGGTTGTTCTCGCAGGCACGCCGCCGCCCGAAACCAAGATTGATCTCGCCGATTTCCCTACGCTCGCGAAGAGGCACCCCAACGGTCTGACGACCCGCCGTTATCAGGTCAGTTCCGAAGGCGGGCTTCAGAATGTGCTCGTCTCCATCCGCGGCGACTTTAATGGGCGGACCTTCGAGCCGCCGAAAGCAGGTGTGGTCTTCGACCATCAAGAGGGGTGGTTCGCGCCGTATGTGATGGGAATCCAGGCCGGCCAATCGCTTGATCTGCGCCATCCATCCGACGATTTGTATCTGCAAGCGACAGCCAAAACAAACAAGGGATTCAGATACATCGGGAAAGGATCGCATATTTTCCGCATGCCTGAGACCGGCATCCGGCTCAGTTGCGAATGTCATCTGTGGAACTTCGCGTTTCTCAGTGTGTTTGATCACCCCTTCTTCGCCGTCACAGGCCGAGACGGAAACTATCGCATCAGCGGGGTGCCGGCTGGGACCTACGCGTTAGACGTTTATCATCCCAAGGCTGGAACTTTTTCGGCAGAAGTCGTGGTTACCGATGGCGAAGTTCGCGTGCCGGATGTTGCTGTGAAGCCGCGTTGAACAACACTCGCGCGACCCGTTGCGGAAGTTTCAGCGCTTCCTGATCAAACACCGCGCCGGGGCGCCGTCACCTTTGTGGAACTTGATCGGCAGGCAGATGAGGTCGTAGTTGCCGGGTTTCACGTGCTCGAAGTTCAGGCCCTCGATGATCCACACCTCGGCGCCGAGCAGCACGTGGTGCGTCTCGATGCCGTCCTGGTAGAAGCCGCCCACGCTGAAGTAATCCACGCCCACGGTCTGCACGCCGCAGTCCACGAGGTATTGCGCGCCTTCCTTGGCGATGTAGATGAAGTCCTTGTCGAAGGATTTTTTCCTCCAGCTCCCGGCGGAGTTGCGCGTCTTGAAGAGCAGGCGTTCGCCTTTGCGCGGCTTGAGCTTCTTCAACTCGGCGGGCTTGATGGCTTCCTTGTCGCAGATCTCCACGACGCGCGCGGGGCCGATGACGGCGTCCCACGGGAGGTCGTCCATGGTCTTGGTGCCGGGGAGGAAATGCAGCGGCGCGTCCATGTGCGTGCCGGTGTGGGAATTGAAATTGATGGCGGAGACGTTGCACACGTCGCCCTTGGCGGTGCCGAGGTGCATGGTGATGACGGTGGGCGGATTGCCCGGCCATCCGTGCATGCCGTTGGCGAGGGGGATGGAGACGTCGAGCCAGGGGGAGGGTTTGCTCATAAAGAAATGACCAATGACAGATGACCAATGTCCAAGGAAGTTCCAAATTTCAATGACCAGTCAGGAATCGCCACGCGCGGTTGGAATTTGAGCCTTGGGCCTTCCTTGGTCATTGGTCCTTTGACATTGGACATTCGCGCCCCGGCGTCACGCGAACTCGATCACGTTCTTGATCCCCTGTGCCTTGCCGACGAGGAGTTCGCGGTGCGCGTCAATCTTGTGGCGGCCGGTGATGAGCGCCTTCACGGCGGCGGGCCAGCGCCGCTTGAATTCGCCGAGGTCATGGATCGCGTCAATGAACGCCTGCGGGCTGGCGTTCACGGTGCCGATGAGCGCCTGATTTTTCAGCGTGATGTTCCGCATCGTGCTGTCCGCGCGAATCGGGATCGCGGGCTTCTGCGCGGGGATGCCGGTGAAGATGAACACGCCGTTGATGCCGAGCACGCGCATCACGTCGAACGACACGCTTCCCTCGCCGACGGCCTCATAGACTAGGTCAATGTTCCCGACCTTCTGAGAGAAATCGTCCGCGCCCATCTTCACCGCCGAGATGTATTCGGCGCCGATGGATTCGGCGAGGTCGGCCTTGAAGTTCGGCTTGGGCGAGCGCGAATAGACGAACACCTTGAAGCCCTCGATGAGCAGCTTCATCGCACCGAGCAAGCCGATGGGCCCCGCGCCGAGCACGACGGCGGTCTTGCCGTGGCCGCGGCCTTTGCCGTCGCGGTTGTGATGTTCCCAACCGGGCACGCGCTTTTGCACGAGCCACGCCTGCGCGAGTCCCTTCTCGGCGATGGTCAGCGGCTCGGCCAGAACCGCGGCGTCGCGCAACGATTTGGGCACCGGCGTGAGATAAGCCTCCTCTTCGACGAAATACTCCGTCATGTAGCCATGGCGCTGATTGATGCCGCGCTCGGTGAATTTCCACGTCGAACAAAAATCCTGACGGCCTTCGCGGCACGGGATGCAATTGGGATCGGGGCACGGACGACGCACGCTCGGCACCACGAGATCACCGGTTTTGAAATGCCTCACCTTCGCACCGACCTCGACCACTTCACCGAGGCACTCGTGGCCGAGCACGAGGTAGTCGTCGCCAGCGGGTGGCTGGCCGTAGGCGAACGTGCAAATCTCGCGGTCCGTCCCGCAGATGCCGACCTCGAGGGTGCGGATGTGAACTTCGTTGTCGCGGGTGATCTGCGGGTGCGGGTGTTCGAGCTGCCGGACTTCCTTCCGGCTGGGCACCACGCCCACGGCTTTCATTGGTTGGCTCATGTGATGAAATTCTCCGGCGCGTCGTCCGCCGGGAAACTGGCCCGGCAGCATAGCGAAACCGTCCGACAGGGAAACAGATTTCTTGAGTGCGAATCCGCGCCGTTTTTCTTCGCGCTTTCCTCCGCCGGTGGTCCTGCTACGGTTCGCACGATTAAACCGCCGCCCTCACACGTCCATTCACTCGTGAACACATTCCGGCTCTCCGCCCTTGCTCTCCTCCTTGCGTTTCATTTCACCGCGCCGGCCGCGGAGAAAAAATCTGCCACCGACGGTGGCACGCCGATCTTCGACGGCAAATCGCTCGCGGGCTGGAAGCTCTCCGATTTCGCCACGCAGGGCGGCGCGACCATCGAGACCGACTTCAAGGGCGGCGGCCCGGCCATCGTTGTGGACCAGGGCGAGGTGCTCAGCGGCATCACCTACACCAACGCCGTGCCGAAGGACGATTACGAGGTCTCGCTCGAGGCGATGAAAATTTCCGGCAGCGACTTTTTCTGCGGCCTCACGTTTCCCCACCGAAAGGAATACGCCACGCTCGTGCTCGGCGGCTGGGGCGGCGGCGTGGTCGGCATCAGCAGCGTGGATGGGGCCGATGCCTCGGAAAACGAGACGACCAAATACTGCGCCTTCGAGAAGAACAAATGGTATCGCGTCCGCGTGCGCGTGGGTGGCGACAAGATCCAGGCGTGGCTCGACGACGAGCAGATCGCCAACCTCGAAACGACGGACAAGAAAATTTCCATGCGCCCCGGCGAGATCGAAAGCGCGGTGCCGCTCAGTCTCTCGACGTATCAGACCCGCGCGGCATACCGAAATATCAGGCTGAAGAAACTGGGCGCGACCAAGTGAGCGTGCGCGCCCGAGTCCGAGCGCCGAAGGCGCGTTCCGTTGCAGCCCGGGGCGCAGTGCAGCGAAGCCCGGGGTTCGTCCGACAAACAAACCGCCAGCCCTGAAAGGGCGGCCCAAAATCATGAAAACCAAAACCGTTTCGTTCCTCCTCTGTTTCCTCGTCGCCTCGACCGCCCTCGCCGCCAACTGGCCCGCGTGGCGCGGCCCGCTCGGCACCGGCCTCACCGAGGAGAAAAACCTCCCGACCAAGTGGAGCACCGCCGAGAACGTCAAGTGGCGCATCGCACTGCCCGAGGCCGGCAACTCCACGCCCGTCGTCTGGGGCGACCGCGTGTTCGTCACGCAGGCCGTCGGCGAAAAGCGCACGCTCATGTGCTTCAACCGCGCCGATGGCAAACTGCTCTGGCAGGTCGGCGTGACCACGAAGGAAAAGGAACCGACGCACGCCACGAATCCCTATTGCTCCGCGTCGCCGGTGACCGATGGCGAGCGCGTCATCGTCTCCTTCGCGTCGGACGGTTTGTTCTGCTACGACTTCACCGGCAAGGAACTCTGGCACCGCACCGATCTCGGCCGGCAGATTCACATCTGGGGCAACGCCGCGTCGCCCGCCATCTACAGCAACCTCTGCTTCCTCAACTTCGGCCCCGGCGAGACGACCTACCTGCTCGCCGTGGACAAAAAGACAGGCAAGACCATCTGGAAAAAGGACGAGGAGACCGGCTACGGCAAGGCACAGCCCGCCGCGGCGGATTCGGGTGAAAAGAAAAACCGCGGCAACCCGCAATACATCGGCTCATGGACCACGCCCACGATCATGAAGGTTGAGGGCAAGGACCAGTTGCTCATGAGCTGGCCCGTGCGCCTTGCCGCTTACGACCCTGCGACCGGCAAGGAACTCTGGACCTGCTCCGGCCTCAACCCGCTCGTTTACACCTCGCCGATTTATGAGAACGATGTCGTCGCCGCGCTTGGCGGCTTCAGCGGCACGGCCATTGGCGTGCGCGCCGGCGGCAGCGGCGACGTGACCGCCTCGCGCCGCGTGTGGCATCACCCGCGCTCGCCGCAGCGCATCGGTTCCGGCGTCGTGAAGGACGGAAAAATTTACATCCACAACGATCCCGGCACCGCGATGTGTCTCGATTTGAAAACTGGCGAGCAGGTCTGGAGCGAACGTCTCCAAGGCGCGGGCAAGACCGGCCAGAACTGGAGCAGCGTGATGTTGTCCGAGGACAAGTGCTACACCATCACGCAGGGCGGCGACTGCTTCGTGTTCCGCGCGGCTCCGAAGTTTGAATTGATCTCCGTGAACTCGCTCGGCGAACGCAGCAACTCCTCCATCGTCCCCAGCAACGGTGAACTCTTCATCCGCACCCACGCTGCCCTCTACTGCATCGCCTCCAAGAAGTAGGTGCCGACGTAAGGAGGCTCTGATCAAATGCGGAATGAGGAATGTGGTCTGCGGGTTTGAAAATGAATTCGACCCGAGTTGGTCAAGCGAATGGGGTCAGGCGAATGAAAACGAGTTTCTTTTCCCTCATTCGCCTGACCCCATTCGTTTGACCCTCTCGATTCAGCCCGGCCACACTTTCTCCCACGCATCCCCGCGCGCCGGGCGCGGCTTCAATTCCACATCCACATACAACACCGTCTCCGCGCTCTCGCCATAAGGCCCCATCACCACTTGCTTCCCATCCGACCCAATGACCAGCGAGCACCCGATGCACTTGTCACCCTTCCACGCGCCCTCGCTCACCCAGCCGACGTTGCTGCAACCGGCGATCCACATCCGGAATTCCCGCGCCACCGGGCCGTAGTTCTCCAGCCACACCTTGCCGTAAGGCTCCTTCGCGTTGTCGTGGTCCGCCGGCATCGCCCACGCGCACGGCGAGAGAATGATGTCCGCGCCCATCAGGCCGAGCGTGCGGCTCACCACCTGCCCGCGCGCGAAGGCGTCCGCGCAAATCATCAGGCCGAACGTGCCCAGCGGCGTGTGCGCCACCGCCAGCCGGTCGCCCTGTGCGTAAAGGTCGTGCGCGATGTCGAGTTCGTTGAGCTTGCGATGATGGAGGAGAATCTCACCGGCCGGATTGATGAACACCGCCGCATTGAAAAGTTTGTCGCCCGCGCGCTCCACCAATCCGGCGCAGATGAAGACGCCATGACGCCTCGCCGCTGCGCGCAGTCGCTCGCAAGATTCGCCACCGGGAATTTCCCCTGCGCCCATCCGTGCCGAACTGTGGCCCCAGCCAAAATCCAGCGTCTCCGGCAGCACAACCACCGTGGCTCCGGCCTTCACAGCCTGCGCGATGAACTCTTCCGCGCGCCGCAGATTCTCCGCCGGACGACCGCCCTCCACGAGCATCTGGATCAGGGCGAGTTCGAACATGGAGCGATTGCCGCAAAAAATCGCAGAAGGCGCAAAGGGGAAATTCTTTTTGCGCTGGTTTGCGTTCTTTGCGGCCAACTACTCACGGCTTCGCGTCCTCGACTGTCACGCGCACCTCGGCGCCGTTGCAGCGGATCTCGGGCACATACATCGCGTGGCCCAGAACCGGCAGCGCGTGGAACTGGCCGGGCACTTCGGCGCGGAAGTCGTAGCGGATTTCCCAGACGCCTTCGGGGAGCTTGTCCACAAACATCGCCACCTTGCGGTCGCGGAGTTCCTGATAGACCCAGCGCGAGCGGCCGGTGAAATCCGTGTCCGACATCAGCACCGGGCGCGGCAGGCCGACGGGCGCGATGCCACCGATGCGGCGTGCGGCTCCGCCACCCTTCTTCTTCGAGGGCGCGACCTGCGGTGCGGCGGCGGCGGGTTTGGCCGCGCTGAATTTTCTTTCGACCGCGCCGCTCTTCATTTCACGCGCGTAGAGCGATTCGCCGCTGCGGATTTCCACGGCCTCGAAGCCGGCGGGCTTGAGGTCCTCGAAGAGCAGATACTCGTAGTTGTTCTTCGTCTCGACGGTCAGCACGGTCTCGATGCGCTCGCCGCTTTTCACGCTCTCGCCGTCCTTGAGCGGCACCTTGTCATAGACGAAGCCCTTCAAGAGCGTCGGGCGGCCGACGAGTTTGTAATACTCGCGCTTCACGAAGATTTCGTTGCCGGCGGGCGTGATGGGTTCTTCGAGGCTGAAAAACTTCGCCTCGGCCGCAAAGTAAACCGCGCCGTCGCCGTTGCGCTTGATGCGGATTTCGTTCGCGCCGTCCTTGATGAGCTTCGGGTCCACGGTGAAACGGCTCGGAGCATTGAACACGTCCGCGCCGCTGACCTTGCGGTCGGCCACCTTCGAGCCGTTGACGAACACGCTGAACTCCAACTCCGGCTTCAGCTCGCCGCTCACCTTGAGGTAATCGTTCATCGCGAGGACGACGATGGCGGTGTCGCGCGTGTTGCTCCACTGCGCGCCGCGGCGGTTCTTGATGAGCCAGTTGGTGACCGGTTCGATGAGCGGGTTCTTCGGGTCAATCGTCAGCAGCGCGCGCAACGCAAACGCCGTCGCCTCCACGCCGCCGTCGGACCAGCGCCAATACACGCCGTCCTCGCCCCAATGCGCGGTGCCCATCACGCCCTTGTTCGCGGGCGCGGTGCCGCCGATGAGCACGCTCGCATCCGGTCGCTCGTCGCGCTTCACGCCGTTCTCCAGATTTTCGATGAGCGTCTTGGCTTTCGTCTTGTAGTCTGTCTCGTCAAAACTGAAATAGTGGGCGCTTAAGGCCAGCAAGGCTCTAGTGTAAGCGTTCAGCCTTTCTCGATTAGCCCAGAGATTTTCAAATGCTTTCGCTTGGAATTGTGGAACGTGACGCTCCTGGCTGCGCACGCGCTCGCGAGACAGCGAAAGCGCGTGCAGCATCCACGCCTGCATGTCGGGATTCAATTCTTCCTCGACGAGCGTCTTGTCGAGGAAGCTCGCGCCTCGTTCAAGGACGTTGCCTTTGATTTCCACGCCGGTCTGCTTGGCAAGCGTGAGGCCCCACACGACGTAAGCGGTCATCCAACGGTCGCTGTCGCCGGGTTTCCACCAGCCCCAGCCGCCGTCGCCGTGCTGGAAATCGTAGAGGCGTTCGAGGCCGGCCTTCACCATTTCGTCGAGCTTGGCCAAATCCTTTTTCCCCTTGGGTTGAGTGGCTTTCACGTTCGCCGGCTCGATGCCGCCGAAGACGCGGCCCATCACGTCCTCGGGCGCGAGGCCGAGGTCGCGCAGCGTCTTTGCGGTGATGGCGGCGGGGAGGAAACGGCTCATCGTCTGCTCGGTGCAGCCGTAGGGGTAATCAATCAGGTAGGGCAACGCATCGAGCATCGTGACGGCGAGGCTCGGCGTGACCTGCACGGTGAGCGTGGTGGACTCGGGCTTGCGCGCCTGCGGAATGTCGAGCTTCACGGTGATGTCGTTGCCGCGGACCTTGCCGGCCTTGGTGATGAACTTCTCGATGCCGTGTTCGTGCGCGACGTAAGTCTTCTCCATCGCGTCGGAAAACTTCCCGCCGCGCCCGGTGACTTTGAGTTTCGCTTCGCCCGGAGATTTCACGATGGCCTTCCAATCCGCGCGCGCCTCGCTGTTCGCGGGGACTTTGAGTAGCGCAGGCTTCCAGCCTGCGGGTTTCGCGGCATCCTGCCGCGAGTCAACTGGCAGCAAGATGCTGCCAGAACCCGCAGGCAGGGATGCCTGCGCTACGTTGGTCGAGTCCAGCGTCACCTTCACCTCCATCGCCTCGTCGGTGTTGTTGTTCACGACGGCGCTTAACACAACCTCATCCCCCACGACAAAAAAGCGCGGAGCCTGGAGGCGGACGATGAGCGGTTGCTTGGTGCGCGTGTTGGTGCTCGCGAGGCCGAACTGATTTCCGACGCTGACGGCGCGCGCGGTGGCCTTCCAGCCGGTGAGGGAGTCGGGATACTTCACCTTCACGATGGCCGTCCCTTTGGCGTCGGTCTTCAAGTCGGGCTGCCAGAGAATCGTGGAGCGGAAATCAGAGCGCACCACGACGGCGGGTTCTTGGCTGGCCCGTCCTTCGCCGAGTTGCATCTCGGATCTTTTGTCGGACATGCCCTTCATCAACTGCCGGTTCGCTCCCATTGGCGCGCTCGCTGGCATCGCTCCGCGCGCGAGCATTCCACCCACGGCACTCATAGACTTCGCCGCCATTTCCATGGGTGCGGCCGCATCCATTGCGAGCACATTGGCATTGGCATAGCCGAATTGGTCCTCCAGTCGCCCGTCATAAAGCCCATCACGGTCGAGTGACTCCAATTCCTCGCGTCCGCCCAACCCCGCCTGCCTCCGGCGCTTCCCGCTTTCATCCGCCTCGCGCTCGTCGAACAACTCGTCCTTCTCGCCCTTCAACAGCTTCGCGTAGCTCTTCCAGTTCATCGTCGCCTGCATCTGGATCTGGTGCGGGCGCTTGGTGCCGTAGAAAAATTGCCGCGGGTCGCCGGCGTAATCGCTCTGGATGTAGAAGACCGATTCGTCCACAAGTCCGAACGCCACCTCAGCGGCGACCGGTTTGCCGTCGTGGTCGCGCGTGGTGATGGTGAGCGTGCCTTCGTCGCGCGGCTGGTATTGGGCGCGATCAGGCTTCACGTCCACGGTGAGGAAATTTTTCGTCGGCGGCACCACGACCTGTTTCGTGTCGGTGAAAATCTGCCGGTCGGTCACGAGCGCCGCGCCGAGGAAAATGTTCGGCACGTGCTGCTCCGCGATGTCTAGCTCGACGAGTTTCACCGTGCCGGTCACGTGGACAAGCTGGTAACTCATCAACTCCTCGGCCTCGGTGGTGAAGAGCACGTAACGGTCGGCGGTCGGTGTGACGAGCATCACCGGCGCGCGCTGGCCGACGCGGAACGTGTCCTGGTCCGCGATGATTTCCACGCCGCCGTGGCGGTAGCCGATTTCCGTCGTGGCGTTGTTCGCGACCCACACGGTCGTCTCGGCGCGGATGGGCTGCGGCGGGCGCTTGGGCGCAACGTCTTCGCTCAACCACGTCACGCGATAGTAGCCCTCGCGCTCCGGCGTGAAGGTGAACTCGCCCTTGCCATCGGCGTCGGTCTTCACGGTGAGCGTCTTGATTTCGTCGCGCTCGTAACCGCGGAATTTCAGCCGCCAATCCTTCTGGTCGGGACGCTCGGGCGCGGGCGGCCAGATTTTTTGCTGCGCCTGGAGCTTCTTCAGTTCGTCGCCCTTCACCTCGCGGCCGTCGGGCGCAATCCAGATTTCCCACCAATACTCGCGCAGCAATTTCACGATGCCCTCGGCGACGACGGGCTGCTCATTCGCGTCCTTGGCGGTAAACTCGATGCGCACCTTGTCCTGCGGGCGGTAGAGATTGTGGTCGGGCCGCGCGAAAACGTAGTAGCGCTGCTGCGTGACGCGCACGGCGCCGTTGCCGGTGATTTCGCGCCGGCTCGAATCGGTCACGCGCGCCTCGACGCGATACTCGAAGTCCTGCCCGCCGCCCTTGGGCGTGTCGAAGGTGAGCGCGGCCTTGCCGGTCGCGTCGGTCTTGAGCGTCTCGCGCTTGATGATTTGCCCGCCGGCACCGCCGGGCCAGCGGCCGAAGCGGTTCACGGCTAGGTCCATGTCGTCGTAAAACCACGGGAAGTCGCGCGGTTGCGGGAAGTGCATCCAGAAGGGGTTTTGATAGACGAGCACCTCGACGCTCGCGTTGGCGACGGCGCCGCCGAAATAATAATCCGCCTGCACGCTCACCTCGACGGTTTCGCCGAGGCGGAAGGCTTTTTTGCGCGGCTTGCCTTCGGCGGTCTTCTCCTCCGGCGTCTGCACGGTGACTTTGAATTCCGGCAGCTTGTATTCCTCCAACCGGAACAACTGCGCGTTGCCGATGTGCTGCTTGCGGCCCTCGTTCCAGAACTGGATTTGATATTCGCCGAGCGGCATCGCCTCGGTGAGTTCGAGCGCGCCCCACGCGCTGCCGAACGGGTTGAGCTTCGCCTTGTCGGCCTTCACCTTCGCGCCGCGCGGGTCGGTGATTTCAAACTCGATGGTCGCGTCGCTCGGCGTGGAATAGACCGAGCCGTTGTAGCGGCGCGCGATGAACTTCCACTGCACCGTCTCCTTCGGGCGATACGCAGGCCGGTCGGTGAAGGCGTAAATCTTCCAACGCTCGAACTCGGCGCGGCCCCAGTAACTGTTGCCCAAGCTGAACGCCTGCCGGTCGGCAGTGATGGCGGCGGCGAAGAGTTCCAGATTGTTGTTCGCCGGGCGCGACAACTCGAACACCGCGATGCCGTCGGCGTTGACCTCCTTCTCCGACTCGCGCGACTGCCAGCGTTTGCCGTCGTGCCAGCGTTCCCAGAGCTTCACCTTGCCCTCGCGCTGCGGCGAGGAGTTGAGCGCGTTGCAGAAATAGATGAGCGCCTGCTTGCCGGAAGTTTTCAGCACGAGCGCCGAGTCGGTCACGAGCACAATGTCGCGCGCCGACTTGCCGCCACCGCGCGCTTCGAGGATGTAGGCGCCGGGCTTGAGTTTTTGTTCGAGGCGCAGCGACGCATTGCCGGGCTGGTAATCCTTCTTGTCCTTCGTGTCGTGCGACCACTCCTTCAACTTCTCGCGGCCCGCGAGGTCAATGGAGGTGAGCCAGTCGGTGCGGCGCTTCTCGTCAATGTTCGCGAGGCTCACGTCCTTCGCGAGGGCCACCGGGTAGAGCGCGAGTTCGATGCGACCGACGTTGCGCCAGTTGAGGTGATATTGAACTTCCGAGTCCGGCAGAAAAAAATGTGAGACGCTCACGCCGACCTGTTCGTCCGTGATGTTTTTGATTTGCTGCTGCGCCTGCTCGAAGTAGCGCGTCTCGCCCTTCTTGAACTCCGTAACGAGGCGGCGGAAGAGTTCGAGCGCCTTCACGAAATCCGGCTCGTTGCGCCAGCCGCCGTCCTTGAGCGGCACGACGCGGCCCTGATTCATCATCCACTCGGCGTATTGGTAGAGCGCGTCGTCATACCATTCGGTCTTCTGTCCAAGCTTCACCGCCGCCTCGAACTCCTCCGGCACACGCGCGCGCTGCTCCCAATCGCCGCCCTGCTGCTGGATGGTCCGCGCGAGCAGGTAGTGCGCGTGCGCCTGGTCGTTTTCGGTCTGCGCAATCTTCAGCGCGTTCTCGGCGATGGGGAGCGGGAGGATGTTGCCGTAATTTCCGAAGTAGTAATTGCGCGCTTGGATGCCCGGCGGCCGCTCGATGCGCCACACGATGCCGAGGTAACGCCCGCGCGCCGTCTCGAGGTCGCGCGCACCCGCCCACCACTCGAGCGCGTTCTGATAAAACGGCCAAGCCCCACCCCAGTTCTGCTGATTGCGCCGCGTCCACCAAAAATCCCCGAGCGACTCCTGCACCTCGACCCACACGCGGTCCTTGTCTTCCGTGCGCTGAATGTCGCGCACCATTTTGTCCAGCGCATCGCGAGCCGCATCGAGTTTCGTCGTGTCCGCCCGCTGCGTGCTGGCTTCCGAGCGCCACGCCGTATCCAAGAGGCGGAACTGCACCCAGCGCTGCTCGGCGGGCGGGAGATTGGTGACGACGATTTTCGCATAAGCTTCACGCGCCTTCGCAAACGACTTCTCGGCAAAGAGCCGCTCGCCTTCGGCCTTGAGCGAGTCGTAATCGCTGAGTTGTGCGTGAAGCGAGGCGGTGAAGAAAGTGGCCGCAAGCGCGGCGAGCAGGAGACGAAGTTTCATAAGCAATGTCGCCCAGTTGGACGGGACGGCCGGAAGATTACTCCCGTGAACTGCGGCGTGTCACGACAGGAGCGTGACCGGCCCGCGCGCTGACCGGCGTCGAAGGGCTGGCAATCCATTGCTCGCTCGCTAGACTCGGGCGCATGAAACTCCGCTTGTGTCTTCGCACCTGCCTGCTGGTTGTGCTCCTTGCCGTGTTGGTGTCGGCCGCGAATTCTCCACAACTCGCGGCCATTCCCGCCGCCGTTCAAAAGTTCGTGGACAACGAAACTGTCGCTGGCGCGGTCACGCTCGTCGCGCGCAATGGCGAGGTCATGAGTGTCGCGGCCGTGGGCTTCGTTGATCTCGCGGCGAAGAAGCCAATGCGTGAGGACAACCTCTTTTGGATCGCCTCAATGACCAAGCCGATGACCGCCGTCGCGGTGCTGATGTTGCAGGACGAGGGCAAGCTCTCGGTGAACGACCCGGTGGAGAAATATCTGCCGGAGTTCAAGGGGCAGATGCTCCTCGCCGCGCGCACCAACGGGCAGGTCATCCTGAAGAAGACGCGACCCATCACGTTGCACGACCTGCTCACGCACACGTCCGGCCTCAACGCCGAGGCGCCCGAAGTGGGCCGCGACCTCACGCTCGCCGAGCGCACGCTGGCCTACGCGTTGCAGCCGCTCCAGTTCGAGCCGGGCAGCAAGTGGCAATACAGCAATCCCGGCATCAACACCCTCGGCCGCATCGTCGAGGTCGTGGCGCAGCAGCCGTATGCGGAGTTCATGGAGAAAAGAATTCTCAAGCCGCTCGGCATGAAGGACACGACCTTCTGGCCCACCGCGAGCCAGGCACGCCGCATCGCCAAATCCTACGCGCCCGGTGAAAACAACAAAGGCCTGGCCGAGACAAACATCTTCTTCGTGCGCGGCGAACTGGGCGACCACCACCGCACCGCGCTGCCCGCCGGCGGTCTTTTCTCCACCGCGCGCGACGTCGCGAAGTTTTACCAGATGATGCTCAACGGCGGCGCGGCGAACGGGAAAATTTATCTCAAGCCGGAGACCGCGAAGCTGATGACCACCACGCAGAGCGGCGACATCAAGACCGGCTTCACCGAGGGCATGAGCTGGGGCCTCGGCTTTCAGGTTGTGAAGGAGCCGACCGGCGTGACGGCGATGCTTTCGCCCGGCACGTTCGGCCACGGCGGCGCGTATGGCACGCAAAGCTGGGGCGACCCGAAGGCGCAGACCATTTACATTCTCATGATTCAGCGCGCGAAAATGCAAAACGGCGACGCCAGCGGCATCCGGCAGGCGTTTCAGGAGGCCGCGGCGGCCACCGTTCGGAACTGACTGAAACCATGAGCGACTCCCTCCCATCGCAGAATCCCGGCGGTGCCGCCGAACTCGATTCGTTCATCCTGAACGAAGTCCAGTTGCTCCTCGCCGAGAAGCGCACCGCGATGTCCGTGATGCGCACGGGCATCGCCATTTTCGCGCTGCCGCTCTCGGTGCTGAGCGTGCTCATCGCCACGTCGCGCTTTTACGACGTGCTTAACGTGATGCATCTCCTCGTGCCGCTTGGCGTGCTGAACCTCGCACTCATCGTGCTCGGTGCCTACCTCATCCTCCACGCGCTGCGGCGCATCCGGCACTACGACCGCCTGATCGCCGAGTTCAAGCGCAAGCATAGCAAGCTCGCCGAACTGGTGGACTGACCGCGCGGTTTCAGCGGTAGATGTCCACAAGGTAAACGGTCGCCTCGCCCTTGCCGGCGTTGATGATCGCGTGCGGCACGTCGGCGCGGTAACTCGCCGAGTCGCCCGGCGCGAGGCTTTCCGAATCATCGGCGGACTCCAACCGCACCTGCCCCTTCGCCACCGTGATGAATTCGCGGGTGCCCTCGAAGTGCGCCGAACTTCGCAGCGCGCCGCCGGGTTGCAATTGCACTTCGTAAAACTCCACGTCCTTCTCCAGGTTCAGCGGTGAGAGCGTGCGCACGCGGCAGAGCTTGTCGGACTTGTAATGGTAGGCGTGGTCGTCGCCGCGGATGACCGAGATGGCCGACGCCGCGCCGGGCATTTCGAGCAGATCGCCGAGCGCCATGCCGAACGCCTGCGCGATGCGGAGCGTGACGGCGAGCGTGGGGTTGGCCTGCTCGCGCTCAATCTGGCTGAGCATCGAACGGCTCACCCCGCTGGCGTTCGCCAGACCTTCGAGTGACCAGCCCTTTTCCGTGCGCAGCTTCTTCACGCGCACGCCGAGGTGGCGGTTGATGGCCTCCGCCGAGCCGGCGGCGGCTTTCTTTGGCTTAACGGGCGAACTCATGGTGTGCAGTATAGTGGAATTAAATCTTGCATAAAGGAAAACCTTTTCCATTATACCGCACAGACAGACAACATACCGCACAACACCTCCTTCGCCATGAAAGCCCTCGTCAAACAGCACGCCCGCCCCGGACTCTGGCTCGGCGAGGTTCCGAATCCGACGCCCGGCATCAACGACGTGCTCATCCGCGTGCTCAAGACGGGCATCTGCGGCACCGACCTGCACATCTACAAATGGGACGCGTGGGCGCAGAAGACCATCCCGGTGCCGATGGTGGTGGGCCATGAGTTCGTCGGTGAAGTCGTCGAGGTTGGCTCGAACGTCTCCGACTTTCATCCCGGCGAGATTGTCAGTGCGGAGGGCCACGTGGTCTGCGGGCGCTGCCGCAACTGCCTCGCCGGCCGTCGGCATCTTTGCAAAGACACCTCGGGCATCGGCGTGAATCGCCCCGGCGCGTTTGCCGAGTTCATCTCCGTGCCAATGACGAATGTCTGGCACCACCGCCCCGACATTGACCGCGAGGTGGCGGCAATTTTCGACCCGTTTGGCAACGCCGTGCACACTGCTCTCTCCTTCGACCTGCTCGGCGAGGACGTGCTCATCACCGGCGCGGGGCCGATCGGCATCATGGGCGCGGCGATCGCGAGGCACGCGGGCGCGCGCTACGTCGTTGTCACCGACGTGAACGATCACCGCCTCGAGCTCGCGAAGCAGATGGGCGCGACCATTGCCGTGAATGTCCAGCGCGAGAAGTTGCGCGACGTGCAGGCTCAACTCGGCATGAAGGAAGGCTTCGATGTCGGCCTCGAAATGAGCGGCAACCCGGCGGCGTTCCGCGACATGATCGAGCAGATGGCGCACGGCGGAAAAATCGCGATGCTCGGCATTCCCTCCGAGCCGATGCCGATCGACTGGAACAAGGTCATTTTCAACATGCTCACGATCAAGGGCATTTACGGCCGCGAGATGTATGAGACGTGGTATAAAATGTCCGTGATGCTTGAGAGCGGCCTCGACATCCGGCCCGTCATCACGCACCGCTTCCACTTCACCGAGTTCGAGAAGGGCTTCGAGGCCATGCTGTCGGGCAACTGCGGCAAGGTGATCCTCGACTGGCAGTGACGGCGCGGGCAGATTTCCGGCACGCATCCCATGTTTGATTCCTTCCAACCTCACGTTCTGAAACAGCTCGCGGACATCCGCGCCGCGGGCACCTACAAGCGCGAGCGCGTCATCCTCACGCCGCAGGGCACGACCATCCGCGTGGCCGATGGCAAGCCGGTGCTGAATCTTTGCGCGAACAATTACCTCGGTCTCGCGCAGCATCCCGACGTGAAAGCCGCCGCGCACGCCGCGCTCGATCAATGGGGCTACGGCTGCGCGAGCGTGCGGTTCATATGCGGCACGCAGGGCGTCCACAAGCAGCTTGAGCAAAAGCTCAGCGAGTTTCTCGGGACGGAGGACACGATTCTATACGGCTCGTGCTTCGATGCGAACGGCGGGCTGTTCGAGACGTTGCTCGGCGCGGAGGACACCATCATCAGCGATGAGTTGAACCATGCCTCGATCATCGACGGCGTCCGGCTTTGCAAAGCGCAGCGCCATCGCTACCGCAACAACGACATGGCCGATCTCGAAGCGAAGCTGAAGGAGGCGAGCGGCGCGCGCTTCCGCATGATCGCAACCGATGGCGCGTTCTCGATGGACGGCTACATCGCGAACCTCCGCGCCATCTGCGACCTCGCCGACAAATACAACGCCCTCGTTATGGTGGACGACTCGCACGCCGTCGGCTTCATGGGCCGCACCGGCCGCGGCACGCACGAGCATTGCGACGTGATGGGTCGCGTGGACATTCTCACCGGCACGCTCGGCAAGGCGCTCGGCGGCGCGAGCGGCGGTTACACCAGCGGACGCAAGGGGATCATCGAACTCCTCCGCCAGCGCTCGCGCCCTTATCTGTTCAGCAACACCCTCGCGCCCACCATCGCCGGCGCGTCGCTCAAGGTTCTCGAACTGCTCACCCAATCCACCGCGCTGCGCGACAAGCTGGAGTCGAACACGAAATTCTTCCGCGACGGCATGGGCAAACTCGGCTTCGCCATCCTGCCCGGCACGCATCCGATCTGCCCCGTGATGCTCGGCGACGCCGCGCTCGCCACGAAGTTCGCCGACGCGATGCTCGCGCACGGCGTTTACGTCATCGGCTTCAGCTACCCTGTCGTGCCGCAGGGCAAGGCCCGCATCCGGACGCAGATCAGCGCCGCGCATTCACGCGAGGAATTGCAACTTGCGCTCGACGCTTTCGCCGCCGTGAAGAAGGAGCTTGGCCTGTGAAAATATTTTTCACTCCGCTGCTCTCGTTACTTCTTTGTGGAACCGCCGTGTGCGCGGCCGACTCTCACGCGCGCATCCACGTGGACTGGTCCGCCGCGCCCGAGTGCGAGGCGTTCGCGCGCAAGTCGCAGGCGCAGTGCGAAGAGTGGTATCCCCGCATCAATGAGTTGCTCAATGGCAAGGACGCGCCGCTGCCTTACGCGGAAATTTTTCTCAAGTTCGCGCCGATGAAAGGCGTCGCCGCGACGAGCGGCAACCGCATCACCGTCTCCGCCGAGTGGGTGACGAGGAAGGCGACGAACGACTACGGCATGGTCATCCACGAGCTGACGCACATCGTGCAGGACTATCACGGGCGCGGCCTCGGCTGGCTCACCGAGGGCATCGCCGACTACGTCCGGCATCGCCACTTCGAGTCGGGCGCGTGGAAGCCGGTCATCAATCCCGAAAAGGACAGTTACAAGCAGGGCTACAAAAGCGCCGCCGCATTTCTGATGTGGCTCGAAGGGACGAAGGACAAGGACATCGTCCGCAAGCTCAACACCGCCTCGCGCGAGAACAAGGCCACGCCCGCGCTCTTCCACGAACTGCTCGGCAAGGAGTTGGATGAGTTGTGGAGCGAGTTCGCCGCGACGATGAAGAAGCCGGCGCGGTGAGTTGGAACCGCAGATCAACGGCTGACCTCATGCAACCCTGGCTCGAATATCTCGCCGTCGCCGTGTGCGCCATCTCGGGCGCGCTCGCGGCGGCGGGCAAGCGGCTCGATCTTTTCGGCGTCATCGTGCTCGCGGTCGTGACGGCGGTGGGCGGCGGGACGATTCGCGACCTGTGCCTCGGCGCGAAGCCGGTGTTCTGGATCGAGAACCCCAGCCTCATCGTCGTCGCCACGCTCACCGCGCTCGCCACGTTCGTCGTCGCGCGCTTCTGGACGATGCCGCAGCGCGCGTTGCTCGTGGCGGATGCGTTCGGCCTCGCGCTCTTCACCATCGCTGGCACGGAGAAATCGCTGCTGCTCCAAACCTCCGGTGTCATCGCCGTCATGCTCGGCGTGATCACGGGCGTCGCGGGCGGCGTTTTGCGCGACGTGTTGCGGCGCGAGGTGCCGCTCGTGTTCCAGCCGGAGATCTACCTTTATGCGACGGCGGCATTTTGCGGGGCCACTGCGTTCGTGACGCTCGACAAGTTTTTCCCGGACTCGCCCGCCAACCGGCTCATCGCGATGGCGCTCATACTCAGCCTGCGCCTCGCGGCGATGTGGTGGAAGCTACGGTTGCCCGTGTTCAAATCGCGCGACGGGCAGACATGAAACCGCTTTGCGACCAGAGCTTGATTGATCGCGCCGTCGAACTCGCACGCGTGCTCCAGCAGCGCGCGGGTGAATTGCAGACGCCCGCCGAGCGCCGCCAGCAGGCCGAACTGGACCGCATGCTCCAGACGCCCGCCGACAAGGCCACGCTCGTCCAGCTCACCGACCAGGCGTTTCGCTCGCGCCAGTCCGCGCGCGTGGCGGAGCAGTTCACGCACATCCTCGACGTGCAGGGCGTGCCGCGCTTTTTTAATCCGCTCGACCGCGCGCTCATGCGCGGCTTCCAAACTTTCGGCGCGTGGCTCCCCGGCGTCGCCGTGCCGCTCGTGAAGGAGCACATGCGCCACGAGACCGCGAATGTCGTCCTGCCCGCTGAGACCGAGCACCTCACGCGGCACTTGCGCGAACGCAGCGCCGAGGGCGTGCGGATGAACCTGAATTTTCTCGGCGAGGCGTTGCTCGGCGAGGAGGAGGCCGGGCATCGGCTGGAAAAATATCTCGCCGCGCTGCAACTCCCCGAGGTCGAGGTGCTGTCGGTGAAAATCTCGACGCTCTTTTCCCAAATCAATCCGCTCGCGCGCGAGCACACCTTGCGCGTGCTGTGCGAGCGGCTCGAACTGCTCTACCGCGCGGCGGACCGGGCGCGGTTTGCACTCAGTAGTGGCACAGGCGTCCCGCCTGTGAGTGGCAATCCCGACATTGCTCAGAAGGTTTCTGTGGACAGGCAGGATGCTTGTCCCACGATCGCGAAGTTTGTCTATCTCGACATGGAGGAATACCGCGATCTCTCGCTCACCGCCGAGGCGTTCATGCGCACGCTCGACCGGCGCGGCCTGGAGCAGGTGCGCGCCGGCATCGCGTTGCAGGCTTACATTCCCGACAGCGCCCGCGTGCAGCGCACCATCAACGACTGGGCGCGCAAACGCGTCGCGCGCGGCGGTTCGCCCGTCACCATCCGAATCGTGAAAGGCGCGAACATGGAGATGGAACGCGTCGAGGCGTCGCTGCGCGACTGGCCGCAGGCGCCCTTCAAACGCAAGGTCGAGACCGACGCGAACTACAAGCGGATGCTCGTCGAGGCGATGCGCCCGGAAAATCTGGCCGCCGTCCGCGTCGGCGTCGCGTCGCACAATCTTTTTGATCTCGCCTTCGGCCTCGTCCTCGCCGCCGAAGCGGATGCGGGCGACCACGTGCAATTCGAGATGCTCGAAGGCATGGCGAATCATCAACGCCGCGCGTTGCTGGAACATTCGCGCAACCTCTTGCTCTACGCGCCCGCGTGTCGCCGCGAGGAATTCCTCAACGCCATCGGCTACCTCATCCGCCGCCTCGACGAGAACACCGGCCCGGACAATTTCCTCCGCCACGCCTTCAGGCTCACGGTGGATTCGCCCGACTGGCACCAACTGGAGGGCGGTTTCCGCGAAGCTTTCACGGCGGAAACCTCCGACGCGCCGCGTCGCACGCAGGATCGGAGCACCGAGCGCTTTGACTCGCCCGTCGCCGAGATGTCGCTCAGCAACTTCCGCAACGAGCCGGATACCGATTGGTCGCTGCCGCAAAACAGCGCGTGGGCTGAGCAACTTGTCGCGCGTAAGGAACCCAGCACGCCCCGTATCCCGTGCGTTGTCGCGGGCGAGGAACTTCAGCCTGAGTCGCAGGCTGGCGTATGCACCGACCCGTCACGACCGGGTGTTGAACTTGCCCGCTACCGTCTGGGCACGGAAGCCGATGTGAACCGCACCGTCGCCTGCGCGAAGGCCGATCCCGGTGGCTGGCGTGCGATGAGCGTGGACACGCGCAGCGCCGTGCTCGGTCGCGTGGCGGAGGAACTCCGCCGGGCGCGCGGCGAGCTGATGTGGACCGCGCTCGCCAATGGCGGGAAGATTCTTTCCGAGAGCGATCCCGAAGTGAGCGAGGCGGTGGACTTCGTGGAGTTCTACCGCGCCAGCGCTCGCACGTTCTTCGAATGGCCCGGCTTGCGTGCCGAGCCGCGCGGCGTGGTTGTGGTGGTTCCACCGTGGAATTTTCCCATCGCGATTCCGTGTGGCGGAATCGCGGCGGCGCTCGCGGCGGGCAACACCGTCATCCTCAAGCCCGCGTCCGACACGGTGCTCATCGCATGGGAGCTGTGCCAGTGCTTCTGGCGTGCGGGCGTGCCGAGGACGGCGCTGCAATTCCTCCCGTGCCCCGGCGGCGGCGCGGGCGCGAAGCTTGTCGCGCATCCCGACGTGGACGCCGTGATCCTCACCGGCGGCACTGCGACGGCGCAGCGGATGCTCGACGCGAAACCTTCGCTGCATCTCTTCGCCGAGACGGGCGGCAAGAACGCCACCATCGTCACCGCGCTCAGCGACCGCGAACTCGCCATCAAGCACGTCGTCCACAGCGCGTTCAGTCATAGCGGACAGAAATGTTCCGCCACGTCGCTGCTGCTGCTGGAGGCGGAGGTTTACGACGACCCGCAATTCAAGCGGATGCTCTGCGACGCAGTGAAAAGTTTGAACGTCGGCAGCGCGTGGGATTTGCCCACGCGCGTCGGTCCGTGCATCCGTCCGCCTAGTGGTGATCTCGAAACCACGGAGTTCTTCGGCCCCGTGCTCGGCGTGATGCGCTTCGAGCGGCTGGAGGACGCTATCGAGATGGTCAACGCGACCGGCTACGAACTCACGAGCGCGATCCACAGTCTCGACGACCGCGAGATTAAATTGTGGAAGTCACGCGTGCGCGCCGGAAACCTCTACATCAACCGCGGCACCACGGGCGCGGTCGTGTTGCGCCAGCCGTTCGGCGGGATGGGGAAGAGCTGCTTCGGCGCGGGCATGAAAGCGGGCGGGCCGAATTACGTGGCGCAGTTCATGAGGTTCGCCGAATCGGATACGAACGCGGTGGAGAACTCCCCGCTTGCGAATCAGGATTTGGAATCGCTGCGTCTTGGGCTGCTTAATTCTTCAGAAGAGAAAATTAGAGTCTCGCCACCTCGACTCCTGCGGGCGTTGGCCAGTTACGGACGCTGGTGGCGCGAGGAATTCGGCGGCAAACACGATCACCTTCGATTGCTGGGGCAGGACAATTTGCGGCGCTATCTGCCGTTTCGCTCGGTTCACCTGCGGGTCAACCGCGAGGATTCACTTTTTGAAATCATCGCCCGCGTGGCGGCCGCGCGAGCAACCGGCGCGCGGGTGATTGTCTCCCATTCGTCTGACACCGATTCGGCTGCCATCAAACTGCTCGAACAACTCACCGACTCGTGGGCCGCCGGCATCGAATTCGTCGAGGAGACAGATGCGCAACTCGCCGCCGCCATCCGCGAGGGACACGTGGAGCGCATCCGCACGGCGGGTCCGGGGCGTGTGAGCGAGGAAATGCTGCGCGCGGCGGCGGAGCATTTCGTCCACGTGGCGAGCGAGCCGGTGCTTGCCGAAGGACGCGTGGAGTTGCTCTGGTATCTGCGCGAACAAAGCGTCAGCTTTGATTATCACCGTTACGGAAACCTTGGCAGCCGCGCCGGTGAAGCGCGCCGCGAGCCGGAATGATTTAACCATGAAACCAATCAGCATCCTCACCTCACTCCTCGTATTCGCCCGGACTCTTGACGCGCAAACCGCCTCCCCCGACCTCGCGCAGCTCACGCGTGGCGTGACGAAAATCGCCAGCCCCGGCACGCCGGGACGCGTGTGCGTGTTTGGCGACACAGCTTTTCCCATCGTCGTGGGTGGCGCGGGCAAGGGGCTCGTGCAGCCCGTCGTCGGCGCGGGCCGGCTCGGCGCGGGGCGCGTCGTGGTGTTCGGCCACGGCGGCTACTTCGACGCGGCGACGATGAAGGAAGGCGACAGCGGAAAATTTCTCGCGAACTGCATCACGTGGGCGGCGCGCGGCGCGGCCAAGCCCGAGGTCGTGGTGCTCGGCGGCAAGGGCGTGTCCGAAGGGTTGATCTCACTCGGCTTCGCGCCCGTGCCCGCCGACCTCGCGAAACTTTCGCCGAAGCAGGTGCTCTTCGCCGACGCGAGCCGCATCAAGCCGGGCGACGTCGAGACCATCGTGAAATTCATCCGCGCCGGCGGCGGCTGGATCACCGCCGGAACGGGCTGGGGCTGGAAGCAGTTGAACCCCGGCAAGGAACTCGGCACCGACCTGATCGGCAATCGCATCCTGCACCTCGCGGGCGTGCTGATCGCGGACGGAACCTCGACCGACACGACGGCGAACGGCTTCACCGTCGGCGGCGACATCCCGCTGCTCGCGCACGCGGGACGGGCGCTCTCTTCGGCCATCGCGAGCACCGGCGGCGCGGTGAAACTCAGCAAGTCCGACGCGGCGCTCGCGAGTGCTTCGCTCGTCGGCGCGATGGAAAGCCTGCCGGCGAATGACACGCAGTTCCTCCCGCGCCTGCGCTCGCTCGCGGCCAATCCGAAAGTTGTCGCCGTGCCGTCGGCCAAGACGCCCGTGAAGTCGGATAATTTCGCCGGGCGGATGCTGGTGACGATGCAGGGCCAGTCGCTGCGCAAGCTCGCGCCGGAGCAGACGCGCGCGCATCCGGCGGCGGAATTTTTCCCCGGCCCAGTGCCGAAGACCGCGGCGCGCCTCGCGAGCGCGAGCGTGAGCGTGGACACGAAGATTCCCGCGTGGCACAGCACCGGCCTCTACGCCGCGCCGGGCGAGTTGATCACGGTCACGGTTCCGGCCGAAGCCGCGAAGAAAAAGTTGCGCGTCCGCATCGGCTCGCACACGGATCATTTGTGGCAGTTGGATTCGTGGAAACGCTTTCCGGAAATCTCGCGCGAGTTCCCGCTCGACGCGGCGGTCACGCGCGCAGCGAATGCGTTCGGCGGCTTGATCTACATCGAAGTGCCGAACGACTCCGCGCTCGGCCGGATCAACGTCACGATTCAGAACGCCGTGGCCGCGCCGCGTTTCGTGCTCGGCCAGACCGATCTCGCGACATGGCGCTCAAAGCTGCGAGCGCTGCCCGCGCCATGGGCGGAGATCGAGGGCGCGAAGTTGATCGTCACGCTGCCCGCCGAAAATGTCCGCACGCTCGATGACCCGGACGAGGTCGCGAAGTATTGGGACCGCGTCGTCACAGCCGAGGACGAGCTGTCCGGCGTGAACGACCGCGTGCGCCCGGAGCGCTTCGTCCTCGATCAGCAGATTTCCGCTGGCTACATGCACTCGGGCTATCCGATCATGGCGTGGCTCGATCAATCGGACAAAGTCGCGAACATGGCCGCGCTGAAGCAGGGCAACTGGGGTTTCTACCACGAGCTTGGCCACAATCATCAGAAAGGCGACTGGACCTTCGAGGGCACGACAGAAGTGACGTGCAACCTTTTCAGCTTTTACATTTTCGACAAACTCTGCGGCGTGAAGCCGCGCGACTACGTCCACGGCCGGGGCGAGGCCAAGGTCATCGAGCTGCACAAAAAATATTTCGCGGGCGGCGCGGCGAGCTTCGAGCGGTGGAAGGCGGACCCGTTCACGGCGCTGTGCATGTATGCGCAGTTGCAGGACGCGTTCGGGTGGGAGGCTTACCAGAAAGTTTTCATCGAGTATCGCGACCTGCCGGACGGCCAGCGGCCCAAGAGCGACCAGGACAGGCGCGACCAGTGGATGGTGCGCTTCTCGAAGACGGTCGGAAAAAATCTCGCGCCGTTCTTCCGCAAATGGGGTGTGCCGGTGACCGACGCGGCGGCGCAATCCGTCGCGAGCCTGCCCGCGTGGATGCCGGTGGACATGAAGTAAGCGTCGGCTCACGCGGCCATTTAGTTTTTTTCCAAGCCAGCACGCGACGTTGCGCGTCACCGCGATTGCCTGCCGCGTCGGGCCGCGTCACAGTGGCCGCATGAAATTCACCTTCTCGGCTTGCGGCCCTTTCGCGCTCGCCGCTTTCGCCGCTGCGCTCATCGGATTGACCTCGTGCTCGACGCCGCCTGCCGGTGGCGAGCGCCATCTGCTCTACGTCGCCGTGCCGGGCATCCGCAACCAGCTCGAGTTCGGCGGGCATGGCGTGCTCGTGTTCGACATGGATCGCGGGCACCAGTTCGTGAAGCGCATCCCCGCCGCCGGCCTCGACGCGAAGGGCGTGCCGGTGAACGTGAAGGGCATCTGCGCCAGCGCGCCCACGCAGCGGCTCTACGTGACCACGACGAACACGCTCACGTGCTTCGACCTCGTGTCGGAAAAAATCCTTTGGGAGAAACCTTACGAGGGCGGTTGCGACCGCATGGCCATCGCGCCCAACGGAAAATTTCTCTACGTGCCGTCGTTCGAGAAGGACCACTGGCACGTGGTGGACGGGGCGAGCGGCGCGGTCATCAAGAAAATTTCAATCCGCGCGGGCGCGCACAACACCATCGTGGGCCTCGACGGACGCCACGCGTATCTCGCCGGCCTCAAGTCGCCGCTGCTGCGCGTGACGGACACGGCGACGCACACGGTCACGCGCGAGGTCGGGCCGTTCAGCCATTCCATCCGGCCCTTCACCATCAACGGCGCGCAGACGCTCTGCTTCGTGAATGTGAACGAGCTGCTCGGCTTCGAGATCGGCGATTTGCGCTCGGGGAAAATGCTCCATCGCGTCGAGGTGAAGGGTTTTGAAATGGGCCCGGTGAAACGCCACGGCTGCCCGAGCCACGGCATCGGCCTCACGCCGGACGAAAAGGAAATCTGGGTCACTGACGGGCACAACCAGCAACTCCACATTTTCGACGCGACGGTGATGCCGCCGAAGCAAATCCAGAGCATCGCCGTGCGCGACCAGCCGGGCTGGGTGACCTTCAGCCTCGACGGCCGCTACGCGTATCCCTCGACGGGCGAGGTCATCGAAGTCGCGACTAAGAAAATCCTCACCGGCCTCACCGACGAACACGGCGTGGCCGTGCACAGCGAGAAGATGGTGGAGATTGTTTGGGCGGGTGGACGGCCCGTGCGCACGGGCGACCAGTTCGGGCTGGGGCGCGTGCGGTGAGCAACGGGGTGGCGCAGCACCGCGGCCCCCCGCATTCAAGACTGGCCGGAAACCCGGAACCGGATTGCTTCGGACGCGGTCGGTGCGGCGGCCGAGGGTCGGTTCATGGTCGCATCCATCCGGCGATGTTCGTCCGCCGTCGGGCTGCGGGAGAAGGCGAGGTAGAGAAAACCCAGGAGCGAAGTGACGGGCAGGATCAGCATGACCGTGAGCCACGCGCTCTTCTTGCGGACACGGACGATGTTCACGCTCCAGACGATGTGGGCGACCGGCGCGGCCACGAGGGAAACCAGAAACCACCACCACGGCAGGCGCGCGGCGCGGAGCAGCGGAAAAATCTGAAGCACCGGCAGCCATGCCACGATGCCGGGGTTGACGACGGACTTGACGCAAATCAGATAGCAGCACCAACCGTAGAAGAGCCAGCCGACCACCAGCCCGAGCACCAAGCCCGCGACCATCGCCGGAGTCAGTTTTATTTCGCGGCCGGCCACGACGAAATCCATCGCCCAGTGGGCGGGCAGCTCGGGCAGTTGGAATTTTGACGGCACCGGTTCGGCCTTGGGTTTCGCCCCCATGCGCGGGAGCTTCGAGCGCACCGAGTCGATCTCCGCGAGCGAGTCCGGTTCGATCTCCTTCAACTTGATGTTCAGCACGCCGCCGGGATGGGAGATGAACAGGTCCGTGTCGCTGATCGCGCGCAGCGTCACGTTTGTGTAGGTCACTGTCTTGGTCTTGAGCACGGGGACGGTCTCGCCCTCCGTGCGCTCGACGACCGCCGCCCGGTCCGTCTCGGGCACGGCGGCGCGGAGGTTAAGCGTGGAAACGCACGCGGCCAGGGCGATCCACCCTCGCACCGCCCGGCTCCAATTCGGCTTCATAATCATGGTTTTGATCCGGGCGCACCGGCCCGCACCGGCCCGGAGACGCAAGGACGGTGCCAGTTTTTCCTGTCCCGCGCGCGCGTGGGCGCTAGGCTGCGCGCCCGGTCAAATGAGTTGCTCGTCGGAAAATCTCACGCTCCCGCGCCCACGCCTCCCCGCGTGGCTGCGGCTGCCGCTGCCCACGTCGAACACCTTCGGGCAGACGCGCGCGCTGCTCGACGGACTGAAGTTGCACACCGTGTGCGAAAGCGCGAAGTGCCCGAACCACTGGGAGTGCTGGAGCAAGGGCACGGCGACCTTCATGATCGCGGGCGACCGCTGCACGCGCGCGTGCGGCTTCTGCGCCGTCGCCACCGCCAAACCGCTCGCGCTCGAAGCCGACGAACCGGAGCGCGTCGCCGAGGCCACGCGGCGGATGAACCTCAAGCACGTCGTCATCACGGCGGTCGCGCGTGATGATCTCGCCGATGGCGGCGCGGAACATTTTCGGAAAACCATCGAGGCCACGCGCGCGGCGAATCCCGGCATCGTCATCGAGGTGCTCGTGCCGGACTTTCTCGACAACGACGCGGCCATCGAGTCGGTGCTCGCGGCGCGGCCTGAGATTTACAACCACAACCTCGAGACCGTCCGCCGGCTCACGCCCTCGGTGCGGCATCGCGCGACCTACGACCGCTCGCTCAGCGTGTTGCACAAGGTGAAGGAGAAGCGCGGCGACACGATTTACACCAAGTCCGGCATCATGCTCGGCCTCGGCGAGACGGAGTCCGAACTTCTCGCCGCGATGGAGGACCTGCGTCGCTCACGCTGCGACATCCTCACGCTCGGCCAGTATCTCCAGCCGACGCTGAAGCACCTGCCGGTCGTGGAGTTCGTCCATCCCGGGAAGTTTGCGGAGTATGGACGCGTGGCGGAGCAGATGGGTTTCGTCCACGTCGCGAGCGGGCCGATGGTGCGGAGCAGCTACCACGCGGATGAATTTGCGCCGCTGCCGGCGCTGGCGAAGACAAGGTGAGGGATTTTTGATTTATGATTTACGATTGATGATTTGCCAGCGCGGGCCGGCATTTTCCAATCATCAATCAAAAATCGTAAATCATAAATTCTTCAGAACGCCCCGTGCTTGAGCATCACGAGGAGCCACCAGACCACCAGGATCAGCACGACGACGCAGACGATCACCGCGACGACCTTCAGCACTTTGGCCTGCTGCATGATTCTCTCCGACTCGACGCGCGCCGTGTCCTTGAAGAGCTTGAACTCGTCGTCGAGCGACACGGGGGCGGCGGTTTCGTCTTTGAGCTTGAGCGTGAGCCACTCAATGTCGGCCACGCCGAGCGCGGGCGGAAGTTTTTTCAACGTGTTCGCGTCCGCGGCGGCGAAACCCTGCTGCGTCCAGAACGGCGCCCGCTCCATCGTCCAAAGGCGCACGAGGCCGTGATTGCGCGCGACCGCCTGCACGCGGGCCCAGAGCAGCGCGCGCCATTCATCCGGGTTGCCGTCGCGGAGGAACTCGCCGTGGAGCCGGCCATTCAACGCGGAGATCTGGAGGGCCAGCAAACCGAGCAACCGACCGTCCTGTTCGACGAGCTGGAAATCCGTGACGCGTTTCTCGAGATCGGCGACGGGCAGGCCGGCGGATTGCCAGAGCGTGCGGAGGGCGGGCAGGTCGTCCACCGTGGCTCGGCGTGCTTGGGCGGGTGAGCTCACGGGCGCGAGTGAAGCACGGCGGGCGCGGGTGGTAAAGGGCGGAGCGCGGCGTTTACGCCGCTTCACCGTCCGGAGGGCATGGGCGAAACGATTGGCTGTGAATTTACGAATGACGAAGCGGCGTGAACGCCCCGCGCCGCGCCGCGCCGCTTGCGCCGCGCGCGCGCTTCCGCAAAGCTCCCGCCGCAACGAACGCTGTGAACACCGATGGCTGAAACCTCCCCGACCCCCGCGCGCTTCCGTCCGCGCAACCTGCTCGGCGTGCTCGCGTTCCTCGGCAGGTATCGCGCGCGCGTCGCGCTGTGCCTCGCGCTGCTGCTCGTCAACATCACCATCGAGATGGCGCTGCCGCAGCTTCTCGGCAACGCCATCACCGGCCTGCGCGACCACGTCGAGCGCGCGACGCCGTTCGAGCCGATGGATTTCGTGTGGCTCTTCCTCGCGCTCGTCACCCTGCGCGCGCTCGTGGGCTTCATCCTCGGCCCCATCCGCAACCGCACCGTGCAGCGCACGCTCGGCGACATCCGCTCCGCCGTTTACAACGCCCTCCAGCGCCTTGCCTTCACCTACCACGACAAGTCGAACACCGGCGAACTCATCTCGCGCGCGACCACCGACGTTTCGCGCCTCCAGGATTTTCTCTTCGCCTGCCTGCTGCTCACGGTGGACATCGCCGTCGCGCTCGTCGTGACCGTGTGGCTCATCTTTCACATCAGCCCCGCGCTCGGCTGGGTCGCCATCGGCACCATGCTGCCGACGGTCGCGCTCATCGGCTTTTACGCGAGCAAACTTCAGCCGCAATGGCGCGCCGTCCACGATTTGCACGGCGCGATGACGACGGTGATCCAGGAAAACATCGCGGGCGTGCGCGTGGTGAAGGCCTTCGCGAAGGAGAACGCGGAGGTGGCAAAATTCCGCGAGCGCAAGGAGACCTACCTCGGCACGCTGCTCAAGACGGTGAACTACTGGGCCGCGCGCGTGCCGTTCGCGCAGTTCATCTACGGACTCAGCACGCCGCTCGCGCTGTGGATCGGCGGACGCGCGGTGATTCAGGGCGAGCTGCCCATCGGCGACCTCGCGAAGGTGGTGCTCTACCTCATGGCCATCGGCTACCGCGTCGGGATGGTGGGGCAGTTCACGAACATCGTGCAGAACGCGAGCGCGAGCGCCGAGCGCGTGCTGGAAATCATCCACGAGCCAAGCGGTCTCGCGAGCGGCAAGGAGCCGATGCCGCCGGGGCGCGGCCACGTGACGTTTGAAAACGTGGGCTTCACCTACTCCACGGAGCGAGATGGCGGGCGGACCTCCGGCGTAGTGGGACAGGCGCCCCCGCCTGTCAAAGTCCGGCAGGCGCCCTCGCCTGCCGAAACTGCGGGCGAGGGCGCCCGCTCCACTAAAACCGGCGAAGGCGCCGGTTCCACTGCCAAGGCCGCCCTCGCCGACCTCACCTTCGAGGCGAAGCCCGGCCAGACCATCGCCATCGTCGGCCCCACTGGCTCCGGCAAGACGACGCTCGTGAATCTCATCCCGCGCTTCTACGACGCGACGCAGGGCCGCGTGCTCTTGGATGGCGTGAACGTTCGTGAGCTCGATCTTCGCGCGTTGCGCCAAAGCGTGGGCGTGATTTTTCAGGAGACCTTTCTGTTCAGCGCCAGCGCGGCGGAGAACATCGCCTACGGCCGCCCGACGGCGACGCGCGAGGAAATCATCCGGTGCGCGCAGGCCGCGCAAGCGCACGGGTTCATCACGGAACTGGAGGACGGCTACGACACCATCATCGGCGAGCGCGGCGTGTCGCTCAGCGGCGGCCAGCGCCAGCGCATCGCCATCGCCCGCGCATTCCTGATGGACCCGCGCATCCTCATCCTCGACGATGCCACCGCGAGCGTGGATGCCGGGACCGAGCGGCAGATTCAGGAGGCGATGCGGAAACTGTGCGAAGGCCGCACGGCGTTCATCATCGCGCAGCGCTTCAGCACCGTGCAGCACGCGGACATGATTCTGGTCCTGAAGGAAGGGCGCATCGTCGAGCGCGGCACTCATGCGGAATTGATTCAGCGCAGTGGCTTCTACCGCGAGGTGTTTGAAAAACAAATCCAGCACTGAGAACCACGAATGGACACGAATAAACACGAATGTAGATGCCGGGCCGCGGTCTCCGAGCGCTTGCTCCGCATTCGTGTCCATTCGTGTCCATTCGTGGTTAAAAAATAGTTCCATGCCCTCCAAAGACGACATCCGGCTGGAAGAAGAACTCGCTCAGAAAAAAATGAGCGCGGGCACCTTCTTTCGCCTCACGGCCTGGCTGCGGCCGTATCGGCGGCGTGTGGTGTGGAATCTGATTTTCACCGCGCTCGCCACCGCTTCGTCGCTGCTCGGGCCGAAGTTCATCCAGATCGGCATTGACCGTTTCCTCACCAACTTTTCCACGGCAGAAGTGGCGATGCACGGCATTCTCATCGTGAGCGTGGTGTTCCTCCTCAACCTCCTGCTCGGTTGGGGACTCTCCGTCGCGCAGGTGACGAGCGCCATCACCGTCGGGCAGGGCGCGATGAACGACCTGCGCATGGCGGTCTTCGAGCACATCCAGAAACTTTCGCTCAACTATTTCGACAAGACGCACCAGGGCCGCATCATCGCGCGCGCGGATACGGACATTGAATCGCTCGACCGCATCCTGACATGGGGCGCGACGCAGATGCTCGGCAGCGCGCTCACGCTCGTCGGCGTCGTCGCGCTCATGCTGCAATATGACTGGCGCCTTTGCCTCGCCGTGAGCGCGGTGCTGCCGCCGCTCGCGATTGCGTCGCGAATTTTTCACACCAAAGGCATGGCCGCCTACCGCAAGGTGCGCGCGCAGTCGTCGCGGCTCACGGCGGCGATGGCGGAAAACATCGCGGGCGTGCGAGTGGTGCAGGCGTTCACGCGTGAGGAGGAAAACCTCGGGCGCTTCGAGGAACTGCACGAGACCTATAACAGCCACGTGCTCGCGGCGTCGCGGGTGTTCCACACTTACCTGCCGTTCATCGGGCTGATGTCGGGCGTGGGCGCGGCGGTGATCCTCGGCTACGGCGGCGCGCTGGTGATGCGCGATGAAATCACCGTCGGCCAGCTCGCGGCGTTCGTGCTCTACTTGGGAATGTTCTTCGGGCCAATCCAGACGATGGGCGACCTCTACAACTCGCTGCTGTCAACCGCCGCGAGCGCCGAGCGGATTTTCCAACTGCTCGACACCGAGCCGCAGGTCCGCAACCGCCCTGCGTCACAGCCGCTCCCGCCGATCCGCGGGCACATTGTTTTTGACCACGTGTGGTTCCGCTACGACTCGACGCCCGCCGATGCATGGGTGCTGGAGGACATCGCGTTTGAGGCGAAGCCGGGCGAGACTGTCGCGCTCGTGGGTGCCACCGGAAGCGGCAAGACGAGCGTCATCAGCCTGCTCACGCGCTTCTACGAGCCGCAGCGCGGGCGCATCACGATGGACGGCCTCGATTTGCAAACCGTGACCATCGAGTCGCTCCACGAGCAGATCGGCATCGTGACGCAGGACAACTTCCTCTTCACCGGCACGGTGATGGAGAATCTAAAATTCGGCCGCCCTGCCGCGACCGACGACGACGTGATGGCCGCCGCGAAAAAGCTCGGCACGCACGAGGTCATCCTTCGCTTCGCCGATGGCTACGCGACAAAGGTGGGCGAGCGCGGCGCGAACTTCAGCGCGGGCGAGCGGCAGTTGCTCTGTTTCACGCGCGCGATGGTCGCGCAACCGCGCCTGCTCATCCTCGACGAGGCGACGAGCGCGGTGGACCCGCAGACGGAGGGCTTGATCCAGCACGCGCTGGAGGAGCTTTTTGCGAAACGCACGAGCTTCGTCATCGCGCACCGCTTGAGCACCGTGCGGCACGCGCACCGCATCCTCGTGCTCGACCACGGGCGCATCATCGAGCAGGGCACGCACGCGGAGCTGCTTGCGCTCGGCGGGAGATACGCGCGGCTGCACGAGGAGTTTGTGCGGCAGTGAAGACACGGATTTCACGGATGGGCACGGAACGGGACATGGCCAATCCGGACCGTCAGCCGACGAGGCTCGGGATGGCCGGCAACTGTTCGACCCGCATCTGAAACGGAATTCAGCCGTTGAGCCCGCGAAGCACGCCAAAGACGCGAATGGGAATCGGGCCGGGTGTCGTGATTCGAATCAATCCCGCGGGGGGGGCGGCGTGGTGACTTTGCCTTCGCGTGGGTTCGCGTGTTTCGCGGGCGCCACTCCGGACTTCGGATTTGCCCCTCAGTCCTGCGTGTGCGGATGCGTTTCCCCGGCGTGCGATTCGTGCGCGGGATCATGCGCGGGATCATGATTCGGATCCCGGCGGTGAGTTTCACCTTCGCGGTCTCCAAAGATTTTTTCGCGGGCGCGTGGCCGCGACGCGACGCGACGATCAGCCATTTTGCTCCCTCGATGGCGTCCTTGGGCACGCCGCGGCCGAGGCAATACATGAGGCCGAGACTCGTCATCGCTTTCGCGTGGCCCTGATCGGCGGCGCGCTGAAACCAGTAGGCGGCTTCCCAATCGTTTTTGTCCACGCCCTGCCCGTCGAGATAGGCGGTGCCGAGGAGGTATTGCTCGCGCACGTCGCCGCCGAGCGCCTTCTCGCGCGTGTCGCGCAGGGAGAAGGCGTTCAGCTCGTTGACGATTTTGAACACGGCGCCGAAAAGACTCATGGCCGCGGAGCATACGCACGTCGCGCGGCGACCGCAATTCCGCAGAAGCGAAGATTGCAACGGCCGGGTGAGTTCCTATCCTCCCGCGACTCGTCCGATGAAAGTCCTCTTTGAATCGCGCCGCGCCGAGACGCCCACGCTCTCGGTCATCATCCCTTACAAGAACGCGTCGCCGACGATTCTCGTGGCGCTGGAGAGCCTGGCGATTCAGGAGGCGGAGTTTGCGTTTGAGGTGATCTTCGCCGATGGCTGTTCGGATGACGATTCGGTGGAACTCATCAAGAAGCACCGGCTCGTGCAGAAGCCGGGCGTGTCGGTGAGCGTGGTGACGTTTCCGCCGGAGAAAAGCGGGCAGATGCCGGCGACCAACGCCTCGGTGAAGATCGCCCGCGCCGAACTGCTCCTGCTGATGCAAGCCGACGTGAAGGTCACCGACCCGCGCGCGCTGGCGAAGCTGGTGAAGTGTTTCGAGAACCCGAAGGTGATCGGCACGCTCTTCACGATGCTCGGCGCGGGGGAGGATTTCGCGAAATACAATTTCTGGGGTCAGGTGTTCAACGCGCGTTACGAGGGCCACCGCGTCGAGAATCATTTCGACACGAAGTTCAACGCGCTGCGGAAGTTGGTCTTCGAAAAGATCGGCGGCTACGACGAGGTGAACCAGGCGCTGGCCGGCGGCGACACGGACCTCTACCAGCGGCTGAAGCCGGAGGGTGAGTTCGCGCCGACCGACATCGAGGGCTGGCATCTGCACGGGCTGGGGCAGGAGTTCACGTTCGGTGGCTGCATCAAAAAGTATTGCCGCAACGCCGAGGCCGCGGGCGTGGCCGTGCATTTCAATTTGAAGCAGCCGAGCGTCGGCCTGCTCATCGGCATCGGCCTCCAATTTTTCCTGTGCGTGATGTGCCTGCTCACGCTCGTGCCGTGGACGTGGCCGTGGACGCCGCTCGTCGTCTTCCTGCTCGGCGTGTATTGGCAGAAGGACTCCTACGTCCACTGCCGCGGCTGGCGGAAAATCTACCTGCCGTTCTTCGGCGTGATCGGGCTGTATGTGTTCACGTGGTATTTCCTCTCGGGCCTGATTCTGAAAAAAACGCGCTTCCAGTTCAGCAACCGCATGGGCCGCGCGGCGGCGGGCGGCGGTTCGGAGTTGACCCGCCCCGGCCTGAAAAACTAGCGTCGCGCGTGTTTTTCCGGCCCGCACTCATGCCGACAACCCGCTGACCGCCTTGAAGACCCTCGCTGAATCGCTCCGGGGAAATTTCGTCGTGGCCAACCTCGGCTGCATCGGCGACTGGGACTACGGGCTGCCCGCGGAGTTGAAGGCGGCGCTCACGCTCATCGAGATTGACGCGGGCGGCGGCGCGTGGACGGGCGGCGGTTATTTCAAAAAGATCGGCGTCAACCAGGTCATCGGCGGCACCGCGGGCCCGGCGAAGTTTCGCAAAAACACTTTCGTCGGGAGCTGCTCGTTGCTGAAGCCCAAGTTCGAACTCGTGAAAGCCTTCGGCATCGAGCGCTACCACACGATGGAGCAGGAGCTGGATGTCGAATGCACGACGATGCCCGAGGTGCTCAAGCAAAACGGCCTTGCGCACGTGGACTTCCTCAAGACCGATCTCGAAGGCGTGGACTTCGCGGTCGTGAAAAGTTGCGAGCCGCTGCTCGATCAACTGCTCGCGGTCCAGTGCGAGCTGCGCTTCGAGCCGTTCTATCAGGGCGAGCCGCCGTATCACGAAGTCGCGGCGTATCTGCACGCGCACGGCTTCGAATTGGTCGGCATGTTTACCGAGTATTGGAAATACGACACGGCCCACCGCTTCTCGCAGAGCCACGGCAAGCCGATCTACGCCGACTGCCTCTTCTTCCGGCGACCCGAGGTCATCGCTCAATGGCCGGCCGAGGCGCGCGCCCTCGCGCTGGCGAAGCAGATCGTCATCGCCGCGATGGTCGGCCAGAAAAATCACGCCGAGCAACTGCTCGAAACCCAGCGCGCGCAGCTTCCGCCCGAATGGCTCGCGCCGCTCGGTGCGCTGGTTCGGCCGCGCTTTCCGACGCCGAAGGAAATGATCGCCGGCTTCCGGAAATTTTTCTGGCCGCTCGAACTCAAGCTCCGCTACCTCGTCGGCTCCAGCCGCCACGTCGCCACCAAATAGCCGCCATGTTTCTCAAGGACATCGTCTATCGCTACTACGCCTCGAGCTGCGACGCCTCGTATCACTGGGCCGGCGAGACCATCGCGGCGTTGCAACCGCGCCGCCTCCTCGACGTGGGCTGCGGCGACGGCTCGCGGTTGTTTCATTACCTCAAGCACAAGCCGGAGAAGTTCTGCGGCGTCGAGGGCAACCCGCCGCTCGCCGACGGCGCGCGCGCGCGCGGCCTCGAGGTCACGTCGTTCGACCTCAACGGCCGCTGGCCCTACCCGGACAATTCCTTCGACGCCGTCCATTCGAGCCAGGTCATCGAGCACGTGCACAACACGCGGCTGTTTCTTTGCGAGGCGTTCCGTGTGCTCGCGCCCGGCGGCACGGCGGTGTTCACGTCGGAAAATCTCACGAGCCTCCTCAACCTCGGCGCGATGGTGATGGGCTACACGCCGTTCTCGTCGCAGAACGTTTGCGGCTGGTATGTCGGCAACCCGCTCGGCCTGCATCACGGCGAGGGATTTCCGGTGGATGTTTCCGGCGTTCCGATCGAGCACCCGGCGTTCTCCGGCATCTCCGGCCACAACCGCATCCTTTCTGTGGCACAGGCGCGCGATCTGTTCGCGAAGGCGGGCTTCGGCGGAATCGACGTGCGCTCCCTCGGCCTCATGCCGCTGCCGCGCTGGCTCGGCAAGCCGCTCGAAGGCCTCATGCCGCGGCGCGGACACTGGCTGCTCATGCGCGCGACGAAGCCGAAATAATTGACGCCCACCTGACCCAACCCTAGCCTCACAAAATGGCAGTTGATCCAAAATACTACGAGCAGCAGCACTCGCGCGACGCGGGCTACGGCAAGTCCGTCTTCAACCTCGGGCGCCTGACTTCCTCCGCCGGCTTTCGCGCGTGGATGCAACGCCAGTCGGGCCGGCCGATCCGGATGCTCGACGTCGGCTGCGGCAAGGGGCAGTTCCTCCTCGACCTCACGCGGCATTTCCGCAACTCGGGCCAGACCGTCGAACGCGTCGTCGGCCTCGACCTCGTGAAGACGGAGCAGAATGTCTTCGCCGAAATTTCCCCGAAGCTGGAGTTCATCCAGCAGAGCGTCGAGGGCACCAAGCTGCCGTTCGCCGACAACAGCTTCGACTTCGTGTCGTGCAACCACGTCGTCGAGCACATTTTTCAGACCGAGGCGCTCGTGCGCGAATTCCACCGCGTGATGGACAAGCGCGGCCTCTGCGTCGTGAGCGTGCCGAACATCGCCGCGTGGATGAACCGCATCGCGTTCCTCTTCGGCGGCCAACCGCTCGGCAGCGAGGTCGGCGTCGAGACCACGGCTTACGGTTTCTGGCCGGGCTTCATGAAGGAAAAACTCGCGCGCTTCGTGCCGTCGGGGCACATCCGCGATTTCACGCCGGGCTCGTTGCGCGACCTGACCTCCGCGTGCGGCTTCCGTCCGCTCGGCTTCTGGGCGCAGAACGGCGGCTTCCTCTGCGGCCTCAACCCGCGCCTGGACCGCAACCTCGGCATCGTCCTCGAGTCAACCCAGCGCCCCGCGTGAGCCGCCGCGCCGCGAGCGGATGAAAAAACTGCTCTTCATCTGGAACGGCACCGTGGCGGGCACCGGCAAGACCGTGCTCGGCGAGATCGGCGGCGGCGACCAGGTCATCATCAAGTGCGTCAACCTCGGCGGCCTCAAGCCGGATCTGCTCCTGCCCAAATCCGCCGCGGGCCTCGTGCCCGGCGCGGGCCGGCTTTATTTCTCCGCCGCAAATTTCAACGCGGGCCTCGCGGGACTCATCCTGCTCCTGTGCTGGCGGACCTTGCAGGGCATCGGGCACGCGCTGCGGCTGCGCGGCGCGGGCTATGGTTTCATCATCGCGACCTCGCCATTTTTTTTCGACCTGCTGCCGCTGCTGTTCGCGAAGGCGAAGCGCAAGGGCGCGATCATCTATCACGTGCCGCCGCCGCGGAAGGCGGTGAACCTCGCCACGCGCATCCGCTTCACGCTCGCGCGGCTGGAGACGATTTTTTCGCTCCAGCTCGTCCGCTGGTCGTGCGACTTCCTCATCGTCGGCAACGACCACACCGGCCAACAGCTCGAAATCATCGCGCCGGGCAAGCCGTGGGCAATCCTCCACGCCGGCTTCGACACCAAAAAGGTGGACCGCTTTCCCGACCAGCCGAAGAAAATGAAGCAGGCCTGTTTCCTCGGCCGGATGACCTCGCAAAAGGGCATCTTCGATCTGCTCGACGTGATGGAGCGCGTCGCGAAAGCGGACCCGGAGTTCCGGCTGCTGATGATGGGCAACGGCCCCGAGCGCGCGGCGTTCGTCGCCGAACTGGAGAAGCGGCGCCTCGCGAACGTGATCGTGAAGGGTTTCGTGAGCGACGAGGAGAAATACGCGATCCTCAAGGAGTCGGCGTTTTTCTTTTTCCCGAGCCTCGAGGAAGGCTGGGGCATCGCGCTCGCGGAGGCGCTCTACTGCGGTTGCAAATGCGTGACCTACGAGCTGCCGCATTACCGCAGCATCTTCGGCGAGTTCCCGGCCTACGTTCCGCTCGGTGATCGCGTCGCGTTCGCCGACGCCGTGATCGCGAACCTCAACTCCCCCGCCGATCCCGCGCAGAAAAATTTCATCGCGCAATACGACGACGTTCAGGTGGTGCGGCAGTTCGCGGAGAATCTCGAACAGTTGAAGTAACACGAGTCCCCGCGGCTATTCCTTCAGCGTCTGCTTTGGCTGGAGCTTCGACACCATTTGCTTGTCACCCGAGTGCCGCTTGAAGGTCCACCAACCCCACACGGTGCCGAGCGCCGAGACGAAACACGCCGGCGTGTGCCACAGCCACCGGCGGTCGCCCGTGCGCGCGAGGCCGGTGACGGTGTGATACAGCGGCCCGATGACCGTCACCGCGTAGAGGCACGCGAGCCATGCCGGCACGCGCGGTTTTTCCCGGCTCCAGTTCGCGCCGGTTTTTTTCTGCACGTTGAAATAATGCGCGATGGCGCGGCGGCGCTTGTGCAGGAACCCGGGCAGCAAATCCTGCACGTAGTAGTGGTGCACGCCGCGCCCGCGCAGGCGCAGCCACTCGCGTTTGCCCGCGCGCATCAGGTGCATCGCCACGTGGGTGTCCTGGAATTGCTCGCGCGCCTTCGCCGCTTCGAGGTCGGCGCGGCGGAAGAGAAATCCATTCGCGCCGAGCGGATACGCGAACGTCCCCTCCGGCAGCGTCCACCGTTCCACTTCGCCGTCGGTCGCGACGAGTCGTGGGCGCACCGTCATCAGCCACGCGATCGGGTCGCTGATGTGGAGCGTCGCGGTGATGTAGGCGCAGAACGAACTCATCTTCGGCGAAGCCAGATAGTAGCTCTCCACGCCGAGCGCCTGCGGGTTTTTCTCCAGCCCAGCGACGGCGAGGCGAAAAAAATCCGCGTGCGTGAACTCGTTGTCCGCGTCGGCGAAGAGGACGTAGTCGCCCGTCGCGCGCGCGAGGGCGATGCGCTTGGCTTCCTCCATGTCGCTGCCGTTGTCATCCATCACCGTCGCGCCGAACTTTGCCGCCAGCTCGCGCGTGCCGTCGGTCGAGCGCGCGTCGGAAATGAGCAGCTCAATCCGGTCGCGCGGGTAGTCCTGCCGCGCGACGGATTGCAGCAGGTTTTCCAGCAGCGCCCGCGCGTTGCGCGTGGGCGTGATGACGGAAATTTTTGGCAACAGTTCGCTGCTCATCGGTTGCGAGGGCGCGAGGGTGCCGCGCCGCGTCCGGAGCGTCAACGCGGATGAGGCCGCGAATCTTGCGGCCCGCGTGGCTTCTGCCGCATACTCGACCCGATGTGGCGTAAACTGTTCTATGCCGTTGTCGCAATCCTGCTGGTGGCCAACCTCGTTGTTCGTTGGTGGGCCGATGACGGGCAGGCGGGGTTGGCACGCCGGCTTCCCGACGTTTCGCCGGGATGGAAACTCAAGGTCGTCGCCCAGTCTCCCCGGATCCGCAACCCGACGGCCGTCTGCTGCGCGCCTGATGGCCGGGTGTTTGTCGGGGAAGACGTGATGGATGGCGAGGGCGTCACCGATCGGCCCGTGAGCCGCGTCGCGTGCATCCATCCCGGCGGCCGGGTGGAGGTTTTTGCGGACCAGCTTTTCTGTGTGCAGGGACTGGCTTACCTCGACGGCCAACTTTATGTGAATCACGCGCCCAAGTTCAGCGTGTTCACCGACGACGGCGCCCGCGCCACGCAACGCCGTGACCTCTTCGACTGCACCAGCCCGCGGGCGGACGGCACGGTGCTGCTCGGCTCGCGCACGCATGTGCCGGGAAATTTCCGGCTCGGCATGGATGGATTTTTTTATCTGGCCGTCGGCGACGCGGGCCTGTTCAACGTGCGGAGCCGGGACGGCCAGACCATTCAACTTCACGGCGGCGGCGTCTTTCGCTTCCGGCTCGACGGCTCGGACATGGAGGTGTTCGCCAGCGGCACGCGCAACCATCCCGACGTGGCGCTCAACGCCGAGGACGAACTGTTCACTTACGACAACACCGACGACGGCAACGGCTGGGGCACGCGCCTCACGCACATGGTCGAGGGCGGCACCTACGGTTACCCGTGGGACTTCAAGCCGCGCCGGCCCCACACGCTCTGGATGATCAGTGACTTCGGCGGGGGGGCGGGCGCGGGAGCGTTCTGTTACAACGAGGACGCGCTGCCGACTGAGTTTGGAGGCGATCTGTTTCTGGCCGACTTTAGTCGGCAGCAGATTATGCGTGTGACCCTTGGGCGGGCCGGTGCGAGTTTCGTCCTCGCGACACGGCACAACGACGGCGGAAGCGATTTCGTTGCGTCGCGCGGACTTTTCCTGCCGGTCGGCTTGGCCGTCTCGCCAGATGGCGCGGCGGTTTACATCACCGATTGGAATACCGGCGAAGTGAAAACGGACAAGGGCCGGCTGATCAAACTAACCTATCAGGGACCGAGCGCCGCTGCGGCCAGACCTCCGTGGTGGCTGCCCGCCGCACTCGGCAAACCGATCGAAGCTTCCGTCTCGGAACTCCTCACCGGCCTCCGGCACCCCGCGCAATCCGTCCGGCTTGTGGCGCAACGACAACTTGCCACGCAAGCCACGGCCGCGTTGCCGGCCGTGCGCGCATTGCTGGCTGATACGAACGCGCCGCCCTTCGCGCGCTGGAGCGCGATCTGGACGCTCGACGCAATCCACGGCGGCCTCGACTCCCGCACGAATGTAATCGCCGCGTTGCGCGATGCCGATGCCAGCGTGCGGCGGCAGGCCGCGCGGCAACTCTGGGTGCGGCGCGCGAGCGAAGCCGTCGGGCCGCTCGTCGAGTTGCTGCACGACCCGGACGCTTCCGTGCGGTTTCACGCCGCGACGGCGTTGGGCCGCATCGCCGACCCAACGGCCATCGCGCCGCTTCAGGGCGCGCTGGTGGAGAAGGATTTGTTCGCCCGTTACGCAGCGTTTACCGCTCTGAACCGCGTGGGCCGCGTGCATCCCGACCGCTGGCCGGAAATTGCACTCGGTCTCGACGCGCCGGAATCGGAAATTCGGGAGGGAACCATTTTTGCGTTGCGCGAAGTTTTTGAAACGGCCGTTGTCGCGGCGCTGGCGCAATGCGTCGTCTCGACGAACGCGTCCGCCACGGTGCGCGTCCTGGCGCTGGATGCGATCACCTTGGCCGCGCGAAAATCCGTGGCTTGGGACGGCGGCTGGTGGGGCGCCAATGGTCATCCTTCGGTGCAACCGCGGCCGGCACGGACGCTCGACTGGGAAGGCACACCGGTTTGCCTCGCGCGCATACGCGCTGCGTTGCGTGACCCGGACAGTTCGGTGCGGCAGACCGCGGCACGCAGCACCGCGTGGCTGCGCGACGCGGAGGCGGAAGCCGAACTGGCCGCCGCGCTCGCCACGGAATCGGAGCCCGGAACCGTGGTCGCGCAGCTCGAAGCTCTGGCCGAACTTGGCGGCGACCTCGCGCGCCGGGCCGTCGCGGATGAACTCGTTCGTCTCCGACATTCCGGCTCCATCGGTGCCACCAACGACCCGCCGGTTTTTTATGCCGCACTCGAGGCCGCGGGCCGGTTGGGCGGGCCGGAGATCGAATCCGCGCTCGCCCGGTTTCTGGACCAGCCGCCGAACCCGTCCGGCCTCGTCGAAATCATCCGACACCTCGGTGAACTGAAAATTTCCGGAGCCGTCTCCGGGCTGGCAAAACGCCTGGACGATCCGGACGCGGAGATTGGCCAGGTCGTCGCGGTCGCACTGGGGAGCATTGGCGGCGATGCGGCGGCGCAAGCGTTGGAACGGCGGCTGGCCGGCGCGGCCGGCAATTTGCGCCGCGAGATCATCCGCAGCCTCGGCCTGCTGCGCGCCACCAACGCGATCCCGGCGTTGCTACAGACGGCGAAGGACGAAGACGTTCGGGCAGTGGCCACCGAAGCGCTCGCGCGGATGCCGGACCTGCGGGCGCTGCGCCTGTTCCTCGACAGTGTCGCCCACGGCGACCCGCGCACCCGGATGGTTTCGCGCACGGCGCTCGGCGCGCTTTGCCGACGGGACTCGGCGGCGGTGTCGCGTGCGGCAGACGTTGCAAAATTATCGCGCGCCGAGCGCCGAGTGCTGAATGAAATCCGCGCCGCGTCTTCGCCGGCTGAATCGCACGCCGTGAAGGCCCTCGCCGGCTTCGCCCTCGCCAATCCGGGCGACGCCGAACTGGGGGCGCGTTTGTTTCACGACGACCCGGCGCTGGCCTGCGCGAAGTGTCATCGCGCCGGCCGGCCGGGCGGTCGGCTCGGTCCCGACCTGGCGCGCGTGGGCACGAAACTGTCGCGCCAACAGTTGATTGACGCCGTGCTCTTTCCCTCCCGCTGGATCGCGCCCGGCTACGAGGCGGTCGAGTTGCGCACGCAAAGCGGCGAGGTTTTCACCGGACTCATCGCGCGCGAAACGCCGGACACAGTCACGTTGCTCAACGCAGAGGGTGAAACTGCGGTCCCCAAGACGGCCATCGCCTCCCGCCGCCGGAGCAGCGTCTCCGCGATGCCCGAAGGATTGTGCGCGTCCCTTTCGCCCGTCGAGTTTGCCGATCTGATCGCGTTCCTCTCCTCGCCGCACTGAAGCGGTGGCCGGTCATTCCTCGATCCGGTAAAGGTGCGTCTCCGTCCGCAGCAGCAGCGCGCCGCCGATCACGGCCGGCGAGGCGTAACAGCCGCCCTCCAGCCGGTTGGTGGCGAGCACCGAGAATTTCCGGTCGGCGGCGACCACCTTCGTGTCGCCCTCCGCGTTGAAAAAATAAATCCGCCCGGCTGCGGCGAGCGGCGACGCGTAATGGTTGCCACCGAGGCGCTCGCTCCAGCGTTCGCGGCCCGTGTTGAGTTCAAGGCAGGCGGCGAGACCACTGTCGGAAACGAGGAAAAGATTTTCGCCGTCAGCGACAGGCGTGGCGATGTGCGGAACCTGGCGCGCGTATTTCCACGCGACGTGGCTGCGCGTGACGTCGCCCGTCCCGTCGGGCCGGATCGCCCACAGCTCGGCTTTGGGAAAGCCGGTGCACACGAACACGAGGCCGCCGGCGAACACCGGCCGCGGCACGATGGTCACCCCGGGCAGGTCGCAGAACCACACCTCGCGCCCGGTGGCCGGCTCGTAGGCGGAGACGCGGTGCGCGCCGGGACTGACGAGCAGTTCGCGTCCGGCCGCGCGGATCACCAGCGGCGTGGAAAAAGATTTGCCCTCGGCACCGACCGCCGCCGTCGATGACCGTGGGATTTTCCAGGCCACTTTCCCGCTGGCCAGACGCAGGGCCGCGACGTGGTGCGTGTCGGCGCCGTCGCAATTCAGGATCGCGAGCGCGCCGTGAATGATGGGCGAGCTGCCCGCGCCGTTGCCGTCGTGGTGGTAGGTCAGGCCGGTCTGGCGCCAAAGCACGCGGCCGCTCTCCGGGTCGAGGCCCGCGACGCCGTTGGGACCGAAGCTCGTGACGATCACTCCCGCCGCGGCGGCCGGCGTGGGCGAGGCGTAGCCGTTGGGCACCACGACCAGCGGCTCGGCATCGGCGCGGTGAAACAGTTCGAGGTCACGGACGATTTTTCCCGAATCGAAATCCACCGCCATCGCGCGCAGCGACCGGCCCGAATCGGTGGCGGTGGTGAGCCAGACGCGGCCATTCCAAACGATGGGCGAGGAGTGTCCGCGGCCGGGGAGCGCCGTCTTCCACCGGACATGGCTCGTCTCGCCCCAGGTCAACGGCCCGCGGTTGGTGGATTCCCCCTGGCCGGTCGGCCCGCGGAACTGTGGCCAGTTTTCCCCGGCCGGTGCCGCCAGCGCGCCGGCCAGCCAGGCCGCCGCGAGCCACGCGGTGTGGTAGTGGCCGGATTTCGGAGAATTAAAAAACAGGCGACGCACGCGGAAGCGAGCATAGGTGTTCGTTGCGCGAGCGTCACGCGGACTTTGGCGCCGCGCCAAACTTCCGGTGACGGCGGATGAAACCTCAGGCATATTTGCCCGTCAAAGTTCCCAGCCCGAAATCGCCGGCCATGAAATCATCGCTCCTCACTCTGGCTTTCGCCGCCGCGGTCGCCCTTCCGTTGGCCCGGGCGGCCCAGCCGGTGCCGGCGAATTCTGAAATCGAGTCGTTGTTCATCCGGCGCGTCACACCGCTGTTCAACGAGAAGTGCCTTGCGTGCCACGGCAAGGACGAGCAGAAGATCAAGGGTGGCTTCGATATGCACACGCCGGCCGGCTTGCTCAAGGGCGGCGAGAGCGAGAAACCTTCCATTGTTCCGGGCAGGCCCGATGCGAGTCCGTTGTATCTCGCCGTCACGCGCCTGCACGAGGACGACAACTGGATGCCGATGCCGCCGAAGGAGGCGGACAAACTCACGCCGGAGCAGATCGGCTGGATCAGGCAATGGATCGCCGGCGGCGCGCCGTGGCCCGACGAGGCGCGCGTGAAGGAACTCTCCAGGGCCAACGCGGACAAGTGGTCCGCCGAGGACGGCGTCACGGTGAAGACCGCCGGCGGCCTCTCGCCGGAGTGGACGAACCGCAAATACAAGCCGGAGGGTTTGTGGGCGTATCAGGCGGTGAGGAAGCCGGCGGTGCCGGCGGCGGAAACTCGAAACTCGAAACTCGAAACTCGAAACCCCATTGACGCCTTCCTCGCCGCGAAGATGCCCGCCGGTCTCCAGCCCGCGCCGCTCGCCGACCGCACGACGCTCATCCGCCGCGCGACGTTTGACCTGACCGGCCTGCCGCCGAAGCCAGAGGAGATTGAAAGTTTTCTGAACGACCCGCTGCCGGACGAAAGGGCCTTCAACAAAGTCATCACGCGCCTGCTCGCCTCGCCGCACTACGGCGAGCGCATGGCGCAGCACTGGCTTGATGTGGTGCGTTACGCTGATTCTAGCGGCTTCGCGAATGACTACGAGCGCGGCAACGCGTGGCGCTATCGCGACTACGTCGTGCGCGCGTTCAACTCGGACAAGCCTTACGACCAGTTCATCCGCGAGCAGATTGCGGGTGACGAAATCGCCGAGTCGCGCTCCGAAGACGGCGAATTGCTCATCGCCGCCGGCTTCCTCCGCATGGGCCCGTGGGAGTTGACCGGCATGGAGGTCGCGAAGGTTGCGCGCCAGCGTTTCCTCGACGACGTGGCGAACAGCGTGGGCGAAACCTTCCTCGCGCACGCGCTGCAATGCGCCCGTTGCCACGACCACAAGTTCGATCCGATTCCGACGCGCGATTACTATTCGCTGCAGGCGGTCTTCGCGACGACGCAACTCAGCGAGCGTGCCGCGCCGTTCTTGAAGGAGGAGAACACCGGCGGGTTCGAGGAACGGAAATTTCTCGAAGCGCGCCGCGCCGAATACATGACCACGCTCGCGGCGCTCGATGCGAAACTGGTCAGGAACGCGGAGCAGTGGTTCAAGGACAAGGGCCTCGACGCCACGAAGTGGAATGCCGCCATCGCGCAGGCGCGCACGCAGCCGCCCGTGAATCGCAACGGCAAGCGGCGCGAGTTCGGCGGCATTTTCGACGGCGCGCGCGCGGCGATGGTGAAGCAAGGCGTGCCCGAGGATCAGTATCCGCCCAAGCTCGTCGGCTTCTCCCCGCAGGACTACGGCAACGAGCGCGTCGCGCGCAAGGGAGTCGAGCGCCTCAAGTGGGAGCTTGATCGTTACGAGCCGTTCGCGCTCTCGGTCCACAGCGGCCGCACGCCCGAGGTGAAGGCGGTGCTCGCGCCCGTGCGCATGCCGGCCAATCGCATGAGTGACGGCGAACTCGAGGAGACGTGCGTGCTCACCGGCGGCGATCCGTTTGCCTCGGGGCAGAAGGTGAAGCCCGGTGTGCTCAGCGTGCTCGGCTCGGTGCAGCAGACGCCCATCCCCGACGCCATCGAAGGCCGGCGCAAGGCGTTCGCTGATTGGGTCGCAAGCCCGGAGAATCCGCTCACCGCGCGCGCCATTGTGAACCGCATCTGGCTCTGGCATTTCGACCAGCCCATCGCGGGCAACCCGAATAATTTCGGCAGCACGGGCAAGAAGCCCACGCATCCCGAACTGCTCGACTGGCTCGCGGCGACGTTCGTCGAGGGGAGCGCGGGCGGCGTGCCCGCGAGTCCGTGGTCCGTCAAGGCGATGCACCGGCTCATCATGAGTTCCGAGGCGTATCGGCGTTCGGCCAGTTTCCCCGACCGAAAACTTCTCGCCGAGAAAGATCCAACCGGCACGAGCTACGCCGTCTTCAAACCGCGCCGGCTCTCGGCGGAAGAACTCCGCGACTCGATGCTCGCCGCCACGGGCGAGTTGAACCCGACACTCGGCGGCATTCCGAATCGTCCCGAGATCAATCTCGAAGCCGCGCTCCAGCCGCGCCAGGTCATGGGCACGTTCGCCAACGCGTGGACGCCGAATCCGAAGCCGGAGCAGCGTCATCGCCGCTCGCTCTACGCGCTGCGGATTCGCGGACTGCCCGATCCGTTTCTCGAGGTGTTCAACAATCCCGCGCCGGACTTCTCGTGTGAGAACCGCTCCGCCTCGACCGTCACGCCCCAGGTCTTCAGCCTCTTCAACGGCCGCGCCAGCTACGACCGCGCGCTCGCCCTCGCCAACCGTGCCGTGAAGGAAACGAAGTCCGATGAAGCGGCGCTCACGCGTTGCTTTCAACTCACCTACGGACGCGCGCCAAACGCGAACGAACTCAAGTCCTGCTTCGCGCACTGGCGCGTGATGGAAGCGGAACAGAAGTCCACGAAGCTCGAATCGCCGAAGCCGCCGCTCGAAGTGAAGCGCGAGGCCGTGGAGGAAAACACCGGCGAGAAATTCACCTTCAACGAGAAGCTCGAGGCCTACGCCGAGTTCGTCCCCGACCTTCAACCGGCCGCCGTGGACGCCCACACCCGCGCGCTGGCCGATGTCTGCCTCGTGCTCTTCAACTCCAACGAGTTTGCGTATGTTTACTAGACCCTTCTTCCCCTGTGCCGGTGCCCGCGCGTTGCACGCGCCGACGCGCCGGGAGTTCATCTACAGCTTGGGCACGAGTCTCGGCAGCGTGGCGTTGACTGCGATGCTCGCGCGCGATGCGGGCGCGGCCGAGAAAGTCAGCCCGCTCGCGCCGAAGGCCGGACATTTTCCCGCGAAGGCGAAGAGTTGCATCTTCCTGATGATGGAGGGCGGGCCGTCGCACATCGACACGTTCGACCCGAAGCCGGAACTGGAACGGCAGCACCTCAAGGAATTCGTGCGCGAGGGCAGGCAGAAGTCCGCGATGGAAAGCGGCAAGCGCTACTACGTGAAGAGCCCGTTCAAGTTCCGCAAGGCCGGCCAGAGCGGTGCGGACATGGCGGAGAACTGGGAGCATCTCGCGAAGGTCGCCGACGAGATTTGTTTCTGGCGCGGCTGCAACGTGGATTCGGTGAATCACCCGACCGCGATGTATCAGATGAATTGCGGCAACCGCTTCGGCGGCGACCCCGGCCTCGGCGCGTGGGTGACTTACGGCATCGGCTCGGTGAACCAGGATTTGCCCGGCTTCATCGTGCTGCCGGAAGTTTCGTATCCGCAGGGCGGCGCGGCGAACTGGAGCAATGGCTATCTCCCCGCGAGCTTTCAGGGGACGCCGCTGCGCGCGAAAGGTTCGCCCATCCTCGACCTCACCCCCCCCGCCGGCATCACGCCCGAGCACCAGCGCGCAAACCTCGACCTGCTCGCCAAACTCAACACCGCGCACGCCGCGCAGCATCCCGGCCACGACGAACTCGCCGCGCGCATGGACAATTACGAACTCGCCTTCCGCATGCAGATGCAGGTGCCGGAGACACTCGACCTCTCGAAGGAAGACGCGCGCACGAAGGAGTCCTACGGCATCGGCAGGGACGCGACGGATTCGTTCGGCCGCAAATGTCTCCTTGCCCGCAAGCTCGTCGAGAAAGGCGTGCGCTTCATCCAGCTCTACAACGGCACGTGGGACTCGCACGACTACATCGAGCGCGCGCACGGGAATCTCGTCCGCGGGGTGGACCAACCCATCGCCGCGCTCATCGCCGATCTCAAGCAGCGCGGCCTGCTCGACAGCACACTGCTCGTCTGGTGCGGCGAATTCGGCCGCACGCCCGACAACGGCGTCCGCGGCGGCACCGCCTACGGCCGCGACCACAATCCCAAGGCGATGACCATCTGGCTCGCCGGCGGCGGCTGCAACGCCGGCCACACTCTCGGAATGACCGACGACTTGGGAATGCAGGCCGTCGAAGGCATTGCCCACGTCCGCGACTTTCACGTCACGCTCCTGCGCCTCCTTGGCCTCGACGACAACAAACTCACCTACTACCACGCCGGCCGCTTCAAGCAGCTCTCACAATTCGGCGGCCAGGTGATCAAGGGGTTGATCGCGTAAGGAAGCGGTCGAGCTTCATCGCGCAAAATTCTTTGTGTCCTTTGTGTCTCTTCGCGGCTAAAAAATCCGCCGCATGAGAATTTTGTCCGGCATCCAGCCCAGCGGCGCGCTGCACCTCGGGAATTATTTCGGGATGATGCGCCCGGCCATCGAGCTTCAGGAAAAGGGCGAGGCCTTTTATTTCATTGCCAACTACCACTCGATGACCTCGCTCTTCGATGCCGCCGAGCGCCGCAAGAACACGCTCGACGTCGCCCTCGATTTCCTCGCGTGCGGTCTCGACCCGAAGCGCTCGGTTTTCTGGCGTCAGTCGGATGTGCCGGAGGTCTGCGAGCTCACGTGGATGCTCGGCACGCTCACGCCGATGGGCCTGCTCGAGCGCTGCCACAGTTTCAAGGACAAGTCCGCCAAGGGCATCCCCGTGAATCACGGCCTCTTCGCCTACCCGGTGCTGATGGCTGCCGACATTCTGCTCTTCGACTCAAACATCGTCCCCGTTGGCCGCGACCAGAAGCAGCACGTTGAAGTCACGCGCGACATCGCGATCAAATTCAACGAGGCCTACGGCCACACGTTCGTGATCCCCGAGCCGCAGATCAAGGACGAGACCGCCGCCGTCCCTGGCCTCGATGGGCAGAAAATGAGCAAGAGCTACGGCAACACCATCGAGATTTTCGGCGACGAGAAGGCGCTGCGGAAAAAAATCATGGGCATCGTGATGGACTCGCGCACGCCCGCTGAGCCGAAGCCGGACGCGGAAAAAAACCTCGCCGTCCAACTGCTCCGACTCGTCGCGCCGGCCGACGTGGCGGCGGATTTCGAGAACCGCCTGCGCGCCGGCGGGCTGGGCTACGGCGATTTGAAGAAGGCGCTGTTCGAGCATTACTGGAATCACTTCGCCGCCGCCCGCGCCCGCCGCGCCGAGCTCGCGGCCAATCTCGATCACGTGGAGAGCGTCCTCCGCGACGGCGCGAGCCGAGCGCGCACGGTCGCGGCGAAGGTTCTCAAACGCGCCCGGCAGGCGAGCGGGCTGGAGTGAAGGCGCCACGCTTCCTGATTGCCAAAAGCCCGGCGCTTTGCTCACCATGCCGCCCCATTTATTGAAACCATGAGCACTGGCTTGAACATCCCCAAAAGTGGCGCGCTGGACTTCCTGTCCCTCGGCGCGCTCGTCCACCGGCTTGATCCCGGCATCATCCCGTTCCGCAAGGCGTCGCACTGCGACATCCACGTGAGCGGCGGCGAATTCAACGTGTCGGCGAATCTTTCCGACTGCTTCCGCCTGAACACGGGCGTCGCGAGCGCGATGGTGGATTATCCGATTGGCGATCTCATTGCCGAGCGCGTGCGCGCGATGGGCGTGAAGCCGTTCTACAAAAAGTTCAAGCACGACGGCGTGCGCGGGCCGAACATGGCGACCGTGTATTCCGACCGCGGCCAGGGCGTGCGCGCGCCCGTGGTGTTTTACAACCGCAGCAACGAAGCCGCCGCGCAGCTCAAGAGCGGTGACTTTAACTGGAAGGAAATCTTTGGCGCGGGCGTGCGGTGGTTCCACAGCGGCGGCATTTTCGCGGCGCTCTCCGAGACGACCGGCGAACTCATCATCGACGCGATGAAGACCGCCAAGGCACACGGAGCCATCACGTCCTTCGACCTGAACTACCGGCAGAAGCTCTGGGACATCTGGGGCGGCCAGTCCAAGGCCGTGGGAGTGCTCGCGCGCATCGTCGAACACGTGGACGTGCTCGTCGGCAATGAGGAGGATCTTCAGAAGGGCCTTGGCGTCGAGGGCCAGGACGTGGAGAGCGCGTCCAAGCTCGACCCGTCGGCGTTCTACGCGGTCATCGAGAAGGCCACGAAGAAATTCCCGAACGTGAAGGCGGTCGCCACCACGCTGCGGGAAGTCCATTCCACCAATCGCCACACCTGGGGTGCCGTTGCGTGGGTCAACGGCAAGACCTACCAATCACCGATGTGCGAGCTCGACGTCGTGGACCGCGTGGGCGGCGGCGACGGCTACGCGGCGGGTTTCTTCTACGGCCTGCTCTCCGGCGCGAACGAACAGGAATCCGTGAACCTCGGCTGGGCGCACGGCGCGCTCCTCACCACCTTCCCCGGCGACACCACGATGGCGACGGTCGAACAGGTGAAGGCCAATGCCAAAGGCGGCTCCGCCCGCATTCAGCGCTGAACGGAAGCGACCCAAAGTCTCCACAAACAGAAAAGACCCGGGGCCATCCCGGGTCTTTTTTGTTTGGGTTGGGGTTGGGTGCGGATTTCGAAAACCGAGCCAGAATCACCGAACGTCGAGGGCGACCTCCCGCAAGAAGAAGTTCAAGCCAGGAAACGGTTGTTGCACAACCGACATTTCATCCGCACCGCTGAGCCGAGTCCCGGCAAGGTAAGGGCGCTGGTCACGACTGACATCGGAACGAGCTTCAAGTTCTCGGCTGCCGCCAAGTCTAGCTTCGTGTCTTTGCTGCCGCACTTCGGACAACGCGCCGAGAATACTTCAAACTTCGGTGGGCGCTTTCGCTTCATTCGCGATGCGAGAAGGCTACTCCTTCGCTTTTTTCTTCTTGTTGCCCTGCTTCTCGGCCTTCTTCGCCGCGGCTGCCTGATCCACGTCGGTGAACGGCGGGTGCTCGAAGCGGACGGGATTTTCCACCACGCGCGGGTCTTGCGCGTCGGTGAGGCGCTTCATCAATTGCGCGGAGAGCTGCGCCTTGATCTCGGCGAACGCTGGATCGCTGGCGAGGTTGTTCATCTGGTCGGGGTCTTTGCGCACGTCGTAAAGCTCCTCGCCCGGACGTTTGCCGAACGCGTGGTCGTAAAACCATTTCCACTCCGCATCGTTGCGGTGCGTCACGAGCCACGCCTTGGTCGGGCTGGAGTCCATGTCGGCGAACGCGGTGTAGGTCGAGTCCTGAAGCGCTTCAAACGAGGGCGTCTCCGTCGCGGTCACGCCCTTGGGCGAACCCATCGGCCAGCGGTCGGGCGCGAAGTTGCGGATGTAGGTGAACTCCGGCGTGCGCAACGAGCGCATCGGGAACGGCAGGTTGCCCTCGCGCGCCGTCGCGACGTGGCGCTCGCGGCCGGTGATGACCCAGTTGCGCGTCGTGTCAATCAGCCCGCTCTTGTCGCTCGTCAACAGCGGGAGCAGCGAGCGGCCGTAGAGTCCCTCGGGTGGTTTCACGCCGCCGACTTCCATGAACGTCGGCGCGAGGTCGGGCAGGCGCACGAAGTCATCCACGATGCGGCCGCCCTTGCCGCCGGGCACGCGCGCGACGAGCGTCACGGCGACGCCGTGGTCGTAAAGGTTGCACTTGCCCGACGGCACGCCGGGCATTCCGTGGTCGCCGCTGAGCACGACGAGCGTGTGGTCAGCCTCGCCGATTTCTTCGAGCCGCTTGAGCAGCGCGCCGACGTAGGCATCCACCGCCTGGCATTCACCGAGATAGTCGGCCACGTCCTCGCGCACTTCGGGCACGTCGGGCAGGAACTTCGGCATCTTGCCCTTGAGCGAATCCGGCTCGATGCCCCAGAGCAATTTGCCGGAGCCCTTGACCCACGAGCGATGCGTCGTGGTCGGGCCGAAGAAATAATGCCACGGCTTGCCCGGCTGCCGCGACGCGAGGAAGTCCTCGAAGTTGCCGCGCACCTGATCGAGGATCACCTCGCGCGCCTGCGCGACGGTTTTGCCTTCCTTCACCATCGGCGCGGCGTGCAAGGAGAAGTGCTGCGCGAAGGCACCGTGTTTTTCATACCCGTATTTCTGCCCGCCGATCGGCGCGTCGGCCGGCGTGCCTGGACTCCACACTTTGTGGCTCTTGCCGATGACGTAGCCGGCGTCGAGCAGCATGAGCGGGAACGACGGGATCGAGCTGTCCCACACCGCGCCGTTGAGAATCGCCCCTCTGTTGCAGTTGAAAAAGTAGCGACCCGACAACAACGAGCTGCGGCACGGCGTGCACGACGGCGCATTCACGAACGCATTGCGGAACAGCACGCCCTCGCGCGCGACGCGGTCCACGTTGGGCGTCTTGACGACGTCGTTTAACGTGGGCCGGCCGTCGAGACCTTTGTAGCAGCTCGCGTAACGGCCCCAGTCGTCGGCGAAGATGAAGAGGATGTTCCAGCGCGGAGCGGCGGCGCCGGAGGCGAAGGACCAAGCGCCAAGGACCAAGCTCCAAAGAAGCACCAAGCTCAAAGCTCCAAAATATCCGCGGCGGTGGCGGAGCTTCGGGATTGGAACGTGGAGTTTGGAGTTTCCCTTGAGCTTTGAGCTTTGAACTTTGAGTTGAGTATTCATGGCGGTGGAGGTCGCGTTGAGGACGCCTGAAATCGGCGCGAACTTCAAGTGATTCATGTAGGGCAGGCTTCCAGCCTGCCGGTTAGCCGGGCATCTTGCCCGGCGGTTTTGAAACGCGCGGACACGAGGCAGGATGCCTCGTGAACCGGCAGGCTGGAAGCCTGCCCTACATCACGCCCAGCCGTCCGACGCGTCGGACGAGTTCGGCCTTCCGATTAAAACTTCACGCTCACCTGTGTGGCCACCATTTGCTCGCCCTGTTGCAGGTAGCCCTGCTGGTGGCTGTAGCTGTATTGCACCTTGGCCTGCACGTGGCGCGTGAAACGCCAGCCCAGCGCGGCGTCCGCGCGCCAGAGGTTGCGGTCCCACTGCGCCTCGCCGCCGAGGCCGTTGGGAATCTTGCCGAAGAATTGCTGGTTCCATCGCAGCGCGCCGAAGAGGTGCGGCGTGAACTTGTATTTCGTCTCAACGTAATAGGCGAGCGTGTCGGCGTTGCCGACGTTCGGCACGTCGAAGCGCGACGCGAAAATTTCCGCCCACACCTGCCAGTGCCGCCACGACCAGTTCGCGTCGGCGGCGAGCGTGATCTGCGGAAAATCGCCAAGGCTCGTGCCGGCCGGGAGCGTGGGCTTTGCGGCGGGGAGCAGATACGCGCCGCGGCTGAACGACGCGCCGAAATTCCACGCCGCGCTGGGCCGCACGCCGACGCGACCGCTGACGGTCGGATTGCTCCAGCCAAGCTCGGTCGCATCCCACGCGGAGGGGCGCGAGGAGATGGAGGCGTTCTTCACTTCGAGCGCGTAGTCGAACTTCTCCACGCGCCCGAACACACTCGCGCCGCTCGCGTAGCTCGGCCCCCACACGACCGGCAGCCACGCGCCCTTGCGGTCGGGGATGTTGCGGCGCGCGAGCATCGCGGCGGGCGACGCGGGTGCGGCCTGGTCGGTGATCACGGTGACGTTCTCGTAAGGCGCGGGCGCGGTGATGAACGGATTCTCCCACGCGAGATGGCGCGGCACCCAGTTGCCGACGGCGGTGGCAAATTTTCCAACCTGCACGTTCAACTCGCCCGCGCGCCACGGCGTCCAGCGCAGCAGATACTCGTCGAAGCGCGCGTCGCCGTTGTGCTGCTTCAGGCCCACGTCGAAGCCGCGGTCGGCGCGGAACTGCACGAAGCTGTAAAACTGTTCGCCCAGCCGCGCGTCGAGGAAGAGGGAGAGGCGTGGATTGAAAAAGAAATTGTCGGTCGGGAAAATCAGGCCGGGCGGATTTCCCTCATGGTAATAGCCTTCGAGGTCGAGCCGTCCACTGAGGTCGGTGCGGAAGAAACCGCCGGGCGATTGCACGAAGAGCGCGTCATCGAGCTTGTCGAGCAACTCCTGCGCGGGGGCCGACGCCGAGAGCGCGAGCAGCAGCAGGAGCGGAAGCCAGCGTCGGCAGAATGCGCTCGTTCGTTTCACGATTCCTCCGGGCGCGAGCGGACCTCGGTGAGGCGGTAGGCGTTCACGAGGTCGGTGAATCCCTTGAGGCGCATTTCGGGCAGCGGCTCGGAGTTGATGAAGCCGCTGAGTCGCGTGCGGGTGGATTCGTCAATCACCACCTCCATCCGGCCGGCGATGGAGCAGAGGCGTGAGCCGAGGTTCACGCGTTCACCGAGCACGGTGTAGTTGAGGCGGTCGGCCGAACCCATGCAGCCCGCGACGACGCGGCCGGTGGAGACGCCGATGCCGATGGCGATTTTGTGCGCGGAGGTTTCGTTCAATTTCGTCCGCTCCTGGATCATCCGCAGCGCGCAGCGGGCGGCGTGGTGGGCGTCGTGCCCGTAACTTTTTGGCGCGCCGAAGACGGCCATGATCAGGTCGCCGACGAATTTGTCCACGACGCCGTGGTGTTCATAGACCACGGCGGTGAGCGCGGTCATGTGCTCGTTCAGCATGGCGATGACCTCGGCGGGCGGCATGGTCTGCGTGAGCGCGGTGAAGCCGCGGATGTCGCAGAAAAGCACGCTGACGTCGCGCAGTTCGCCGCCGAGCGCGACCTCGCCTTTCATCATCGCCTCGGCGACCTCCTTGTCGGCGACTTGCGAAAGCACGGCCTGGTAGCGCTGGCTGAGCGCGAGGCCGTCGGCCATTTCGTTGAACGACGCGGCGAGCTGGCCGATCTCGTCGCGCGACCGGACGGGCACCTTCACGTCGAAATTTCCCGCGCGAATTTCACGGGTGCCGCGGACGAGCTGCTGGATCGGGACGGTGAGGCCGTGCGAGATGAAGAGGATGAGCACGAGCGCGCCGGCGAGCGCCACCGCGCCGAAGCCGATGATGCGCCAGCGGACCTCGCGCTCCTCCTGCCGCGCGGCGTTGAGCGAGAAAAGGCAGACCTGGCAGGCGGCGGGAAAGGTGGAGCCGGGATTGAGCACCTTGTAGAAGACGCGGTGGGGCACGCCGTCCACGTCGGCCACGAAATCATCGCGGGCGTTGCCGGACTTGACGAGTTCACGGGCGATGGACATCGCGAGGGTATCCCGCACCGATTCGGGAATGGTGTGGGAATAAATTTTTGCGTCGAGCCAGATGCCGCTGAGCAACTGGCCGAACTCACTGCGCCGGCTGAAGTCGAACATCGCCTGCTCGCCGAAGTCCGCGAGCGGGAAGCCGACCACGAACGCGCCGAGTGTCTCGTTGTCCGCCTTGTCGATGATCGGAGTGATGACGAACTCGCGCAGCGGGGTGGCGGGATCTTCGGTGTCCGCGAGCATATAGCCGATCTCCTGCCGCTTGAGCGCGCGGGAGGTCTTGCCGGCCATGAAACTTTTCACCTGATCGTTTTGCTTTTTGGCCGGGGAGTTTTTGCCGGCACCGGCCTTGCCGGTCGGGCTTTTCTTCAAGCCGTTCACGCGCGGGTCCGTGGTCGGGAGGACGATGCCCGAGAGATTGAGCACGCGGATGAACGGCAACTCCGCGGCTTTTCGCTGCGTGCCTCCGGGCTTGCCGTCGGCTGGTCGGCCGAGGGCGCTCGCGGGCGGCGCGCCGGGCGAGCCGTCGCCCGGCCCGCTCAACCGGAACATCCCCAGCAGTTCGGTGTAGACGTTGTCGTGGACCAGTTGCGGGTCCTCCCTTTTGTTCAGCACCTCCTGCATCGCCGCGACGACCCGGGTGGACTTGCCCAGCTCATCGCATTTTGCCGCGACGGTGGCGAGGCGTTGGGACTGGCGGTCGGAGAAGTAACTGATCTGCGAATGGAACTGCTCCTCGAAGAGGCGCTTGTAGGTCGCCTGCACGCGCTGCTGCGTCACGAGCATCGTCGCGCCCGTCACCCCGGCGACGATGAACGACATCGCGAGGATGAGCTTGGTGCGGAAACTCAGCGCGAGCATGGGCGGGCGATGGTGGAAGTTGGCAGGCTCATTGGCTCTCCCCGGACGGGGCGGGAAAATTGATCCGCAGCGTCTCGCCGTCCGTCAACGTCACGCGTTGTTCGCGCACGGTCTTCTCGTCAATCCACGCCTTGAGCGTGAACGTCCCCGCCGGCAGACCCGCGAGCCGGAATTTTCCACCGGGCGCGGTGCTGGTGAAATGCGGCGTGGCCAGCACGAGAATTGCGCCACGCATATGATCGTGGATGTCGCAATAGAGCCGCACCACCCCGGGCTGTTCGAAGGTCAGCGCCGCGGGGGTCTCATCCATGCGGTAGCGGCCCAGGTCGAAGCGCTTGGTTTTGGAGTAGGAGAAGACGTTGTGGTATTCCGCGTCCTGGTTCGGGAACTCGACGCGCGTGCCGACGCCGACCGGCAGCACCGCATGCTCGAATTGAAACTGCCGCTGGGCCATCCGCAACACCCGCGGCGCGGCGGGCTTGGGAAAATCGCCCTCGAGATACACCACCGCGACGGGCACCGGCGGCGGGGCCACTTCGCCCGCGGCCTGGTAGCGGACGGTCGGCGCGGTGCCTTTCGGCGGCGGCAGCGTGACGGCTCCCTCGATGATGGCCTCGGCGTGCAACTGCGCGCCAGCCAGCCACGCGATTGCGCACGTGAACACCGCGCGCGACCAACCGCGGTGGACGATGGGATTTCCGAGGGTCGGCACGGCGCGACTATTACCGCGCCCGACCGGGCAAGGCAACCCCGGCGGCGGGCGCGCTGGGCGGTTGCGATGCGCGCCGGCTTTCAGTAAACTGCGCCCATGCCGATCTACGAATTTCATTGCGACGACTGCGAGCAGGACAGCGAGGTGCTGGTGCGTTCCTCCGATTGGAAAGGGACCCAGTGCCCCGCGTGCGGCTCGACCCGGTTGCAGAAAAAATTCTCCACCTTCGCCTCATCCAGCGCCGGCGGTGCGGCCGAGGCGCCCGCGTGCTCCGGCCAGCCGCGCTCGTGCGGGATGTGCGGCACGGGCCGGCCGCACTCGCACTGAGGCACAGGGCGGGGGAGAAAGGGGGAAAGGGAGCGGGGGAGAAATTTTCTGTTCGCGCGTCGGGGTGCTCTCCACTTTACCACCGCCCCCTTTCCCGGCCTAGCGGCAAGCCTCCTCCGCGCTGACCTTGAGCAAATTCTCCACCGCCCACGCCGGCTTATGCTCGACCAGTTCCGGCAGCTTCGCGCCGCCCGTCGCGACCGCGAGGCAGCGCGCGCCGATGGCCCGCGCGCACTCGATGTCCAGCGGCGTGTCGCCGATGACGAGGATCTCCTCGCCGCTAAGTTCGCGCTGCAACACGCCCTTGCCCCGCAGTTTGGCGACGCCAGCGAGCTTGTTGCGGTCGTGATGATCGTCACCGAACGCGCCGGTCAGGAAAGGTTCCCACAGATTGAAATGGCGCAGCTTGATCTCCGCGCCGAGCCGGATGTTGCCGGTGAGCAGGCCCAGCGCGGGTGGCTCCGGCAGGGCACGCAAACCCCCGATGAACTCCGCCACGCCCGCGCACGTGCCACCCGTGTGTTCGTGCAACGACTCCGCCAGCCAGAACACGTAGCGCGTGAAAAACTGCTCGGCGTTCTGGCGTGTCGGCGCGACGCGGTGCCTGTGGAAAAGTTCGCGCAGCAATCCGGTATCGGTGCGCCCGGCGAATTTCACGCCCTCGGTCGGGCGCTCGATGCCGAATGCGCCGGTGAACGCCCGCCCGAACGCCCGCACCCCCGCGCCCCCGCTGTGGATGAGCGTGCCATCAATGTCGAAGAGGACCAGTTTGACCATGCGCGCCGAGTATCCCCCTCCGCCGGCGTTTGTCCATCGCGCCTCGGGCAACCCTAGCGCTTCACCGTCACCCACACGGGCGACGACCACGCCATGTTGCCATCGACCTGCTCGACGCGGAGGTAATAGCGGTTCTCGCCGGCGAGCGGGGCGGCGTCGGTGAACGTCGCTGCGAGCTCGCGTTTGCCTGGCTCGTAAACTTTGTAGTTCACCTCGTTGCGGACGATGGTGACGCGCTTGAGAGACGCGGTGCCGTTGACGGCGAATTTCAGCTCGGGCTTGCCGCTCGTTTCGAGCAGCGTGCCCATCGGTTTGCCGTCGCAACTGAACTCGACGAAGATCTTGTCCGTCGCCGCGATGCTGCGGCGCGCGCGGAAGCCCTCGATGATCCCGAGCCGCGTGTTCTCCTCCACGTAAACGCCGCCGAAGGACGTGTGCTGCGAGATGTGGTCCGAACTGGCGAACACGCCGAGCTTGTGGCCCTTCGCCAGCGCGTGCTGATAGACGCCGTTGTTGCGCTCCGCGCCGAAATCGGTGATCGGCTCGGGCGGCGCGGGGATGACCGCCTTGGACGCGGTGTCCGCCGTGTATTTCTGCCCGACGCGCAGGCCGACGGTCGGCTGCGGCGCGCCCAGTCCCTCGTAGCTCACGCGCGCGCCCTGGAAAATTTCCACGGTGTTCTCGAGCTTGCCGTCAATGCGTTCGTATTTGTCCCAATCGGTGCCCATGCCCGTGGCGCCGGTGTGGCTGATGAGCGCGACGGGCTGGCCGTATTTGCCGAGCACGTCCCAGAGTTCCGTCGGTTCGATTTCACCGACACCGGGGTTCACGGGATAGAGCGCGTTCCACTGCGAGGCTTCGTAAAGTTTGCGGTTGATGTAAACGATCGGCCCGCCGCGCTGCGGGAAAACGACGTTGCGATGGCCCCACGGATATTTCTGCTCCCGCTCGTAGGCGTAGAGCGAGTTGAACCGGCCCGGTGCGTAGAAGATGTCCACCATGCGCTGCGTCTGCCACCACTCGTAGGGATCGTATTTCTTCACGATGTCCGTGTGGTCGCTCGTGCCGAGGAAATCCAGCGCGGCCATGTCGTAGGCGTAACGGAAATGTTCGAGCACGCAGCCGTCGAAGCCGGTGCGGCAGTTCGAGAAATCCGTGTGCCGGTGCAGGTCGCCGTAAACGAGCGTGTATTTCTTCCCGCCGATGCTCCAGGTGTGATGTTGGTTGCGCGGGCGGTCGGGCGTGGGCGCGTTCAGGTAAGGCTCGGGCTCCGCGAGCATCGTGACCCTCACGGCAGGCTCCTTGAACGGCGCGAACTTGTTCTGCACCTCGGCGAGATAAACCCCCGCGGTGAGCACGAGCTTCGTCTCGCGCTTGTCGCTCGCCCAGCAGAGCAACATTTTGTCTCCGCTGCGCGCGAGCGTGCAGCGGCGGTCCTGGCCGAACGCGCTGTCCGGCACTTCCATCGGCTGCGACCACGCCTTCGCCGCCGCGTCGTATTTCGTGACCGCGATCATCCAGCGGTTGAGAAAATAAAACCGCCACGCGAGCCAGGGATTGCCGTCGGCGTCGGTCGCGAGCGTGGGAAGATTTACAGCGCCCGCTACGCGCGGCGCCGGTTTGCCGTCCGTCGGAACCGGCACCTCGGTAAATTTTCCCGAGGCAATGTCGAAGTAACCGAACAGGATCCGCTTCATTCCGTTTAGTCCGGTGTCGCTCTCGTGGCCGCGCAACGGCTTGCCCCACTGGCGACGCCCGCGTTCGCCGGAAATCCAAAAGCCCTTGTCATCCTTCGCGGCGACGATGCTCGCGCGCGCCTCGTATTCCGGCGAACTCGTGAGCTGGCGCTCCTGCGCGCGCCCATCGAGGCCGACCCGGGTCAGGTAAATGTTGAATTCACCGCCACGTGACGAATCGAATGCGATCCACGCACCGTCCTTGCCGTCGAAGGCGAGGCGCGGCTCCCAGTTGCCGCCATCCGGTTTGCTCACGGCGATTTCCTTCGACCACCTGTCGGACTTCGGATCGAGCCAGCGCGCGAAGACGTCGCCCTGTCCGCGGCGGAGCGATTGCCACGTGACCCACACGCGTCCGGCACGATCGGTGCCCGCGTCGGCGAAAGTGTCGCTGCCGGCGGATTCAGCGAGCGTCGTCACGGCGTCGAGCTTGCCGTTGGTGAAGCGACGCGCGCGCAATGTCACGACATCGCGCGAGTCCACCTGCCCCCAAAACGTCCACACCGCGCCGTCGCCCCCGACGGTGATCGCGGGCTGATGCACCACGCCGGGATCGGAGAGCGTGGCCACGGTTTCGATTCCGCCCGCCGCCTTGCGCGCGAGCTTCAGCACGTCGGCCTTGCCGTCGTGTTCAATGAAGGCAATCCACAGCGTGCCTTGCGCGTCGGGCGTCATTGCCGGGAAGTCGCGGTGCAGATTCAGATCGGTGAGTTCCCAACGCTGGCCCACCGGCGAGGCGGGCGGACCGGACGCTTGTTGCGCGGCCTTCTTGCCGGCGGCTTTCTTCCCGGCCTTCTTCTCGGCGGCCACAGCCAGGATGGTGACGAACGCAAGTCCCACGGCCGTGGCCGAGCGGAGAATCTGGATGGTCTTCATGGAAGAATGAGCGATGTGTTTGGACTGCGAAGCTTGCGGCCCTCGTTTCAGTTTTGCTCCTGCTTCGCCTTGCCTTTGCCCTTTTTCTTCGCCTTGCCCTCACCGGCGGCGGGCGCGGTCTTGGCGACGAGCGTTTTCGTTTCCTCGGTGTGCTTGTTCCAGACCTGTTCGAGCTCGCGCACCTTGTCGGGCATTTGCGCGGCGAGGTTGTGCGACTCGGCGCGATCGGTTTTCAAATCGTAGAGCTCCCACGGATCGCCCTTCGCGGCGACGAGTTTCCAGTCGCCCACGCGCACAGCCTTGTTGTCCTCGTGCAGCCACCAGAGGTAATCGTGCGCCACGGTGCCGTCCTTTTTGAAAGCGGGCACGAGACTCTTGCCGGGCGCGGGCGGAACCGGCTCGCCGCCGAACACGGCGGGCTTCTTCGTGCCGGTCACTTCGAGCAGCGTCGGCACCACGTCAATGAGGTGCGCCGGGTTGTGGCGCAGCTCGCCGCGCGCCGCGATGCCCGCGGGCCAGTGGACGATGAACGACGTGCTGATGCCGCCCTCGTGGACCCACGTCTTGTGCCGGCGGAATGGCGTGTTGGCCGCGCTCGAAAATCCGGGGCCGAGGCAGAGGAAAGTTTTCGCCGAGCCCATCGGCGCCTGCTGGTCGTGGCCGTCGCCGCGCACCATGATCTCCGCACTCGCGCCGTTGTCGGAAAGGAACATGATGATCGTGTTGTCGAGCGCGCCCATCGCCTTCACCTGCGCGAGCACCTGGCCGATCTCCTGGTCCATGCGGTCCACCATCGCGGCGTGGATGGACATTTTCGTCGCCTGAAAATCCCGCTGCTCGGTGGTGAGCGTGGCCCACGGCACGGGGCGGTTGATCTCGCCGGGGCCGAGCTTCGCGATGTCCTCGGGGAAGGCGTAAGGCGGGCCGATGTTCACTTCGAGCGCGGAGAGAGTGGTGCTCACGAGGCCCATCTTTTTCTGCCGGCCGAAGCGCTCCTCGCGCATCACGTCCCAGCCCTTTTCGTATTTCCCCTTGTAGCGCGCGATGTCCGCGGCGGGTGCCTGCAACGGAAAATGCGGCGAGGTGAACGCGAGGTATTGGAAGAACGGCTGGCCGCTGAATTTCTCCGCGTGCTCCTTGAGGCACTTCACCGCGTGCGCCCCGGCGGCGGACGTGACGTAGTAATCGGGCGTCTGCACGTTCGGCACGCCGTCCTCGGTGTTGCCGGGAGCCTTGAAAAAATTGTTCTGCCCGCCGCCGATCTCGAACGAGTGATCGAAGCCGTTGTCCAGCGGCTTGCCGTCTATGTGCCACTTGCCCGAGTGGTAGCAGCGGTAGCCTTCGGCCTTGAGCATCGTGGAAAGGAGCGGCGCCCATTTCTGCCGCACGCCCTTGCCGCCGCCGCCGAGGCTCCCCAGCGAGTCGCGGTGAATCTGCTGCGCGTAGTAGCCCGTCATCAACGCGCCGCGCGACGGCCAGCAGCGCGCGGTGTTGTAGAATTGCGTGAAGCGCAGTCCGTTCTTCGCGAGCCCGTCGAGGTTCGGCGTCTGGATGTCGCCGCCGTAGCAACCGGGGTCGGAGTAGCCGAGGTCGTCGGCGACGATGAGGAGGATGTTCGGGCGCGCGGCGGCGGCGGCCGCAGAAGTATTCAGTATCCAGTGTTCAGTGTTCAGAAGCGCGAGCGCGACGAGCAGGATGAACCACGGACGGGCGGTGAACCGATTGGTCGAGTGCATGAGATAGAGTGTTGGTCACTGACTGAATACTGAACACTGAAAACTGATCACTTCGGCTTCAACGTGAGCGTCACCAGCCGCACATCCATCACGTTCTTGCCGGGAATCTCCAGCGCGCGGAGCGTGAGCAGGCCCCGCCCTCTTTCCAGTTTCATCGCGCCGAGATTCAGCGCGTGGAACTCCTTCATGATGGACTCGCCCTTGCGCGGCACGCGGTCCTGATTGTCAATCAGCGGCGGATCCCAGCCGGGCGCGACTTTGCCCGCGGACTTCGCGCCGTTGAAACTCAACTCCACCGTCGCGCCCGCGTCGGCGAGCGGGCAGGTGTAGTAAATCGTCGCGTCGTATTCGCCCGTCGTGTTCACCGCGATGTCCCACGTCATCGAATCGTCGAGCGATTTCCAATTCACGAAATAGGAGCAATTCGGCGCGCCCGAGCTGCGCGTCACGGTGCCGTGCGCCACGCCGTCGCGCGCGGGCAGCGGCGTCATCGGAAATTCCGCGTAGCCGACGGGATACGGCCGGTCGTCGTCGAGCTTCGCCTCAGCTTTCGCCTTCGCCTTGCCCTTGGCTTTGCCCTTTCCCTCCGCGACCGGCGGCGCGCTGACCGTGCCCAGGACTTCCTTCCGCCAATCCGCCACCGCCAGCCGCAGGCGCGCGGCGACGTCCGGCTCCTTCGCCGCGATGTCCGTCCGCTGCGTCGGATCGGCGACCATGTCGAACAGCGCGTTGGTCCGGTCGAGGCGGTAGCGCTGCGTGCGCACGCTCACCGGGCCGCTGTTGTAGGAAAAAATCATGCGGTCAGGCCAGTCCACACGCGCGCCGAGCAGCAGCGGCGAAAGGTCCTTTCCATCGAGCGGCTTCGTGCCGACGCGCGGGATGCCGGCGAGGCTCGTGAGCGTCGGCAGCAGATCAATCGCGCCGGCGATTTCGCGGACGCTCGTGCCGGGTTTGATTTTGCCCGGCCAGCGGATGAGAAACGGCACGCGCACGCCGCCTTCCTCCGTCATGCCTTTGCGGCCTTTCATGCCGCCGTTCCAACGCCACGAGTTCGGGCCGTTGTCGGAGAAATAAATCACGATGGTGTTGTCGGCGAGCTTGAGCTGATCGAGCCGCTTGAGCACGCGGCCGACATTCCAGTCGAGATTCTCGACCATCGCGAGCGCGCAACGCGTCACGGGCAGATCCTCATTCGCGCCGTCCTGGCTGCGCATCGGGATGGGCGCGTCCTTGAAGCGGTTCCAGTATTCGTCCGGCACGCAGAACGGCGAGTGCGGCGTGTTGAACGGCAGGTAGCAGAGGAACGGGCGCGATTTATTTTTCTCGATGAACTCCATCGCGTGGTCCGTGAGATCGTCGGCGATGTAGCCCTTGCCGCGGACGAACTGCCCGTTGTGCTCCAGCGGTGGGTCGAAATATTCGCCCCAATGGCCGGAGGTGAAGCCGTAGTATTCGTCGAAGCCGCGCGCGTTCGGGTGATACGGCCACTGGGAGCCGTTGTGCCATTTGCCGAAGGCGCCGGTCGCGTAGCCCGCGGCCTTGAACGCGTCCGCGACGGTCCGCTCGTCGAGGTTGAGCCGCTCCTGCCCGGTCGAGACGCCGCGCACGCCGCCGCGCGAGTGGTAGCGGCCGGTGAGAAATTCCGCGCGCGTCGGCGAGCACAGCGGGCAGACGTAGAAGCGGTCGAACGCCGCGCCGGCGCGCCCGAGCGCGTCAATGTTCGGCGTCTTGATGTTCGTGTTGCCGTTGAACGAGTAGTCGCCCCAGCCCGAGTCATCGGCGAGCAGGATGAGGATGTTGGGCGGGCGCGCGGCGGCAAACGCATCGCCGACCAAACCCAGGAGCAGCAGCAGTAATAATTTTTTCATAACGGAACGACGCGGCAGACGCTGGCCGCAAGTCAAAGGCTACGGCGCGATTCAAACAGGCGGCGGCGGAAATGCAATGTCACGGAGCGCGGCAACCTCGTAGGGCAGGCAGGATGCCTGCCCTACCTCACGCCATGATCTCCCTGATCGGCTGCGCGCCCTCGACGCCGCTGAGGCGAACGTCCAGGCCCTGGAATTTCACACTGAGCCGGTTGTGATCCACGCCGAGCAACTTCAGCATCGTCGCGTGGAGCGCGTGGACGTCGATCTTGTTTTCCACAGCAGCGTAGCCGAGTTCATCGGTGGCGCCGTAAACGAGCCCGCCCTTGATACCGCCGCCAGCCAGCCAGACGGTGAAGCCGGCGTTGTGATGGTCGCGCCCGCTGCCGCCCTGGCTCATCGGCGTGCGGCCGAACTCGCCCGCCCACACGATGAGCGTGTCGTCGAGCATCCCGCGCTGCTTGAGATCGGTGATGAGCGCCATGCACGCACGATCAATTTCCTCCGCCTTGAACGCGATGCCCTCCTTCACGCCGCCGTGATGATCCCAATCCTTGTGATAAAGCTGGATGAAGCGCACGCCGCGCTCCGCAAGCCGGCGCGCGAGTAGGCAGTTGGAGGCGAAGGAACCGTCGCCCGGTTTGCAGCCGTAAAGATCGAGCACGCCCGCGGATTCCTTCGCGGTGTCCATCAACTCCGGCACGCTCATCTGCATCTGGAACGCCATCTCGTATTGCGCGATGCGCGCGGAAATTTCCGGATCGTCCACGAGCCGGTCGTGCTTCGCGTTGAGCGCGTTCACTGCCTTCACCACGTCGCCCTGCTGGTCGCGCGTGACGCCCGGCGGCGTGCCGAGATAGAGCACCGGGTCACCCTTGCCCCGAAGCTGCACGCCCTGAAACCGGCTCGGCAAAAATCCCGCGGACCATTGCCGCGCGGCGATGGGTTGGTTCTGCCCACCCTTGCCGAGCGACGTGAGCACCACGAAGCCCGGCAGGTCCGTCGCGTCGGTGCCGAGGCCGTAAACCGTCCACGCGCCCATGCTCGGCCGGCCGGCGATTTGCGAACCGGTGTTCATGAACATGTGCGCCGGGTCGTGATTGATCGCCTCGGTCGTCATCGAGCGGATGATGCACATCTCGTCGATGACCGAGCCGAGGTGCGGGAACAGTTCGCAAATCTCCGTGCCATTCCTGCCGAACTTTTTGAACGGATGCTGCGGCCCGAAGCATTTCAGCTCCTTGCCCTGCAACTGCGCTATCTGCTTTCCCCTCGTGAACGACTCCGGCATCGGCTTCCCGTCCATCTCGGCAAGCTTCGGCTTGTAATCAAACGTCTCGAGATGCGACGGCCCGCCCGCCATCGAAAGCCAGATCACGCGCCTGGCCTTCGGCGCGAAATGCAGCGGGTTGATGACGCCGGCGAGGCTTGGCCTGGCGGTGGATTTTTTCGCGGCGGCGTTCAGGAGATTCGGCTGAAGCAACGACGCGAGCGCGAGCGCACCCACGCCCTGGGACGCGCGGCCGAGGAAAACGCGGCGGGTCTGCCGCTGGGCGGCGAGTTGTCGGAGTTCGGAGGAGAGGTTCATCGGTCAGGAGCGGGTGATGGTTTCGTGTAAATTGATGATGACGCGCGCGACGCTGGTCCACGCGGCGAGTTCGGTCTGGTTCAAATCCGTCGGCGGCGCGGACAGTCCGACTTTCAGCAACGCCTCCGCCGCCTTCGCATCCTTCGCGTATTCGGCCAGATGCTTGTCGAGCAAAGCGCGGATCGTCTTCAACTCATCCGCACGCGGCGCGCGGGCGAGGGCCTGACGCCACGCCCACGTGATCCGCGCGTCGGCATCCTGGCCGCCCTCGCGCACGATGCGCGTGGCGAAGGCGCGCGCGGCCTCGACGTAGCTCGGGTCGTTGAGCAGCACGAGCGCCTGCTGCGGGATGTTCGAACGGTTGCGGTCGGCGGCGCATTCCTCGCGGCTCGGCGCGTCGAACGCGACCATGCTCGGGTGCAAAAAGCTCCGCTGCCACCACGTGTAGAGGCCGCGGCGATACTGGTCTTCGCCCTTGCTCGCGTCGTAGGCGCGCACGGGGAAGTTGAGATTCTCCCAATAACCATCGGGCTGATACGGCTTGACGCTCGGCCCGCCGATTTTCGCGACGAGCAGGCCGGAGACGGCGAGCGCGTTGTCGCGGACGAGTTCGGCGTCGAGCCGCCAGCGGCTCTGGCGGGCGAGTTCGCGATTGTAGGGATCGCGCGCGGCGAGTTCCTTGGTCGCGGTGGAAACCTGCCGGTAGGTCTGGCTGTTCACGATGGTGCGCACGAGGCGCTTCACGTCCCAGCCGCTGTCGCGGAAGTCAGCGGCGAGCCAGTCGAGCAGCGCGGGATTTGCCGGCGGCTCGCCCTGCGCGCCGAGGTCATCGAGCATTTTCGAGAGGCCGGTGCCGAAGAATTGTTTCCACACGCGGTTCACGAACACGCGCGCCGTGAGCGGGTTCTCGCGCCACACGATCCACTCGGCGAGATCAAGACGCGTCGGCGCATTGGTGGAAGTGCGCGCGGGCTTCGGGAGAAACGCCGGCAGCGCGGCCTGCATCACCGGGCCGCTGTCATCCATCCAGTTGCCGCGCGGCAGAATGCGGACGGTGCGATTCGTCTCGGCGCGCACCGACACGATGCACTTGGGCGCGGCGGTCTCGAAATCCTTCTTCTCCTTCTCGGCGCTCGCGATCTTCGCGCGCAAGTCGGCGAGCTGCGGCGCGATCTGTTTGAACTGCTGTTCCAGCTTCGTCCGCTGCGCCGCGGTGCGTTTCGCCGGTTCGACTTTCAAAATGTCCGCGATGTCCTTCGCCGGCACCGTGGCGGCGGGCGCGCGCACGGGCTTGGGCGCGGTGGTGGCGCTGAGGCGGAGGTTGCGCATCTCGTGGTTCTCGCCCCATGCGAATTTCAGCACGAAGGTCAGCGGCGTCTTCGCGTCGGCGTTCAACTCCTCCTCCGCCTCCAGATACAGCGCCTGATCCGCGCCCGTCGCGCCGAGCACGGCCCAGCCATTTTCTTTTTTATCCGCGATGCCATCAATCGCCGCCTCCGCCGGATAGCCCGACTGCTCGAAGGTCGCACTCGCGTTCGCCAGCTTCACTGGCTCCTTGCCGGCGGTGAGGCTGATTTCGCTCAGCACAAAATTCCCGTTCGCCGCAAGGCCGACGGACGCGTCCTTTTCCTTCAGCGCCTGGAGGCGGAAGCCGGTCACGCCCTTGAGCGGCACGTTGACGGTGATTCGATAGACGGCGGTGCCATCGTTCTGGCCGCGCGCGTTGAGTTTCTCGTTGAGCTTCGCGGATACGAGGCCGTCCTTGTCCGTCGTGAGCGCGATGCTTTTCTTTTCGGAAACAGCTTTCGCCGGCTTCAGCACCGTCCATTGCCCCTCGCTCGCGACGGCCTCGGCGGCGGCGGCTTCCCACTTCGACTGCGCGTCTGCGAGTTCGGGATGCGGCGCGTTGAACTCCTTCTGCGACGCGGCAAGGCGCGTCTCGATGCCGCCGAGTTTTTTCTGATCATCAGCGGAGAGCACGAGCATCCCGTCCTCGCGCCGGCCGATGATGCCTTCCTTGAGGTCGGCGAAGAACGCGCCCATCGAGTAGAAATCGCGCGACGTGATCGGGTCGAACTTGTGGTCGTGACATTGCGTGCAGCCGATGGTCTGGCCGAGCCACACGCTGCCGACGGCGCGGACGCGGTCGGTGAGATAGCGCGCCTCGTAGTCCTTCGCCTGCGCGCCGCCTTCTTCGGTGGTGAGCAACAGGCGGTTGAAAGCGGAGCCGACCTTCTGCTCCTGGCCGCTGTTCGGGATGAGGTCGCCGGCGAGCTGCTCGCGCGTGAACTGGTCGAAGGGCTTGTTGTCGTTGAACGCGCGAATGACGTAATCGCGATACGGCCAGACGTTGCGCGGCGTGTCGGAGTGATAACCAATCGTGTCCGCGTAACGCACCACGTCGAGCCAGCCGATGGCCATGCGCTCGCCGTAATGCGGCGAGGCGAGGAGTTGCTCGACGAGCTTCGCGCAGGCATCGGTCGATTTGTCGGCGACAAATGCGTCCACGTCCTCCGGCCTCGGCGGCAGGCCGGTGAGATCGAACGCGAGCCGGCGCGCGAGCGTGCGGCGGCCGGCCTCGGGCGAGGGCCTGAGTTTGATTTCCTTCAACCGTTGCTGGACGAGGAAGTCCACGCCGTTCGCGCCCGCGGGAACGGAGGGCTTCACGAGCGGTGTGTAGCTCCAGTGCGCCTCATACTTCGCGCCCTGCGCGACCCAGCGCTTGAACAAATCCTTCTGCGCCGGCGTGAACGTCTTGTGCGCGTCCGGTGGCGGCATGAGGTCGTCGGTGTCCTTGGTGAAGATTCGCTTGATGATTTCGGATTTCTCCGGCTTGCCGGGGACGATGGGAATCTCGCCGGACTTCGCGGGCTTGAGCGCCTCGTCGCGGAGGTCGAGGCGGAGGTTGGCTTTGCGCGCCTTCGCGTCGGGGCCGTGGCAGTGGAAGCACGTGTCCGACATGATGGGGCGGATGTCGCGGTTGAACTTCACCTCGTGCTTCGCGGCACCGAACGCGGCGATGGCTGGGAGCGCCACGGTGACGAGCGTTAGCAAACTTCGGCTGCGAAAAATCATAGGCGGCTTTGGGTCTCTGGCTTTGGACGATGTGCGGCGGAACAATCGCAGAAGATTTTGCGGTAAGCCATGCACCAGATTTGCGCGGCCCATGCAAAATCCTGCGACGGGTGAAAGCAGAGATTAGGCGAAAAATTGGGGCGAAAAATAGATCAGAATTTTTCGCCTGAATCCGGCCGGCTGTTTTGCTACGCGATGATTTCCGTCACCGGCTTCGCGCCTTCGACGCCGGTGAGGCGCGCGTCGAGGCCCTGGAATTTGTAGGTGAGCCGGTTGTGGTCAATACCCAGCAGGCGCAGCATCGTGGCGTGGAGATCGTAGATGCTCACGGGGTTGCTCACGATGTTGTAGGAGTAATCGTCCGTCTCGCCGAGACTCACGCCGGGTTTGATGCCGCCGCCCGCCAGGAAAACAGTGAAGCAACGCGGGTGATGGTCACGTCCGTAATTCTCCGCGGTGAGCGTGCCTTGCGAGTAAATCGTGCGGCCGAATTCGCCACCCCAGATGATCAACGTGTCGTCGAGCAGGCCGCGTTGCTTGAGATCTTTGATCAGCGCGGTCGTCGGCTGATCAGTGTCGTTGCACTGGCCTTTGATCGCCTTCGGCAAACCGCCGTGGTGATCCCAGCCCATGTGGAAAAGCTGCACGAAGCGCACATCGCGCTCGGCGAGTCGGCGGGCGAGGAGGCAGTTCGCGGCGTAGGTGCCGGGCGTCTTCACCTCGGGGCCATACATTTCGAGCACGCTCGCCGGCTCCTTCGAGATGTCCGTGAGGTCGGGCACGCTGGCCTGCATGCGGAAGGCCATCTCGTATTGCGCGATGCGCGCCGTAATTTCCGGATCACCCATCGCGGCATGGCGGTTGCGATTGAGCGCGGCGAGTTCGTCGAGCGTCTCGCGCCGCGTCGCGCGGTCCACGCCGGGCGGGTTGGAGAGGTAAAGGACGGGGTCGCCGGTGTTGCGGAACTTCACGCCCTGATGCTGCGTCGGCAAAAAGCCGCTGCTCCACAGGCGGTCGTAGAGCGGCTGGTCATCTTTCCGTCCTGTCCCGAACGACGTGAGCACGACGTAGGCGGGCAAATCCTTGCACTCGCTGCCGAGGCCGTAGCTGAGCCACGACCCCATGCTCGGAAAACCCGCGAGCTGCCGGCCCGTCTGGAAGAACGTGATGGCCGGGTCGTGATTGATGGCCTCGGTGTGCATGGACTTGATGAAGCACAAGTCGTCCACCGTGGTCGCGAGGTGCGGCATCAACTCGCTGAGCCACGCGCCGCTTTTCCCGTGTTGGGCGAATTTGAAAATGCTAGGCGCGACTGGGAAATTTTTCTGGCCCGAGGTCATCGTTGTGAGCCGCTGGCCCTTGCGGATCGAGTCGGGCAATTCCTCGCTGCGCTTGCCGGCGAGCTGCGGCTTTGGGTCGAACAGGTCCATCTGCGACGGCGCGCCCGACTGGAAGAGGTAGATGACGCGCCTGGCCTTGATCGGAAAATGCGGATAGCCCGCGAGCGCGCCGGCCGGGCCGCCAGCTTTGGGTGCACCCGCGGCGAAAAGATTTTCATCGAGCAACGAACCGAGCGCCGCGAGTCCGAGCCCCGCCGCCGAGCGCGACAGGAACGTGCGCCGCGTTAGCGCCTTCCGCGTGGCGGCATCGAGGCCGAGGAATTGATGGTCGTTGCAGTTCATGCGTTTCGCTGGCGGTCGCAGATTTTCTCTCAAATAGACAGCCACAGGTCGTGTTCGTATTCACGACGCCACGACGTGCGACTTGACTGGCGTTGCCGGCTACACCGGCTCAAGGCCCGGAATCGTCCCCGTGCCGGAGCTGAACCGCTCCGTCTCGATCCCCAGCCGCTGGAGCATGGACACGTAGAGATTGCACAACGGCACCGGGTTTTGCTGATCGAACGCCAGGTGTTGCCCGTGCTTGAAGCCGCCGCCCGCGAGCAGCACGGGCAGGTTCTTCGTCGAGTGCGTGCTCGCGTTGCCGAGGTTGCTGCTGAAGTAAATCATCGTCCGGTCGAGCAGGTTCCCGTCCTGTTCCTTCGTCTGCTTGAGCTTCGTCAGCAACTCGCGCAGCGCCTTCATCTTTTCCAGTTCGATGGTCTTGAGCTGCGCGATCTTGTCGGGGTCCTGGCCGTGATGCGAGAGATCGTGATGGCCCTGCGTCACGCCGGGGATCGGCGGCACCTGGCTCGTGCCGAGCAACAGCATCGTCATGAGCCGCGTCGAATCTGTCTGGAGCGCGAGGTGCATGAGATCGAACATCAGTCGCGTCTTGCCGATGAGGTCGGCGGAGTTCTGGATGTTCTGCGGCGGCTTCGCTTCGACTTTCGGCTTGGGTTTCTTCGACCATTCCTCGGACGTCGCCATGCGCTGCTCCAGTTCGCGGACGCTGGTGAAATACTCATCCACCTTCTCCCGGTCGCGCGCGCCGAGCGACGGCTGCATCCGCTTCGACTGCTCGCGCACCGCGTCGAGGATGCTGCGGCCGTCGCGCAACCGCCGCGCCTGCGCCTCCACTTCATCGGGCCGGCCGTCGAGGAAAAGCCGGCCGAAAACATTGGCCGGATAAAGGTCCGGCGGCACGAGCGCGCCGCTGCGCGTCCAAGAAAGCCCGAAGCCCTCGGCCGAAAACGACAGGCTGGGGAAGCGCGTCTGCCCGCCGATGCGCTCGGCGGCGAACTGGTCCACCGAGATGCTGTTGCGAAAGCCCGCGCGCAGTTCCGGGTGCGGCGCGCCGGTCAGGAAGCTGTAGATGGAATCGTGGGTCGAGCCGACATTCGGATGCGCCAGGCCGGACATCACGGTGAAGTCGTTCCGAAAATCTTTCAGCGTCTCCAAGTAGGGCGAGAGTGGATAATTTTTTCCGGCCTGCTGCGGAAAGAAATTCGCCGGATGCACCCCGAGAGGCGTGCAGATGCAGACCAGCCGCCGCGGCGGGGCGATCTTCCCCGCGGCGAACGCGCGCGGCTGAAATGATTCGAGCACCGGCAGCGCAAGCGTGACGCCGGCGGCGCGGAGGAAGGTGCGGCGGGTGACGGCGGAAGGAAGCGATGGAGTCATGGAGTGTTGGGGTTGAAGTTTCGGGCGCCTATTTCTCCTGAAAGAGTTTGCTCTGCGTGATCTCGTGGATGAGCGAGCGGAAGCCGTAGTTCTTCCCGCTCACCTTGCCGACGACCTCGCGGATTGCCGGCTGGTCGGCGGACTCCGGCGCGCCGCCCGTGGCGTAGGTCACGAGCTTCGCGGTGAGCGCGCGGGCGATCTGATCCTTGTCGGCGAGCAAGAGTCGCTTGAGTTCATCAATGTCGTGGAACGCGCGGCCGTTGGGCAGCACATCGGCCGGATCCACTTTCGGCCCGTGTGAATAAGGCATCTTCTGTCCGTTCAGCGTCACAGATTTTCCGCTTCCCCGGACGCGATAGTAGTCACGCCAGCCGCCGATCACGTCGAAGCTCTCCAGCGCGAAACCCGGCGGATCAATCTTCACGTGGCAGCTCGCGCACGTCTCGATCGTCCGGTGCTTGGCCAGTTGCTCGCGGATGGTCGTCGCGCCGCGCGTGTCGGGTTCGAGTTGGGCAACGGCCTCGGGCGGCTTGGGCGGCGGCGTGCCGAGGATGCGATCGAGCACCCACGCGCCGCGCAAAACCGGCGACGTGGTCGTGCCGTTCGCCGTCACTTTCAACACGCTCGCCATCGTCAGCACCCCGCCGCGATGGCTGGCGGGCGGCAGCGACACGCGGCGGAACTCCCAGCCGTCCACGCCGGGGATGCCGTAATGCTTCGCGAGCCGGCCGTTGAGCATCGTGAAGTCGGAGGCGATGAAATTCGTGAGGCTCAGATCGTTCTTCAGCACCTCGGCGAAGAACAATTCCGTCTCGCGCACCATCGAGACCTTCAGCATGTCATCGAAGTCGGGATAGAAAAGGTGGCTGGGCATCGTGAAATCAATGTCGCGCAGCCCGAGCCACTGGCCGGTGAAGTTCTCGGTGAACGCTGTGGCCTTCGATGAGTTGAGGAGCCGCTCGACCTGCGCGCGAAGCGTCGCTGGTTGCGAAAGCTTTCGGTGTTCGGCGAGCGTGAGCAGTTCCTCGTCGGGCATCGTGCTCCACAGGAAATACGAGAGCCGGCTCGCGAGCGCGAAGTCATCAAGTTTGCCGGGCGGTTCGCGCAAGAAAAGGAAATCAGGCGACGCCATGATCGCGGTGAGGCCGACGCGCATGGCTTTCTCGAAGGAATACTTCTCCGCCAGCCGCGCCTCGACGAGGGAAAGAATGGGTTTGATGTCGGCCTCGGTCACGGGCCGGCGAAATGCGCGGCGCGCAAACTTGAGGAGGATGTTTTTCGCATCGGCTTGCGGACTCTCCGAGACGACCTCCATGCGATCACGCTGGTTGTAGATCGGCGACGACGCCTGTTTCAAATCACCGAAGAGCCGGCGGTGACTTTCGGGCGGCCACGTTTCATTGAGCGGGCCTTCGACCTCCACCCAATCAATCGCCAGTCCCGGCTCCGTCCATGCCTCGGCCCCCACCTTGCTGATTTCGCGCGCGCCGGCCAGTCCGTAGGGCAGGACCGAGATCGAAGTCTTCGGCTCCATGTGATCCACGAACTCGATCACCTTCGCCTTGTCCGCGGGCGCGTCGAAATAGCCGACGAGATGCCCCTTCGGGCCACCCATGCCCGCGCTGCCGCTCCACACCTGAAACGTGACCGGCTTGCCCGCGCTCTGCACCGCCGAGGCTGAGATGCGGAAGCGATACCGCCCGCGTTCGCTGGGATAAAACGGCGAGAGCAAAATCTTCTGCCACGCCGACGAGGAGAACATCACCACGCCGCCGTCGTCGCGGATGCGGAAAACTTTTTCCCCGGTGCTCCGGAGATGTTGCGTCTCGGTGAGGCGAATGTGCTTCTGCATCGCCGGCGGCTTGGGCCGGTTGGCGATGGCCTGATTGAGCGCCGCGTCGGCCGCTTCAAGATACCGGTCCATCGAGAAAGACGAAATGTGCAGCGCGTCGCCGATGTTGTCGAAGCCGCTGGCCGCCGTGTCGAGCGGCAGCAACTCCTTCAACTGCGCATCCACACCGAGCAGGTCGCGCACGGTGTTTTCGTATTCCACTCGATTGAGCCGGCGCAGGACCACGCGCCCCTCGGTCGCGCGCCGCTTCGCCGCCGCCTCGTCGAGCCGCGCGGTGATGCGGCGCACGACTGACTGCGCCTGGGCCGCGTCCGGGCGCGGCTCCTTCTTCGGCGGCATCTCGCCCGACTCGATGCGCGACGCGATCTCGTGCCAGCGCTCGAAATTTTCCCGCAGCGAGAAGTCCGTCGTGAGCTGGTCGAGCCGCAGGTCGCCCTTGGATTTTTCCGGCCCGTGGCAGCGCAGACAATTCTTCTCGAAGAACGCGGCCACTTGGGAATCCACCTTCGGTGCGGCCTCCGCCGCGCCGAGTGATCGCGCGGCCACCGCAAAGCAAAGGCAAAGCAGAAGCAGAGTTTTGCGTGGCGCAATCATGTGAGGTGAGAACGGCCGGAGCATACTCCCTCCGGACGAACTGGCTCAAGCATTCAGACGAGGCGCGAACCCGACTGACTCAAACTTATCTGGCTTCGAGCCAGCCCATGCTTTTCATCCATTCGCCGCAGCGCGCGGGCCAGTCGCTGATGGGGTCCTTGCTCTTCCTCATGCCGAAGCCGTGGCCGCCTTTGGTCAAAATGTGAAGCTCGGCGGGGAGATTGCGCCTCTTGTATTCGAGGTAAAGCATCGCGGCCTCGACCGGGTTCGACTTGTCGTCGTGCGCGACAAGGAAGAACGCGGGCGGCGCATCGGCCGGCACGCTGAAGCCTTCGCGGAACTTCGACTTGTCGTTCGCGTCGAGAAAGCCGCCGCCGTAGATGAACACGAGAAAGTCCGGCCCGCGCGGGTCATCCAGCTCCGGCTTCTGCGGATACGTGCGCGCGCCGCGATCCCACGCGGCATGGCCCGCGAGATTTCCGCCGGCGGAAAATCCGAGCAGGCCCACGCGCTTCGGATCGAGTTTCCACTCCGCCGCGTGATGCCGCACGAGCCCGAGCGCACGCTGCGCATCATGCACTGGCAATGTGAACATTTCTTTCTCGTCGCGCGTGGGCGTGCGGTATTTCAGCAGCACCGCTGTGACGCCGAGCGAGTTGAACCACTCGCAGACCTGCGTGCCCTCGTGCGCCCACGAGAGAAACATATAGCCGCCACCCGGCGCGACGATGACGGACGCGCCGTTCGGTTTCTCCGCGCGATAGACCGTGATCGTCGGCTCGGTGACATCGCTCACGCGATTTGAATTTGCCGGACCGTAGGAGTTGATGAGCTTGATGGTCGCCTCGGACTTCGGCGTCATCGCGCTCGGCGGGCCGTCGGGCCAGAGCTTGAGCGTGAGCGGTTCCGCCGCGGCGAGGGACAGGGCGCGAAACGTGCAGAGCATCGTGAGAACGAGGGTCAAAGGGTGAGGAGTGCGCATGAATCGGAGCATACCGGGTCCATCCCCGGCGAAAAGCTTTCTGCGGATGCGCCCGGCGCAATCGCCGGGCGTAGTTCTGTTTGCTTCAACGCTCACTCTGGCCCATTCTCCGTGCCGTAATGGCGAACAAGCCCAAGACCAAACCCGTGGACGCAAAGGCGTTCCTGCCGATGTCGCGCGCCGAGATGGACGCGCGCGGGTGGGACGCGCTCGACGTTCTCATCATCACCGGCGACGCGTATGTGGACCATCCGTCGTTCGGCACGGCGATGATTGGGCGCTATCTCGAAGCAAAAGGTTTGCGCGTCGGCGTCGTCGCGCAGCCGGACTGGACGAAGATCGAATCCATCGCGGTCATGGGTGCGCCGAAACTTTTCGTCGGCGTCACGGCGGGCAATCTCGACTCGATGCTCTCGAACTACACGGCCGCGCGGCACAAGCGGAAGGACGACGTTTACAGCGCCGGCGGCGTTCCCGGCAAACGGCCGAACCACGCGGCCGTCGTGTATTCGCAAATGGCGCGGCGCGCATTTCCCGGCGTGCCCGTCGTGCTCGGCGGCATGGAGGCCTCGATGCGCCGCGTCGCGCACTACGATTTCTGGGAGGACAAACTGCGCCCCTCGATCATGGCCGACGCGAAGCCGGACGTGCTCATCTACGGCATGGGCGAACGCGCCGTGATCGAAATCGCGGACCGCCTCCGCGCGGGCAACCGCGACTTCAGCGGCATCCGCGGCACCGCGCTGTTCCTCGGCGCGAAGGCCACGGCCGCGGCTGACTTCAGCGAGTGCCTCATCCTGCCGTCGTGGGAGGATTTGCAGGCCGACAAAAAACATCTCATGCGCCTGACGAAAGTCGTGGAGGCGCAGCAGACGCCGTATTGCGGCAAGCGCCTCGTGCAGATGCACGGCAACCGCGCCGTGGTCCAGGAGCCGCCCGCGATGCCGGTGGACGGCCCTGAGCTCGACGCGCTCTACGAGCTTCCGTTCCAGCGCGCGGCGCATCCGAGCTACACCGAACCCGTGCCCGGCTTCGCGACGATCAAGGATTCGATCATCGTCTCGCGCGGCTGCGCGGGCGGCTGCACATTCTGCGGGCTGGGATTTCATCAGGGAAAATTTTTGTCGAGCCGCAGCGTCGAGTCCGTCACGCGCGAGATCAACAAGCTCGCCGAGTCCGATTCCTTTCGCGGCACCATCTCCGATCTCGGCGGGCCGACGGCGAATCTTTACGCCGCGCAAAACGGCCACGCCGAAGAATGCAAGAAGTGCCACCGCCCGAGCTGCCTCTGGCCGAGCATCTGCCCCGTTTTCAAGGTGGACGAGCAGCAGCAGCTCGACCTGCTCCGCAGCTCACGCACGCAGCCCGGCGTGAAGCACGTTTTCGTGCAGTCCGGCATCCGCATGGACGTCGCTCTGCGCACGCCGACCTATCTCAAGGAACTCGTGCAACACCACGTCAGCGGCCACATGAAGGTCGCGCCCGAGCACATGAACCCCGAGGTGCTGCGGAAAATGCGCAAGCCCGCCGGAGATTTTCAGGGTTTCATGGAAAAGTTTTTCGAGCTGAGCGAGGAAGCCGGCAAGGAGCAATATCTCGTGCCGTATTTCATTTCGAGCTTCCACGGCTGCACGGAAAAGGAGATGGGCGCAGTGGAAAGTTTTCTGAAGAAGGAAAAGTGGAACCTGCAGCAGGTGCAGGATTTCATCCCGCTGCCGATGACCGGCGCCGCGGCGATGTATGTGACCGGCCTCGACATCAACAGCGAGGAATCCATCCCCGTCGTGCGCAACGCCGGTGACCGCGAACGCCAGAAACGGATGCTGCGCCCCAACGCGGCGCACGAGGTTCGCGTGACCGGCAGCCGCAGCGGCCGGCGCCCGACTGCCGCGGATGCCGTGGCGGACCTTGACGTGGTGGATTGAGCCGTTCCACCCGGACTCTCATTTCACTTCGAGCCGCGCGACGTCCTTCGCGCTGAGGGCGCGGCTGAAGAGGGCGATTTCATCGAGACGGCCTTCCCAGTTGGAGTCGTTGTCGCTGCGGCCGCCGAAGAAAAGCTGGTCGAGGCCGGCAGGGGATTTCGCGGCGGCCTTGGTTTCCATCTCCAGTTGGCCATTGAGGTAAACGCGCACGTTCTGGGCGTCGCGCACAAGGACGACATGCTGCCATTGCCAGCGGGGGATTTCGGTTTTGCCGGCGGCAACATTCTTCGCGTCGTCGCCGTGGAAGAAGATGAGGCGGCCGGTGTGCGCGCTCCTGCCGCCGATACCGAGGTGATCGCCGAAAGCGCCGAGTCCGTGGTCGCGACCGCGCGAGAAGAGCCAACCGCTCACGTCACGCCCGTCATTCGGCATTCCGTTCCAGAGCCACAGCGAAACGGAGTAGCGGTCGCCGAGTCCATCGAGGCGCGCGCGCACGCGGCCACCGACGAAGTGCGGCGCGCGGTTCACATCACCCTTCGCGCAGAATTCCGTCGAGCGCGGGCCTTCGAGATAGTAGGTGATCCCGGGTTCATAAACCGCGTCGTGGCCGTGGCCGGTGGCATCAGCGGCGTGGGGGCCGGTGAATTCGTTCAGCCGCCAGTAGGCCGCGGGCTTGGCATTGAGGATCGCACGCGCAGCGGGGCCGTCAGCAAGTTTCCACGCACGACGCGGCTGGCCGCTGACTTTTTCCAGCAGGTTGATCGCGGCCTCCGCGATCTTCGGCTCGGCCTGAACTTCGAGCCCCGCCGAGCGCGCGGCCCACGTGTTGTAGCCGCCGAAGGGATGCTGCTCCGGCGGCGGAATGTAGCCGTCGCCGCCGTTGGCGAGTTCGATGACGATGTTGTGCGCGAGCGGGCTGGCGGCCTTGATCTTCAAACCCGTGACCGCATACGTCTCGCACGGCGTCGTGGCGATGCCGATGTCGCCGATGCGCAACGCCTGCACCACGATCTCGGTCCGCTGTCGCTCGTTGAGGATGATCTGCTCGCGCGCGTAAACTTCCGTCGGCGTCTTCGCGAGCGCGTTGGTCATCGCGGCGACGGTGCGCTGCGCCCATTCGAGGCGCTGCTTGTCGGGCACGCGATAGTTCAACGTCATCCGCCGCTCGGCCATCGCGACGTCGGCGTCGGCGCGATGCTTGATGCCCGCGTAGGCTGTCATCGCGATGTCGAGCAGGCCCTTGGTGTATTCGTCAATCGTCGGCTTGGGCCGGTCCTTCTCGGGAATCTTGTAGTCCGTCCGGTAAATGTCGCCGCTGCACCCGTGCGACATGATGCCGACGAACGGCGGCTTTCCCTTCGCCGCCTCGGGCGCGATGCGTGCCCTCAAACCCTCCGCGAACAATCCGAAATAGTCTGCGCTGATGTCGCGGTCGCCGAAGTAGTGCATGGAAAAATTTCCCAGCACCGCGATGGGCCGGCCGTCGCGCGACTGGATGGAAATGATCGAGATATCCGGGTCCTTCGGTCCGGCCTCGCCGGTCACGTCGTCCCACTTGCGGCCGGCGTGCATGTTCGCGCGGACGCTCATGTTGCCGAACGGATCCTCCGCGAGCCGGTCCGGCCGGCGAATCCACTGGCGCAGCGCGGTGAAATCGCCCGCATCGCCCTTCGCAAAACCCACGCGCGCCGGCTCCAGATTTTTCTGCGCCGCGGCGATGGCTTCGGCAATTTTGTCCCGCAGAAAGGGCACGTAACGCGGGTCCGCGTCGGTGCCGAGGCAGCCCATCGAGGCCGGCGCGCTGTGCGCGTGCGTCGCGGAGATCAGCATCCGATTAGTCGCAATGCCCGTGCGCTTGGACGTGAGGGCCTTCGCCTCATCGAGCAGCGGCCGGCCCATCATGCAACTGTCCACCACGACGATGACGCATTGCTCCTTGCCATCGCCGAGCGCGATGGCACGGGCGTTCACGCGCGTGTTCACGTTGCTCACCGTGCGGCTGATCATCCCGCCGTTCACGAGCACCGGCAGCGTCGGCGGCGTGACGTCAATCACGGCGGCGCCGGCCTTGAACTCCGCGCGGGCGGACGCAGCGCAGAGCGTGAGGAGGGCGAGGGTGAGAGTGAGGGTTTTCATGATCATTTCGGATTGTGAGTTTGGATTGCGGCAAAGGAATGGAGGCAGGGGAATGAATAACGGAAGCAAATCATTCGCTTGCCCCCATTCGTCTGCAAAAAGTTTTCATCGGGATGGCACACGAGACGCACTGTGCTTACTTCTTTGGTTTGGGTGCCGCTGTCCGCAAATCCCTTTTGCACATCGGATCATTCGGCACTGGCTGTCCGGTTTGCTCGACCGGCTGATTGAAAAGGTATCGCCACACTGCTTCGTGGATGAACTTGCCCGACGCGTCCTTCACCGCCGCGCCGCCAGGCGTGACGGAGCTGTGGGCACGCTTGGCGTCTTTCTTAGAACATCACCACGCGGTCCACCTTCACGTGCTTGGCAAAGCGCGCCGCCGTGGTCGAGCCGTGCGAACTGCCGGAGATGATCACGCGATCCCAGCGCAGGCCCGCCTTGTCGTCGGTGAGGAAAAAATCCCAGCGGCCCTGCGGATTCACCTTCGCGAGGTGCTTCACGAACTGCACCGAGCGCTCCATCATGCCGTCAGGCTTGGGAATGTTCACCAACGGGCTGAAGTCCTCGCCCGTCGCGGCTTCGAGGCGGATATTGCCGAGCAGTTGGCCATCGTCGCCGGGTGACTTGTCGCCGAACTTGCCGAACCAGCCGTTCGCGTAGTGCACCTGGATCGCGTGGAGGCCATAGCTGTTGACGCGCTCGAACAAATTCTTGTTGTGCCCCATGAGCCAGATGACCAGCTTGCCCTGCGGCTTCACGCGGGTGTCCACCGCGGCGTTCTCGGTGTCGGCGGGCTTGCCACCCTTCTCGAAGACAAAACCAATTTCCGGATGCGGCCGAGCACGCGGATCAATCTGGCTGGCCCGCGCGGTGAGTTCGTAACGCTGCGGCTTTGGGTCGTTGAACGCGGATGGCGCATCGGCCGCGGTGAGTTGGCCGCAAAGAACGCAAAGGGACACAAAGAAGATGACATTGCTTTTCATTTGGCGGACGGGGCTTTGAGTTTTTCGATGAGGTAATCCTGAATCGTCGCGTGTTTCACGCCGGGCGCGCCGGGATAGACGAGTTCGCACTCGACGCCGGCGTTCTTGCAACGCTCCTGCAACTTCACGCCGAAGTTCGACGTGTGCGTCGGGTCTTCGCGATCCTGACCGAGTGCGGGCGGCGTGGTGTAGTTGAGGTAAACGGGCGGATCGTCCGCGGTGACGAGCGCGTAGGGCGAAAACTCGGCAATCCACGGGAGGATCGTGTCGCGCCTGGCGAGGAACTCGTCGAATGCGGAAAGATTCTTCGCCGGATCACCCTTGAAGCCGAACGCGTGACCGCCGTAACGGCTGTTGGGCGTCCACTCCTTCATCTGCGCGGGATCGAGCGACGTCTGCGCCTTCGCCACCGCTGCGCACCAGAGGCGGGTGGACTCGCGCGCGACGGGATCGTTGCTTTTCGGATCGGCCATGTCGGGATGAAACGCGAGCCACAGCGACGAGCACGCGCCCGCGCTGCTGCCGGTCGCGGCGACGCGCGCCTTGTCAATGTTCCACTCGGCGGCCTTGCTGCGGACGAACTGCAACGCGCGCGCGGCATCGAGCAGCGGGCCTTTCACTGGAGGAACCAGTTTGTCCGCCTCGGCCTGCGGGATGAAACGGTAGTTGATGGCGACGACGGAAATGCCCGCCGCAAGATATTGGGCCGTGTTATTGAAACCTGACTTGTCGCCGTTCAGCCAGCCGCCGCCGTGGATGACAAACACGAGCGGCGTGGGCCTATCCGACTGCGCCTTGGAGAAGTCGAGCACGTTCCGCTCATGCGGGCCGTAGGGGACATTCGCGAGCGTGGGCTTGGGGGGTGCGCCCGGCGCGGCAGCCAGTTGGCCGCAAAGAACGCAGAGAGACGCAATGAAGGCGATGGCCCCGGTCATTTGGCGGACGGGGCTTTCAGTTTCTCGATGAGATACTGGTGCAACAGCGCGTGCTTCACGCCGGGCGCTTCGGGATAGACCAACTCGCACTCGACGCCGGCAGCCTTGCAATGCTCCTGCAACTTCACGCCGAAGTTCGAGGTGTGCGTGGGGTCCTTCTGCTCCTGCCCGAGCGCGGGCGGCGCGCCGAAGCCGAGCCACACGGGCGGATCATCGGCAGTGACGAGCGCGTAGGGAGAATACTCGGCGATCCACGGCAGGATGGTGTCGCGCTTGGCGAGGAACTCGTCGAACGCGGAGAGCTTCTTCTCCTTGTCGCCCTTGAAGCCGAACGCATGGCCGCCGTAACGGCTGTTCGGCGTCCACTCCTTCATCTGCGCCGGGTCGAGCGTCGTCTGCGCGCCCGCCACCGCCGCGCACCACAGCCGCGTGGACTCGCGCGCGACGGGGTCGCTGCTCTTCGGATCGGCTAGGTCCGGATGAAACGCGAGCCAGAGCGACGAGCACGCGCCCGCCGAACCGCCCGTCGCGCCGATGCGCGCCTTGTCAATGTTCCACACGGCCGCCTTGCTGCGAACGAACTGCAACGCGCGCGCCGCATCGTGCAGCGGCCCCTTCACTGGCGGCACCACCTGGTCGGCCTCCGCCTGCGCGATGAAGCGGTAGTTGATCGCGACGACGGAAATCCCGGCCGCGAGGTAATTGGCAACCGCGCCCACGCGCCCCTTGTCGCCGTTCACCCAGCCGCCGCCGTGGATGTAGAACACCACGGGCGTCGGCTGGTCGGACGCGGCCTTGTAGAAATCGAGCACGTGGCGCTCGTGCGTGCCGTAGGCGACGTTCGCGAGCGTGGGCTTCGGCCCGGCGGGAGCCTTGGGCGCGGCCTTGGCGGGAGCTTCGGATTTTTCGCCGGCCTTGGTTTTTGTGGGCGCGTCTGCAGCGGGGAGCTGGCCGCCAAAAACGAAAACGGACACCAGCAGTGAAATGAGTTTCTTCATGGCCATGATTTGGAGTTTGACTGGCACGGCGGTGGACAAAGCGCGCATCGCTCACTTCTTCGGCAGCGCCGCCTCGATCGCGGCGGCGACTTTCTCGGCGAGGTATTTGTAACCGTCGCCCGTGTAATGCACGTTGCCGTCCGGGAGTTGGATTTCCTTGAGCTTCGCCGCCGCGTGCGAGTGGAGGTCGTTCGTGGGGATGCCCGCGTCCTTCATCACGCGTGCGGCGACCTCGTTGTATTTCAACTCATCGCCGGCAATTCGACCGTCGGAGCCTTCGGAAACCGGCGTGGTGTTGCACCAGATGAGCTTCGCGCCCGTGGCCCTGAACTGCGTCACCAACTCGCGGAGATTCTTTTCGTAATCCGCGAGGGGCACCTGTAAATGCGAACCGGGCGCCTTCGGATCGGCGCGCTTGCTCGGGTCGTCCTGGATGTATTTCAAATCGTGCAGGCCCCAGTTGAAATGGATCACGTCCCACTTCGTATCGCCGAGCCACGACTTGAGATTCTTCAAACCGTTCACGGTCGGGCCGCCGTTGGCGGGAATGCGGTGGACGTTTGCCTTGCCCTTGAGCAGCTCGCGCACGGGAATCGTGTAGCCCATCGAGATCGAATCGCCGATGAGCAGCACGCGCGGCAGGCCCGGTTCGTCCTCGATCTTCGCGAGCGACGGGCTGGGCGCGCGCTTGGCCTTCGCCTTCGGCTCGGCCTTTTTCTCGGCGGCGAAAACAGAGCCGCACACCGCGACGAGCAGTGACGAAATGACGAACAGGGGAAGCAGTTTGGATTTCATGCAACGGATTCTAGCCACGGATTAAACACGGAGGAAACACGGATTTTGAGGCGACACTCGCGCGTCGCCGCACGGCTACGGCTTGCCTTTGTCCCGGCCCGACCGCTCCCGGATGATCGGCGCGAGGAACTTCGCCGTCTCGTCGGCAATCACGTTGTAGCCCGCGAGGTTCGGGTGCCGGTCGCCGAACCAGCCGGGCAGATGGCCGAAGACGCCATCGAGCCGGTTGTCCATCACGACAACCGTGGGGTCCTTGCCCGGAGTTGTGTAAGGCTTGGCGAGCTCGTGAAATTTCTCCGGCACCTTCGCGAGCGGATAGCGGCGGTAGTTCAACATGTCGGGGCCGCGCTTGAGTTCGGCGGCGTAGCGCGGGTAGATATCGAAGAGCGTGAGCTTTTCCCCGGCGGCGACTTCACGGATGAGCTGGTTGATCTTCGTGCTCGTCGCCTCGTCGGCCATGGGAATCACCGTCATCGGAATCAACACCGCCTTCGGGTGATCCGCGCGCAGCTTCGCGAGCAGTTCATGGAAGTCCTTCGGGAAATTTTCGACGAAGTTGGTGCGCTTCGAATTGTCGTTCAAGCCGTAGCGGATGAAAATGTAATCGAGCCCCGGCAGCTTCGACGCCTGCTTCTCGTAGCGGCCCGAATCAATCAGACGCTGGATGAACTCGCCGCTGAGGCCGAGGTTCATCACGTTCACCGGCGGCAGGTCGCCCTCGGCCGCAAGCAGCAGCCGAATCACGTCCTCGAACTGCGGCTCCTTCGGCGCATACTTCTTCGGAAAGCTCGCCTCAGTCGTGCTGTCGCCGAGCAGCAGAATTTGGATTTTGCCCTCGTGCTCCGCGCGCAACGTGGTGGGCGTCGCGAGCGCGATGAGGGCGAGAAAAACTGCGCCGATGGTTTTCATGATTTCAACGTAAGACTACTCCAGTTTCCCAAACATGATGCGCTCCTTCCGGCTCGGGTCGGAATCGCCCTGCGTCACGGTGAGCCAGATCGCGCCCGCGTGCTCGCGGAAGGTCGGATACTGAAATGACTTCACGGTCTCGAAGCGATACTTGCGCTCCCAGTTCACGCCGTCGCGCGAGACGTCGAGGTTGAAAACCGAGCGGCTCACGCCCGCGATGCGCGTGTTCTCCTGCCAGCCGAGATGGTAGATGCCGCCGAACCTGTCGAAGGTCGGCCGCGAGGCCGCGCCGTTTGGCACGAACGCGCGATGCTCGTTCGTCGTCCAGTGGACGCCGTCGCGGCTCGTGGTGAACGTGTAGTTTTTGTTCCCGCCCTCCTGACGGCAGATCGCCATCCACGTGCCATCGGGCAGGCGGTTCACGGCGGGCTCGGTGAGCTTGAGCGCCGCCGGCTCGTTGAAATGGCCGACGATCTCGAAGGTGTCCATCGCGGCGTTCAACGTCGCGAGCGCGTTCTGGCCGGCGGCGTAGTTGTTGATCGCGGCGTAGTGTTTGCCATCGAAAATCTTGACCGGATCGAAAATGTAGAGCCCGTAATCCTTCTCCGGGCGCGTGAAGCCGTGCGCCACCGCGTCGTCGTAAAACGGCTTGGGCTGCATGTCGAAAACGCCGGCGGCGGTCTTGAGCTTCGCGCGGTGAATCTGGTTTTCAAACTCGCCGCGCTCCAGATCGAAATCGCGAAACCAAATCTGCGACTGCCGCTTCCCCGGCGCCTCGCTCGCGAAGAAGCAGCGCAGCGTGCGTTCATCCTTCTTCAGCACACGCGGCACGAAGCACGCGCCCGCCGGCAGCGTCTCGTTCGCAAACGCCTGCTCCGACTTCGCGACCGGGATGAACTTCTCGACGCTCATCGTCTTCACGTTCACCACCGACATTGTCACGTAAATGAACGGCCACGACGGTGCCTCGCCCGGCTGCACGTCGTTGGATTCGGAGACGATGTAGGCGCGCCCGTTCACGAGCGCCATCTCCGCATCGTGCGCGCCCTTGACTTGCGGCGCGGAAGTGTTGATGAGGCCGGCCAGCGCCTTGTCGCCGGCGGCCTTGGGATTCCAATCGGCAGGGAGAACCTTCTCTTGCGCTTCGGCGACAGGCACGCAGAGCGAAGGAACCAACGCGGCGAGGGCGAACAGGCGTTTCATTATTTCGCCATCACTCCTTGGTCACCACTTCATCGAGGTTCAGCAGCACGTTGGCCGTGAGCGTGTAGGCGGCGAGTTCGGCCGGGTCGAGTTTCGCGTCGGGTTTCGATTCACCGAGTGCGACGAGTTTCTTCGCGGCCTCGGCTTCGGCGCGATATTTCACGAGGCGTTTCTCCAGACCCGCGGTGAGCACTTTCAAATCAGCAGCATCCGGCTGGCGGCTCGTGACGCGGCGGAAACCCCACGCGATGCGCTCGGCGGGCGTGGCACCGCCATCGGTCATCATGTGCTGCGCGAGCGCGCGGGCGGCCTCGACGTAGGTGATCTCGTTCAGCAACGCGAGCGCCTGGAGCGGCGTGTTGGTGCGCGGGCGTTTCACCGTGCAGATCTCGCGCGAGGGCGAATCGAACAGCAGCATCGTGGGCGGCGCGGCAGTGCGCTTCCAGATGGTGTAGAACGTGCGGCGGTAGAGCGCGTCGCCCGTGTCGTGCTTGTAGCCGCGCAGGTCGCCGTATTTGCTCGTCTCGTCCCACACGCCCTCGGGCATGTAGGGGCGCACGCTCGGCCCGCCGATCTTCTCGACGAGCAATCCGCTCGCGGCGAGCGCCTGGTCGCGGATGACCTCGGCGGGCAGGCGGAAACGCGGGCCGCGCGCAAGCAGGCGATTCTCCGGATCGCGCTCGACCAGCGCCGGTGTGACCTTCGACGACTGCCGATATGTCGCGCTCATCACGATCAACTTCTGCATCGCCTTCATGTCCCACTTGAGCCGGACAAACTCGGTCGCGAGCCAGTCGAGCAACTCCGGATGGCTCGCCGGCTCGGACTGCATGCCGAAGTTCTCGCTCGTCTTCACGAGGCCAGTGCCGAAAAATTTCTCCCACTGGCGGTTCACCCACACGCGCGCGGTGAGCGGATGCTGCGGGTCCACGAGCCACTTCGCGAGGCCGAGGCGGTTGGTCGGCGAGCCCACGGGCATGGGCGGCAGCACGGCGGGCAGCGCGGCGAAAACGGCGTCGCCCGGCTTGTCGTATTGGCCGCGGATGAGCAACCGCGCCTCGCGCGGCTTGGCGAGTTCCTTCATCACCATCACGGTCGGCAGCTTGCTTTCGAAATCCTCGACGGACTTCTTCGCGGCGGCGAGGGCGTCGTCGGCCTGCTTGACGGGGCTGGCGATGTTGGCACGAAAAAATTTCTCCAGCTCGGCGCGCTGCTTCGCGTTCCGCTTCTCGGGCGCGGTCGCGAGAATCTGCTTCAACGACTCGGGCACGCCGCCCTTTGGCCTTCGCCTTCGCTTTGCCTTTCGCCGCTGGCTCGGGTGCGGCGGGCACGAGCGACTCGATGCCGTAACCCTTCTGCGAGTAGTCCGCCTCGGCCTTGGTGAAGGAAACTTTCACCGGTTGCACGAGTCCAGGCGCAGAGATTTCCGCCTCGACTTTGCTGAGAACAAAGTTGCCGTTGCCATTTCGTCCGAGACTTTTCTCCGGCAGGCTCGTGTCAGGGAACGCTTCGAGCAGCACGCCGGTGAACTGCCCCGCCGCGAGCGGCACGGTGATGACGTAGGTGTCCTTCGGCGGATTCTTTCCGCTCGCGAGATACGAGCCGTCCGCCTGGCGCGCGAGCGTGGCGCCGCCGAGCGACAGCACTTCGGTCGGCGCGAGTTGCGTCCACGTGCTCGCTTCGGAATCGGCTTTCGCGCGGAAGCCCGGCTCCCACGCGGCGACGAGCTTCGGCAATTCCTTCTGCGCCTCGGCGACCTTCGCCTGCGCGGCGGTCACTTTGTTTTCAAGAACCGCGAGTTGCGCCTCCTGCTCCGGCGAGGGCACGAGCACGGACGGCTCGGGATTGCCGCCACCGCGGTTGGCCTTGATGCCGCCGAGCGTGCCGCTCTCGTCCACGTTGTTGAAGAAGGCGAAGAGCTGGTAAAATTCCCTCTGCGTGACGGGGTCGTATTTGTGGTCGTGGCAGCGGCAGCAGTTGAGCGTGAGCGCCATCCACGTCGCGCCGGTCGTCTCCACGCGGTCAATGATGTTCTCGATGCGCCATTCGTCGGCGATGATGCCGCCCTCGCCGTTGATGCGATGGTTGCGATGGAAGCCGGTCGCGACGATCTGCGCGCGCGTCGGGTTCGGCAGGAGATCGCCGGCAAGTTGCTCGATGGTGAACTGGTCGAAGGGCTTGTTGTCGTTGAACGCGGCGATGACCCAGTCGCGCCACGGCCACATGCTGCGGCTGCTGTCGGTCTGGAAGCCGTGGCTGTCGGCGTAGCGCGCGTAATCGAGCCAGTTCATCGCCATGCGCTCGCCGTAGCGCGGCGAGGCGAGCAGACGATCCACGACATTCTCGTAAGCCTTCGGCGATTTGTCCGCGGCGAACGCATCCACTTCCTCCGGCGTGGGCGGAATGCCGGCGAGGTCGAGCGAGACGCGGCGGATGAGCGTGACGCGATCGGCCTCGGGCGAGCGCGAAAGTTTTTCCGAGGCGAGGCGGGCGAGGATGAAATTATCAACCGGATTCTGAACCAGAAACTTTGAACCTTGAACCTTGAACTTTGAACTTTGAACCACGGGCACGGCCGGTCGCCTTGGCGCGCTGAACGCCCAATGCCCCTGATACTCCGCGCCCTCGGCGACCCAGCGGCGGAACGTCTCCTTCTGCGCCAGCGTGAGGTCTTTGTGCGCGGACTTCGGCGGCATCAGGTCGTCCTCGTCCTTCGCGAAGATGCGGCGGATGATTTCCGATTTGTCAGGCTTGCCGGGGACGACTGCGACATCGCCGGACTTGCCCGCCTTGAGCGCCTCTTCGCGGCTGTCTAGGCGGAGCTTGCCCTTGCGCGCCTTCTCGTCGTTGCCGTGGCAGTGAAAGCACGTGTCCGACATGATGGGCCGGATGTCGCGGTTGAAATCCACCTTGCCCGTCGTCGCCGCGTGAGCAGGGCCGCCCGCCGTCACGAGGGTCAGGGCTGAAACGATGCTGAACAGTGTGCGCATGGTCATTTGAAAAGCCGTGGCCCATTTGAAGCCGACGGCGATGGGCTATTCATCCCACATCCGCCCGCCAATTGCCATGCCCGGCGCTACCGGCGCTTATGTAAAATCACCGCCCATCTCAGTGCGCCGCGAACTCCCGGTGCAACGCGCGCAGCGAATCGCGCACCACGTTCAGGTCGCCGACGATGACGAACTGACGGAAAGCGTAGTCTCCGGGCGTCACGCCATGCACCGCGTCGCGGCGGCGGAAGACGCAGTTCCATTTCACCACGCGTGCGTCGGGAAAACGGAAGCGACCGTAGCGCGGGCCGGTCTCGGGCGAGAAGATGCCCATCGCGTGGCTGCCGCTTTCGGTCGCGAGGATAACCGGGAAGTTTTGTTCGCCGTTTCCGCCTTCGAGCGGCTCCAACTCGCCACTCGCCGGATTGAATTTCCAAAACTTCGAGAACTCCGCCGGCATGTAGCCCGTCACCGCTTCGAACACCGCCTCGTTGTGCCGTTCGCCCACGGGCAGACCGAAGGTCACGTCGTAACGGATGACGTGGTGCATCCCGCGCCAGCCGATCTCGACGCGCTTGGTGATGAGATGATCGGAGAGGATCGCTGTGTTCTTCGCCGGATGGCCCTCGGACATCTCACTGGGCACGAGCCAGAAGGCCATCTGCGTGGTGGTCTGGAGCACGTTGCTTTTCGCGACGAGGTGCAGCAGGCGACTGGAGGATTTCGGCCCCGCGCCATCGAGTCGCGAGCCGGCCTCCGTGGGGTTAAACGTCTCGGCGATGATCGGCGTGCCGAGGTCGCAGTTGATCGCCGACTGCAACTGCCGCCCGTGGTCGGTCGAGTCAATGAACTCCTTGCCATTCCACGTCACCGAATGAATCGCGCCCGCGAGCCGCGCCGTGGTGGTGATGACGATGTCGGAGACGCCGGCGCGCGTGCGGATGGAGGCGTCGCCTTCGGCGGCGAATGACCAAGGACCAAGGACCAAGGACCAAAGAAGGACCAAGCTCCAAATTCCAAATCGAATTTCCGACCACGGTCGGCATCTTGGCGATTTGAAATTGGAGCTTCCTTGGTCCTTGGTCATTTGTCCTTGGTCATTCATTTCCTTCTTCTGTCTCACGGCCGCGGCAGCACATGCGTGCGCTTCGCCCACACGTCCCACTTCGCGGACATTTCTTTCACACGCTCGGGCTGCGACGCGGCGAGGTTGTTCAGCTCCACGCGGTCGGCGTCCATGTCGTAAAGCTCCCACGGCGCGGCGGCGAAAGAGACGAGTTTCCATTTGCCCTCGCGAATCGCGCGGTTGCCTTCGTGTTCCCAGGCGAGGAACTCGCGTTCGACCGGTTGGTTCGCGAACGCCGGCAGGAGACTCTTGCCTTCGCGCGGAAGGATTTTGTTTCCGTTCAACTCCCCCGGATACTTCGCGCCCGCGAGCTCCACGCACGTCGCCATGAGATCAATGAGGTGGCCCTGCTGCGCGCGGAACTCGCCCTTTGCCTTCACGCCCGCCGGCCAGTGCGCGATGAGCGGCGTGCTGATTCCGCCCTCGTGGTCGTAGTGCTTGTAGAGTCGCCACGGCGTGTTGCACGCGTTGGCCCAGCCGGAGCCGTAGCTCGGGAACGAGCCGGGGCCGCCCATCTTCGCGAGCTCGTCGCCGCGGTAGAGTTTGTTCGGCAACGCCTGTGTGCCCTGATTGAGGCCGGTGCCGGGCACGGGATTCGGCGTCGCCAACATCTCGAAGCCGAACGGTTCCCACTCGGCGCACGCGCCGTTGTCGCTGAGGAAAAAGATGAGCGTGTTGTCGAGTTGGCCGCCTGCGCGCAGGTCGGCGAGGAGCCGGCCGATGTTGCGGTCCATGCCCGTGACCATGCCTGCATAAACGGCCATGCGCTGCGCGAGGTCGGCACGGCGCTCGGCGGGCAAGGAATCCCACGCGGGATTTTTCCCATCGGCAGTCATCGAACCCTCGCGCGTGGAGGCGACGACGTGCGGGATTTTGCTGCGCGGCGTGAGCGTGGTGCCGTCGGGCAGCAGGCCGATTTTCTTCTGCCGCGCGAGACGTTGCTCGCGGATTTTGTCCCAACCCTGCGCGTAGATTTCCGGATAGCCGGCCATGTCATCCTTGCGCGAGGCGATGGGGAAATGCGCCGCCTGATACGCAACATAGAGCAGCCACGGCGCGCCGGACTTCCCCATGTCGGCGAGAAAATCCAGCGCGTGATCGGTGAGCGCGTCGGTAGCGAAAAATTCGCCCGGCTTGTAGCTGCGCTGCGGTCTGCCCTCGGGCAGGCGCGTCATCATGCGCGGCTCCCACGAGTCCACGCCGTAGCCGCTGACGAAGCCGTAGAAGTCATCGAAGCCGCGTTTGGCCGGCAGCTCGCGGTCGCCCACGTGCCATTTGCCGACGGCGGCGGTGCGGTAGCCGGCGGGCTTGAGCACCTGCGCGATGGTCACGCAGCTCTCGTTGAGCGCTCCGCGGTAGCCGGGAAATTTTTCCCCCTGATCGCCCGCGCCGGGATATTTCGCGGCCTTGTCCGAGGTCATCAGCCCAATGCCGGCCTGGTGCGGATAAAGCCCCGTGAGCAGCGATGCGCGCGAGGGACAGCAGCGCGTGCAATTGTAGAACTGCGTGAAGCGCAGCCCGCCCGCCGCGAGCGCGTCGAGATTCGGCGTTCGGATCTCGCCTCCGTAACAGCCGAGGTCCGACCAGCCGAGGTCGTCGGCGAGGATGATGAGGATGTTGGGTTTCGCGGGCGCGGCGGCGGCGGGAGTAACGAGTAAGCAGTAATCCGTAAACAGCGCCGCCAGCGCGGCGGGAAAAAGTCGGGCGATGGATTTCATGGGCACGCGCGTTTGTAACAGCCCGGTCTGCGCCGCGCCAGCGTGCACACGGAGGGGCGACACTTTTGTCGCCCGCGTTCATCCAATTTGAATGAGTAACGAAGGGCGACAAAAATGTCGCCCCTCCTTGTGTCACGCTGAATAGCCGATAAATTCCCTGAGTCTGCTGAAAGCCTTTTTAATGACACGTTCGCTGACATTTCTTGGTCTGCTCGCCGCCAGCGCGGTGGGTCTGGTTCCATTGCCCGGCCTGGCCGCCTCGCCTGAGTTCAAGCGCGTCGCCGTGCCGTTCATGGATAAGTATTGTTACGAGTGCCACGGCGGAAAGAAGACCAAGGGCGATCTCGACCTCAAGCAGTTCAAGGACGACGCGAAAATTCTTGAGAACCGCAAGCTCTGGCTTGGCGCGCTCAAGCAGTCGGGCTCGGGCGAGATGCCGCCGAAGAAACATCCGACGCGGCCGACGGCGGTTGAACTCGCGAAGTTCGATGCCGCCATCAACACCGCGCTCGACCGCGCCGAGGCCGGCGCGAAGCCCGATCCGGGTCGCGTCACCATTCGCCGGCTCAACCGCAACGAATACAACCACACCGTCCGCGACCTGCTCGGCGTGGACTTCAATGCGGCGGAAAATTTCCCCGCCGACGACATTGGCTACGGTTTCGACAACATCGGCGACGTGCTGACGCTTTCGCCGGTGCATCTGGAGCGCTACCTCGCCGCCGCCGAGACGGTCGCCGCGCGTGCGGTGCCGGCTGAATTGCCGAAGCCGCCGTCGCGCACGACCTACTCGATTTTTTTGGAGCCGAGCAATTACCACTCGGAGAACGGCACGCGCCCGGTGACGAACTCGACGCCGGAACTTTTCACGCAGCAGAAGATCACGGTCGCCGGCGACTACCGCTTCGAGGTCCGCGCGAGCGCGACCGCGCCGACGAACACCGAGCCGGTGAAGATGACGCTGCTGCTGGACGACCGGGAGCTGACGACGGTGACGGTCACGAACCGCCGGAAGAAATGGGAGACCTTCGAGGTGAAGCTGGACGCGCTGCCCGTGGGCGAGCACCGCTTCGCCGCGCGTTTCGCGAACCGCACCGAGGGCGCGACGAACCGGATGCTCTTCATCAACGAGTTCAAGGTCATCGGCCCCGCAGACACGCGGACGGATTTCCAACGGCGGATCGCCGCGAGCACGACGGGCAAACCGCCTGCGGAGCAGGCGCGCGCGTTCGTAGAGTGGTTCGTGACGCGCGCATTCCGCCGGCCCGCGACGAAGGAGGAGATCGCGCGCTACGTGAAGATGATCGAGTCGGCGCAGGCCGCGGCTGATGGAAAGCTTGAGGCGGGGGCGCAGCAACTGATCAAGGTCGTGCTGTGCTCACCGAAGTTTCTCTTCCGCATCGAGGGCGACGAGCAGCCCAAGGCGCGCGACGCGCATCCGATTAGTGACCATCAGCTCGCGTCGCGGCTCAGTTATTTTTTGTGGAACTCGATGCCGGACGAGGAACTCTTCGCGCTCGCGGCGAAGAAGGAGCTCGGCAAAAATCTCGACGCCCAAGTGCGCCGGATGCTGAAGGACCCGAAGGC
>JACQFS010000208.1 GCA_016199935.1 Verrucomicrobiota bacterium
CATGACCACACGATCAAACAAACTTCAGGGACGTTGCTTTGGGACAATGCTTCAGTAGCCTCAGTCTTTGGGGGGCAAAGAGATTCCGATCCGATCGTCTGAGTCGTGCGGTCCGGGGATGGTTTACCTTTGCCGCATTGGTGTTCGGTTACGTCATCGCCCGCGTTTAGTCGCAAACCCACTCGTCGCCGTTTTCCTCGCGCATAACACGGCCACGCGCACGCCCGATTCGCTTTCACGCCGCCGTTGCCATTCCCTCACTTCCCGTCCCTACGCCCCGACCTGCTTTTTGATCGAGTCGCAGATTTTCTTCGACCACTTCTCCAGCACGGGCAGGTCGCGGCCCTCGATGAGCAGCCGCGCCTTCGGCTCGGTGCCGGAGTAGCGGAGCAGCACGCGGCCGCCGGCTTTCTTCACGTCGGCTTCGGCCTTGGCCACGAAGTGGAGCACGTCCTTGAGCTGCTCGAAGGGTTTCTTCTCGCGCACGCGGACGTTGGTCACGAGCTGCGGGAACCGCGTCCAGCAGCGGGCGAGTTCGGAAAGTTTCGCGTCGCGCTCCTTCATGATGCGCAGCACCTGGAGCGCGGCCATCAGGCCGTCGCCGGTGGTGGCGAAATCGCGGAAGATGATGTGGCCGCTCTGCTCGCCGCCGAAGTTGAAGCCGTCGCGGAGCATCGCATCAATGACGAGCTTGTCGCCCACGCCGGTGCGGATGACCCGGCCGCCGCGTTCCTTGAGCGCCACGTCCACGCCGGCGTTGCTCATCACGGTGGCGACGAGCGTCTTCTCCTTCAACGTCCCCTGCGCCAGCATGTCGGCGGCGGCGATGATCATGATGTCGTCGCCGTCAATGAGCGTGCCCGTCTCGTCGCACAGCAGCACGCGGTCGGCGTCGCCATCGTGCGCGATGCCGAGGTGCGCGCGGTGTTCGCGCACACGGGCGCACAAACCCTGCGGGTGCATCGAGCCGCAGTCCTTGTTGATGTTCGTGCCGTCGGGCGTGTTGCCATAGACGATGACCTCGGCGCCGAGTTCGCGCAGGACGCACGGCGTGGATTTGTAGGCCGCGCCATTCGCGCAATCCACGACGATGCGGACGCCTTCGAGCGTGAGCGCGCGGGGCAGGGAGGACTTGGCGTATTCGATGTAGCGGCCGAGCGCGTCGTCAATGCGCAGCGCACGTCCGATGTGCTCGGCGCTCGGCCGGATCTTTTCGATCTCGCCGCTGAAGACGAGCGACTCGATCTGGTTCTCGATGTTGTCGTCGAGCTTGTAGCCGTCGGCGCGGAAAAATTTGATGCCGTTGTCGTCGTAAGGATTGTGCGACGCGGTGATGACGATGCCCGCATCGGCGCGGAGGCTGCGCGTGACGTAGGCGACGCCGGGCGTGGGCAGCGGGCCGATGAAGAGCACGTCCACGCCCATCGAGAGGACGCCGGCGCTGAGGGCGTTCTCGAGCATGTAGCCGGAGAGGCGCGTGTCCTTGCCGATGACGATCTTGTGCTTGCCGCGCCCGCGCGCCTCGGCCTCGGCGTTTTTGAAAACGTGCGCGGCGGCCTGGCCGAGCTTGAGCGCGGTCTCGGCGGTGACGGGCTCGAGATTCGCACGGCCGCGGACGCCGTCGGTGCCGAAGATGCGTTTGCCGTTCTGGCTCATGGCTTGGATTTGGAGTCGGAAAGTTTCGGCGCGGCGCGGCCGGAGAGCAACTGCCGGATGCGCACCGCGGGCGGATCGGCGCTGGCGGTCACGTCGGTGAACGACGTGCGCACCTGCACGCTGATGACGAATTCGTTGGTCACGTCGGCGCGGCCGAGCGGGCGCGGCGCGCGCGAGAGGTCGGCGAGCACCTGCACGTCGGCCTCGGAAATCGCGCTGATGGTCTCGGGGTCGCCGGTGAGCGTGACCTCCACGCCGTCGGGCTCGACCGTGTAAACGTGCGGGTCGCCGCCCTCGGTCATCACCATGACGGGAAATTTCTGATGGAAGTTGATCGAGGATTTGCCGCTGACCGGATTGCGTTTCACCGTGCCCGTCTTCGGCATCGTGGCGTCCACGTAAAGCCAGATCGCCACGGCGAGCATCAGCGAGAGGAGTTTCCACCCAAAATTATGCAGGATGAGATCGCGCAGCGGCATGGTCACTTGGGGTTGGCGCGCGGCGCGGCGTGGCGCGAGCCGAAGATCGCGCGCACCCAATCACCGAGGCTGCGGCCGCGCGCGCGGGTGACGAGCTGCGTGGTGAGAAACTCGCGCAACTGCTCCTCGCGCAGATTGCGCGTGAGCTCGCCGTGGTGCGCGGTGGAAATCTGCCCCGTCTCCTCCGACACGATCACCACGAGCGCGTCCGTCTCCTCCGTCAACCCGATGGCCGCGCGGTGGCGCGTGCCGAGCGACTTGCGGAGATCATCGCGTTGCGTGAGCGGGAAAATGCACGCGGCGTAGGCGATGCGATCGCCCTTGAGGATCACGCCGCCGTCGTGGATGGCGTTGTTCGGAAAGAAAATCGCCTCGAGCATCTCGGGCGTCGCGACGCAATCCACCTCGATGCCGGACTCGACAACGTGCCGGAGGTTGTTGGCCTGCTCGATGGCGATGAGCGCGCCGATCTTCACGTCGGCCAGGCGCGCGGCGGTCTCGACGATGACCTCGATGTTTTCGCGCTGCTCGCGCGTGCCGGAGAAGAGCGGGCGGTTGCCCAATTCGGCGAGGATGCGCCGCAGCTCCGGCTGGAAAATGATGAGCACCGCCACGGCGAGGAGGCCGAAGAATTTCTGGAGCAACGTGGTGAGCACCTCCAAATGGAGCACGTAGCTCAGGACGGCGAACGTGATGAGCAGCACGATGAACCCCGTGAACACCGGCGCGCCGCGCGAGCGCCGCACCAGGCTGAACGCGAAGTAGATCGCCACCGCGAGGATGACGATCTCCACCGCCGGGCGGCCCCAGTCGTTCAGGAATTTGATGATGTCGTCTTGCACGAAATTAAGTGCCGGTCTGCGCCGCGATGGCCTCGGCCGTCCTCACCGCTGCGCGGGTCGCCGCCACGTCATGCACGCGGAGGATCTGCACCCCGTCGGCCACGGCACGGACGGCGCAGGCGAGCGAGCCGGGCAGACGGTCGGCGGACTCATCGCCGGCGAGCTTCGCCAGGAAACTCTTGCGCGAAACTCCCAGCACCAGCGGGCAGCCCAGCCGGGCGAACCGGCGCATCGCCCCGAGCAACCGCAGGTTATGCTCGACAGTTTTCCCGAAGCCGATGCCCACGTCCAGCGCGACTTGCTCGAAAGTGACGCCGGCCCGCGCGAGCCGGGCGAGCCGGTCGCGGAAGAATTCCTCCACCTCCGCCACGACCTCGGTGTAATGCGGCGCGCGCTGCATCGTCTCCGGCGCGCCCTGCATGTGCATCGCGATGTAACCGGCGCCGTGCCGGGCGACCACGCGCCACATCGCGTCGTCGTCGTCGTCGCGGTTGGCGGCGATGTCGTTCACCACGCTCGCGCCGGCGCGCAACGCCGCCTCGGCCACGGCGGGCTTGCGCGTGTCAATCGAGAGCGGCACGGCCACTTTTCCGACGAGGCTCGTGATGACCGGCACCACCCGTCGCAGTTCCTCCGCCTCGCTGACGGGCGCGGCGCCGGGCCGGGTGGATTCGCCGCCGAGGTCGAGGAGGTCCGCGCCTTCCTGCACGAGTTGGAGTGCGTGCGCGACGGCCTGGTCGGGGGCGAGAAATTTTCCGCCGTCGGAAAAGGAGTCGGGGGTGACGTTCACCACGCCCATGAGCAGGGCGGGGCGGGGGAAGTTGAAGGTGAAATCTCGGGCGCGCCAGCTTGGCTGCATCGCGGCGACTATTCGCGCCCCGGCCGCGCGGTGTCAACGCGGCGTCATCGAGATCGTCTTGTCGTCGAGCCGTAGTTCGAGCGGCGTGGGGTAGTCGTCCACGAGGAACGCCGCGCCCTTGGCGGAGATGCCGACACACTTCAGGCGGATGATGCCGGCGGCGGTCTCGATCTGGTGCTCTTCGTTGACGTTGAAATTGTAGTTGCGCGTGCCGGCGTTGATGAGCGCCAGGGAGTTGGCGGTGACGCCCTTGAGCTTGAGCAGGCTGAACGCCTTGGGCTTGGGCCGCTCGATCTCGTAGGGCGTGGTCGGTCCCTTCTTGAGCAGCGCCATCACCTTGCCGCGGAGGTCCGCGCCGGCGCTGATGTAGCGGATGAAGCCGTCCTGATCCACGAGCCACATGCTGGGGAAGTGCGTGATGCCGAAGCGCTGGCCGAACTGATTGTCGCGCCCGCCGAAGAACTGCGGCCAGGGGATGTCGTGCTGCTTCACCACGCGCTCCAGCGCGCCGCGCTCCACGTCGAAGCTGACGCCGATGACTTCAAATCCCTTCGGGTGCAGTTCGTTGTAGGCGTCCTTCAACTCCGGGAGCTTGGCCATGCAGGGGCCGCACCACGTCGCCCAGAAATCCAGCAGCACCACGCGCCCGTGCAGGCTGCGCAGCGTGACCTCGCGGCCGTCGAGCGCGGTGAAATTGATCTCGCCCACGTGCTTGCCGATCCACTTGGCGTATTGGTGGTCCACGGGGAAGAGGAGCTCCTCCTCCACCTTTTTGCCGCAGCCGGCGGACAGCAGCAGGAGCGCAAGCGCCCCGAACCCGGCCAGTTGTCTAAGATGATGACTCATTATCGAGCAATGCTGCGGTGCGTTTCGCACCGCCGCGGTCGTTCGCGGGGATGAGGCAGGTTGCTTGCCAAGCGTGAGAATCGCGTCGTCTTGCCCCGGCTGAAGCGGCGAAAGGTGCCGAAAGCGGCCGGGAATGCACTTTGAGCTTCCCTTCCCTCCGGCCCGTCGCTATTTCCTACGCGCAAAACCACCATCGAGCTTATGGCCCAACCCTGTTTCCACCCCTCCGTTGAAGGCGCGCAGCACGGCGCGAAGACCCTCGAACAGTTCCTCGACTACGCCAAGGCCGCCGGCGCCCGCGGCGTCCAGCCGAGCAACTACATGCTCAACGACGGCAAGGGCGGCTTCCGCAAACCCGGCGACATCCGCTCCGCCTTCAACTCCCGCGGCATGCACCTCGATGGCATCAGCGCCCACTGCCCCTTCTGGGTCCACACCAGCGCGTGGACCGGCACGCGCTCCGGCAATCCCTTCATCCCGCCCGAGGTCGCCAAGCAGTCCCCCGAGAAGATCGAGAAGTGGAACGAGACCTACCTGCTCAAGCTCATGGACCTCTGCGCCGAGCTGAAGGTGCGCGTGGTGCCCATGTTCTGGGGCGTCGCGTTCGGCTGGGAAGTCGCCACCGGCTACCCGTGGGGCTTCTGGAAGGGCGCGGGCTTCGACCTCGTGAAGGAGGGGCAGGAGCGCTTCGTGAAGAAGACCGCCAAGCTGCGCGCCCATGCGAACAAGCTCGGCATCAAGCTCTGCCACGAGATTCATCCCGGCACCGCCGCCACCTGCGCGGATGATTTCCTCATGCTCATCGACATCACCGGCCACGACAAATGCCTGGGCGTGAATGCCGACCCGTCGCACTGCTGGGAGGGCGAGAGCTGGCAGGTGCGCTTCGCCAAGGTCGCGCGCTACGTCTTCGCCTGCCACGTGAAGAACTTCGTCATCCGCCCCAACCTTCCGCTGCGCATGATGAACGGCCACTGGCCCGCGCGCGCGATGCAGTTCACCGACCTCGGCAGTGGCGAGCTCAACATGGTGCGCTACGCGGAGATGCTCATCGCCGTGGGCTACCCGCAACGCTACTGCGGCCTGACCGGCGCCCGGACCGCGCCCCTCATCGTCGAGGCCGAGAGCTCGCACCAGGACGTGGACCATTGCAGCGCCGACGGCATCCGGTATGTGAAGAACAACCTGTGCTTCCCGGTGGCGGGCGGGTCGTTCGAGGAAGGCATGGGCGCGTGAGGCGCCCCAAGGTAGGGCGCGCTGTCCTCAGCGCGCCGCGATGACTCCGCAAGGTCACGGCCCGTCCGCGGCGCGGTGAGGACACCGCGCCCCACCACGCTTCCGCGCCCGCTGACACCTCCGATTCCTTTCGCCGAATTTCCCATTTGACAGACGGCTGAACGGGACGAAGTTCGCCCGTAACCCATGAAGTCCACCGGCGCAACGGCCGGACACTTGCACTGTCCGGCATCCGATCGGTTCACGGCCTCCACCGCGACGGAAATCAGTCGCAGCGAACCCCCTGCTTTTTCCCGCGCCGGCCATCGCGGCGCGCGCCGCCCGCACCCTCACCCCACCGCCCATGAAACCGCTCCACTGGGATGCCATCAATCCCCTCACCGGCCAGCCCTTCAAATGGGGCGACTTAAATCTCCGCTGGGGAAATCCCAGCTACTACCTCGAACCCGGCGATCCCGGCTTCGTCCCCTACGGACCGGCCCCGCCGCCGCCCGCGCCGCACAAACCTTTTCACCGCAGTCATAAAAACCAACCGGCCAGCGATGGCCAAACCTCCAACACACAAAACATCATGAGCACATTCAAGTATCATGTCGTCCCCAAGTCCGGCGGCGGCTTCACCACCCGGCCCGTCCTCGGCGCCGAGTTCAGCGACGCGGCCATTGACGCCGCCGTCGCCGCCGCCACCGGCGTCTCCGCCAGCCAATGCGCCGCCGTCCTCAACGGCTACTTCACCCAGTTCCTCGCACAGGCGGCCGGCTGCGGGTGGAGCCATGATTTCCACGGCCTCTTCAGCGTCCGGCCGGTCTCCGGCGGCAGCGCCACGTTGCCCGACGCCTTCAACAACGCCGCCGAGATCAAGGCCGGCGTCTCGCTCTCCCTCAGCCCGCTCGTGCTCGACCCGTGGAAAGCCACCCTCAGCATCCAGAGCCTGGGGCAGGTCGGGCTGGTCACGCCGCACGTGGACAGCATCATCAATCTCCACGACGGCTCCGAGGACACCTACACCGCCGGCGAAATCATCCAACTCAGCGGCGACCACCTCGCCTTTGACAAGACGGACACCACGCAGGGGGTCTTCTACGCCACCGCCGCCGCGCCCGGCACCAAGGTCCACCTCGCCAGCTACGGCCCCATCAGCCCGACGGAGATCAATGCCATCATGCCCGCTGGCGTGACCGGGGCGCTCACCATCACCGTGGTCACCAAAGTGAGCGGCACCCTCCGCAGCACCACCTACGTCCACCCCATTACGTGAAGGCGAGGGTGGCAGTCAGGAGCGCTCCCCCCGCCACTGGGCGCCGCCCCCGGTGGCCGGGGGCCACGCTCCCTGCGGCAGGGGCGAGCGCCCCCGGTGCCAGTGGACGACGCTCCCCCCGCCAGTGGACGGCGGCCCCGGTGCCAGTGAGCGGCGGCCCCGGTGCCGGTGAGCGGCGGCCCCGGTGCCGGTGAGCGGCGGCCCCGGTGCCGGTGAGCGGCGGCCCCGGTGCCAGTGAGCGGCGGCCCCGGTGCCAGTGAGCGGCGGCCCCGGTGCCAGTGAGCGGCGGCCCCGGTGGCAGGGGGCGGCCGTCACTGGCAGGGAGAGCCGGCCCCTCACCCCGGCCCTCTCCCATCCGATGGGAGAGGGGGAATGGCACTCAGCTTCGGTCAATGCCGGGCGGTCCGGGCGGCACTGCGGCTGAATGCGTTTCTCCCTCTCCCATCGGATGGGAGAGGGCAGGGGTGAGGGCGGGCCGCGCGTTGGCGCACTGCTTCACGGTCACCTCCCGGCCGCGCCCCGGCGCTCACCAGAATTTCCCCGCGCCCCGCCGCACCCCGCGCTCACACGAACGGCGTCTTGCCCGGCTCGGAGAACGGCGGCACGTCGAGCTTCATGTCCCACGCGAGATTCTTCGGCATGGTGTCGAGCTGGGAGTTGAGCGCCATCTCCCACGTGACCTCCTTGCCGGTGTAGGCGCTCATGCGGCCCATGATGCCGGCGAGCGTGCTGTTGGCCATGGACTCGCCGTCGTTGGGAATCCGGCCGGCGCGCAGGTCGGCGAAGAGTTCGTCGTGCTCCACCTGGTGCATGGCGGGGCGCGGGCCGGAATATTTCCACGGGTTCGCCCCGGTGATCTCCGCCAGCGGCGCGCGCAGGTAGCAGCGGCCCTTGGTGCCGATGATGAGGTCGTCGTGCTGGTTGTGGCACTTGTCCATGTAGCGGGTCTTGAGCACGGCGAAGGCGCCGTTCTCCCAGGTGTAGGTCACGTCGAACTGGTCCCACACATTGCCGACGGTCTGCTGCCAGCGTGCGCCGCTCGCGTGGCATTTCACCGGCGGCACGTTCTGCATCGCCCAGAGGATCTTGTCCACGCTGTGGACGCTCACCTCCATGATCCAGTCGCCGGAGAGCCAGAGGAAGAGGTGCCAGTTGCGGAGCTGCCATTCGAGGTCGCCCCACTCGGGCTTGCGCGAGCCGTCGAAGCGCGAGAGGCGGTTGCTCATGCGCGTGGAATAGATCGCCACCACGTCGCCGATCTGGCCATCGTGGACGCGCTTGATCGCCTCGCGGTAGGCGAGGTCGTAGCGCATCGCGAACCCCTGCCGCACGGCGAGGCCCTTGCGCCGCGCGAGCTCGGCCGCCGCGTGCACCGTGCGCACGCCAGTCGGATCAATGCCGGTCGGCTTCTCGACGAACATGTGCTTCCCGGCCTCCGCCGCGGCGTGCATGTGGAGCGGACGGAAGCCGCCGGGTGCGGCGAGCAGCACCATGTCCACGCCGCTCGCGAGCACTTTCTGGTAGGCGTCGAGCCCGATGAACTTGCGGTCGTCGGCGACATTGATGCGCCCGGGCTTGTCCTTGAACTGCACGCCGAGCGACTTCTCACTCGTCTCCAGTTTGTCGGGGAACACATCGCCCATGGCCCACAGCTCGGTGTTGCTGTCCGCGGTGAGCGCCTGCGCCGCCGCGCCCGAGCCGCGCCCGCCGCAGCCGATGAGGCCGAGCTTGAGCTTGTCGGCCTTCACGTTGGCCGCGCGGGCGGGGTGCGGCAGACTCAGCGCCGACCCGAGCGCGAGACCGGCGGCGGTGGCGGAGGAGTGCTGGAGAAATTCACGACGCGTCGAGGAGTTGGAGTCTGGATTCATGGATTGATGGATTGATGGACGCAACGGCGTGCCGTTGCTTCACCGGCCGAGATACATTTGTAGAAACTTCCGGTCGTCGTCGGTGAGCGGCTGCCACTCGATCTTCACGCCGGGCAATTCCGCACGCAGCTTCTCCACGTCGGCGGGCGCGAGGTCGGCCTTGGGCAAGGTGAGCTGCTTGAGCTTCGAAAGTCCCTTGAGCTGGCGCAGCGCCGCGAGGGTGAAGCGCGCCTCGCCGAGGTTCAGCGATTCGAGCGACTTCATCGTGGCGATGGTCGGGAGCGAGGCGTCGCTGAGACTCGGCGCCTTGCGGTCGCCGCCGGGCAGGCGCTGCCCGAGCTTGAGCGACTTGAGGTTCGTGAGCTTCGCGATGTGCGCGTTGCCCGCCTCGGTCTGATACGTGTGCCACGTGGAGAAATCGCGGAGCTGCGCGATGGTGGCGATGGCCGCGA
>JACQFS010000209.1 GCA_016199935.1 Verrucomicrobiota bacterium
CGAGCGGCGCGAAATCCAGATCAAGGACCTCGAACGCGGCCTCGTGGATTTCCCGGCGATCCTCGGCGGGCGCGAGGTCTTCCTCTGCTGGGAGAGCGGCGAGGACGACATCGAGTTCTGCCACGACCTCGCCACCGGCTACGCGGGGCGCGAGCGGCTGTGAATGTGGCGAGTGAGGGAGGAGGTTCCCCTCGCGCGCGGCCGTGCTCGTGAGAGCACGGGATGATTTGGTGGTGGAGAGGAAATGTCAGCCGTGTTCTCACGAACACGGCCACGACGGCGGGGTGCGGTAGGGCGCGCTGTCCTCAGCGCGCCGTGCTCACCCCTTCACCGCGTGGTGCTTACTGACCTTCGCCAGCCGTTTCTCCCATTCCTCCTTGTGCGCCAGTGGGTCGGCGTCGGTGCCCCAGAGCTTCTTCACCATCTCGCGCTGCGGCACGAACGGGCACTTCGCCTTCGGCTGGCGCGGCCCGCCGTCGAGGTGCTGGAGCGCGAGCTGCGCGCCGGTCATCACCGCCTGCTTCTTGAGCTTGTCGTTGAGCTGGTGCGTCGCCGCGTCGAGCGCGCCCCAGCGCTCCGCGTCGGTGGTGCCCCAGAGCGTCGGCTGCGTGTCCAGCCGCGTGAGGTTCCAGAACGCAATGCGCAACTGCCGCACCGGCCGGCCCGCGCGGCTCATCACCTCGCGGAAGAGCTGCTCCAGCGTGGCGTTGATGACGGAGTTCTGAAACTGCGCGTGCTGGAAGCGGTGGCTCGCGCCCATTTCGGAAAAATCATTGAAGCGCACGCCGAGGGAAAGCTCGCGCAGGGCAAGCTGTTCGCGGCGGAGCTGGCCCGTGAGCCGCGTCGCCTCGCTCAGCGTGAACGTGAGCGCCGCCTCATAATCGTGCTCGTCGTAGGGCAGGGTGGTGGCGCTGGAAATGGTGGTGCGGTCCTTCACCTCCAGCAGCAGCGGCTCGCTCCACCGGCCGTGCGCGAAGAGCCAGAGCTGCTGCCCCCAGATCCCGAAAACTTTCTGGAGCTGATGCGACGGCAGCTTCGCCACGTCGCCGAAGGTGTGCGCGCCGAGCGCGGCGAGGCGGCGCTCGCGGTTCTTCGCGATGCCGGAGAGTTCGCGCACGGGCCGGTCGCGGAGGAATTCCTTTTCCTCACCCGCCTTGATTTCCAGAAAGCCCGGCTTGCCCACGTCGGTCGCGAGCTTGGCCAGGCGCGACGAACTCGCCAGCCCCGCGCTCACGGGCAGGCCGGTCTCGCGCTTGATGCGGGCGCGCAGGCCGTTGACGTAATCCGCCGGCGTCGTCTCCCGCCACACGTGTGCGTCCATCGTGGTGAGGTCGAGGAAGCCCTCGTCAATCGAGGTCGGCACGAGCGTGGGCGTGTATTCCTCCAAGATGCGAAACATCGCTTGCGAGAGCCGGCGGTATTCTTCGTAGTGCGGCCGGCACAGCACGCCCCTGGGGCACAGTCGCTTCGCCTCGAAGCATGCTATGCCGGTCTTGATGCCGAACTTTTTTGCCGTGCGATTGGCGGCGATGACGATGCCGTCGCCATGTCGCCCGCCGCCGACCCACACGGGCCGGCCCTCGAGTTTGGGATCGAGCGCGATCTCGCAACTGGCGAAGAAACTGTCGCCATCCGCGTGCAGGATGCGCTGGGGCTGCTTGGTGCTCATGGGCAAGGGCAACGATCATTGAAGCACGCCGTGCGGCTCTGTCACGAAACAGTTTTCACCGCCGGCGCGTTTCAGTGGCGGGAAGAGTAGCGGAGGAGGTTGGACATCTGTGGGGGAGGCGGGAAGAAAAGCTGCAACCACCAAGCTCCAAGCTCCAGAGAAAATCCAAACTTCAAGCTCCAAGGCCGGGCCGCGGAGGAACTGCGACTTGAGGATTGGAAATTGGAGCTTCCCTGGAGGTTGGAGCTTGGTGTTTGGAGCTTCCGCGCGCGCAGCGCGCGGTCATTGCACCAGCGCGACCTGCTCCTGCTTCACCCAGCCCGTGCGGCCGCTGAGGTCGCGGATTTGCAGCCAGCCCTGCGTCGCATCCACGACGGCGACCTCCGCGCCATCGTTCAACGTGAACGCGCTTTGCGATTCCGCCACCGGCCCGAAGCGTGCCGTCGCCTCCTTCACCGCCACGACGGCGGGTCGCGAGCCGAAACGGTCGAGGCACGCGAGGCCGAGCGAGAGCAACAACATGACCGCGACCGCGCCGGCCAGCGGCATCCACGTCGTGAGCGGGCGCTGCCATTTCGCGATGAGCTGCCGGAGTGTCAGCAAAGTGAGCAGGAGCCACACGACGAGGCTCGCGAGCACGCTCCATTCGTCCACCGTCAGCACGCGGAAGACGCGCCGCCACAGTGCGACCGGCGAGAAGGGAATCCCCGCCGTGGTCCGCGCGAACTGGAGATTCTGCTTCACGTCACCATCGCGCGGGTCGAGTCGCTCGGCGGCGAGGTAGGCGGCGATGGCGCGGCCGAGCTCCCCGTTCTTCAGGCGCGCGTTGCCGAGGTTGAAATACGCGGCGGGCGAAACCTGCCGCGCGAGCACCAGCGCATCGTAGGCGGCGGCGGCCTCGGCGAACTTGCCCCGCTCGTAAAGCGCGTTACCCATCGAGAAATTTTCGCGCACCTCAACCGCCGCGTTGGCTCCGGGCAACAGCGCGATGAGCGCGCCGAGCAGCAGGATGATTTTCAGCGCGCGCCTCATGTCGTCACGCTCCCTTTGAACGCGCGGAACTCCTCCACCACGCGGCGCAGATCGGGCACGAGCGAGGCGAGTTCCTGCGCGGTCTTCACGGGCGCGTAGCGGTATTGGTTGCAGAGATGGAACCAATCCTGGAGCCCGCGTTGCAGGCTTTCCGGCGCGCCCTGCGCCGCGAGTTCCTCGATGGCCGACTCGGTGATGGAGGTTGAAGGGCGGCGCAGATGTTCGCCGAGCATTTCCTGCAACACGCGGAACGCCGTCGCGTGAAAGCGCTCCGAATGGTCGGCCGCGGCGAGTTGTTCGAGCTGCTGCAACCCGCGCTTCACCGCCTCGGCCGCGGCGCGTCCGCGCACGAGATGCGGGTTGCTCGCGAAATGTTCGCGACGACGGCGCCACACGAAGGCCGCGACGAACGCCGCCAGCGGGGCCCCGTGCACCGCGACGAACCACCGCCGCTGCACCAGCGCGCGCGCCGGCACGCCGAGGTCGCCGGGGCGGAGCTTGATGTGCGCGAGTTCAGGCGCGGGCGCGGGCGGCTGCTCGCCGGGTTTCAACGCCAGCGTGGGCAGCGGCTGCGTGCCCTCGCTCGGGCGCACGGTCAGCTTCACCGGCGGCGCGGTGGCCGTGCGGTAGCCGCGCGTCTCCGGGTCGAAAAAACTGAACGCCAACGGCGGCAGCGCATGCACACTCTGGCTCAGGGGCAGCACCACCACTTCGAACTGCTTCTCGCCCTGAATCCCCAGATCGTCCGCCGGCTCGACTTTCATCGTCGGTGGGTAGGCGCGAAAGTTTTGCCAGTTTTCAAACGACGGCAACGTGATGGCGTCGAGCGAGCCCTTCCCCGCGACGCGAATCTTCAACGTGACGGGATCACCCACGGCGACGTTCGTGGGCGCGGCGGTCATGGTGAGCGTGAACTGCCCGACGCTGCCGGTGAAATCGGCCGGCGCGCCGTTCGTCGGCAGCGGCAACACGCGGAGCGTCGGCGTCTCGCTCGTGAGCGTCAGCGGGCGCGAGTCGTAGGTCTGCACAAAGAAACTGAGGCCGCCGAAGGGATCGTTCTGGCGGTTCTGCCGCGGGACGTTGAGCGTGAGCTTGGTCTCGAACGGACCGAGTTTCAAATCACCCGTCTTGGCGGGGGTGAGCGCGAGGCGGAAGGTGATGAGGTTATACACCTGGCCGTTCGCCTGCACGCGCGTGGGGCCGCTGTGCGTCGGCGCCTTCGCGATGGTGAAACCGTTCGCGTTGAACTGCGGCATGTTGATGTCGCTCGCGTTCTGATAATAAAGCTGGAACTCCACGGGAAAAACTTCGCCCACGTAGAACTCGTGCTTCGGCACGTTGAGCCGCGTGAACACGAGCCGGCGCAGCGCCTCCTCCTGCGCGGCGGACTGCTTCACGACCTTCAGCTTGAGCGCCTGCGTCGAGAGCGGTTTGCCTTCGAGCGTGACGCTCAACGCCGGGATGGTGAACTCACCCTCGCTTTGCGGCGTGATCGGAAAACTGAAGGTCACCGAACTGGTGGCGCGGCCATTGACCAGCGAGAACGACGATGACGGCGAGCCGCTGCCGATGTTGAGGCCGGGGATGTTCGGCAACTGCGGCGTGCCGCTCGGTGACACGCCCTGAAACGTGAGCGCCAGCGTCGCGCTCTCGCCAATGGCGATGGTGTCCCGGTCGAGCGTGGCGGTGAACTTGGGCTGGGCAAATACCGTGAGGGAAAAAAGCAGGAGCGCGGCGAAGAATGTCAGAGCCTCCTTACGTCGGCTGCTACCTTTTGAGTTGGCGGTGCTCGCGATCATCAGCTCACCAGTTCTTGAAAGCTTTCGCGTTCGGCTGGTTGGTCAGCTTCACCGGGCCGAAGATCAAGACGCGGTCCTCGTTGCGTTGCGCGTCGAGCATCTTCTCCGCCTGCTGCGGCGTCATCTGTGCAATCTGCACCTGGCTCGGGTCGAGCTTCGGTTCCGGCTTCTGGCCGCCGGACTTGTCCTTGTCCTTCCGGTCGGGCGGCTGGTTCTTCTGTTGGGCCTGCTGGTCCTTTTTCTCGTTCTTCTTTTGCGCGTTCTTCTGCGCGTCGTCCTTCTTCTTTTGATCGCTCTTTTTCTGCTCGGACTTCTGCTGGTCGTTTTTGTTCTGCGGCGACTGCTGGTTCTTCTGGTCTTGCTGCTGATCGTCCTTCTTCTGTTGCTGTTGTTGTTGCTGCTGCTGCTGTTTCTTCAACTCCTCCAGCTTCTGCTTCACAAACTCGTAGTTCGCCTTTGCGTCCGTGTCTTTTGCATCGAGGTCCTTGGCGGTTTCGAGATTTTGCAGCGAGCGCTCCCAGAGTTTTGATTTCTCGTCGGAGCTCTCGGTCGCTTCACCCTGACGGAACAGCGCGTTGCCCAGATTGTAGTAGCCACTTTGTTGCATCGCGAAATCCGGCGAGGTCAGGCTGGCGGTGAAATGCTCGGCCGCGCGCCCGAACTGGCCCGCGCGGAAGGCGGCGTTGCCGGCGTTGTAATTCAACTTCGGATCCTTCGGATTGCGTTCGAGCATCCGCTCGTATTCGGTGAGCGCATTTTGGAAATCGCCCTTGTCGAACGCGCGGCGCGCTGCCGACGGGGACGCCGACGTGAGTAGCGGGACAAGCAGCAACGCGAGCAGCGCGGCCGTGGCCGGGAGGGCAGGGGGCACCAGCGTGGCTGGTTGGCGACGCTTCACACGCTCTGGCAGCAGGATTTCCACGACGAGCAGGAGCATGGCAAAGGCGAGCGGCCAATAGAAGCGTTCGTTGCGCTGGCGGATGAGGCGCGCGTTGAACTCCGCCTTCGGCAGCGAGGCGAGGCCGCGTTCGTAAAGCACGCCGGCGGTGTCCGCGCCGAGGAGGTTCAGATAGAAACCATTGCCCGCACTCGCGAGTTCGCGCAGGAGCGGTTCGTTCAGGCGTGAGATCACGGCGTTGCCCTTGTCGTCGTTGAGGTAAACCAAATTCCCCTTGTCGTCGCGGATGCGCAGCACCTCCCCCTTGGGAGAACCGACGCCGATGGTGAAGATGCGCACGCCTTCGTCCGCCGCCGCGCGCGCGGCCTCGAGCGCGCCTTCCTCGTGATCTTCGCCATCGGTGAAGAGGACCAGCACGCGCACGTTTTCACTCGCTTCGCGGAACGCCTCCGTCGCCGTTTGAATCGCGGCAGCGAGGGCGGTGCCGCCCTGTGGAATGATGTCCGTGTCGAGCGCGGCGAGGCTCTGACGAAAAGCCTCGTCGTCGAGCGTGAGCGGGCATTGCAGAAATGCGGTGCCGGCGAAAGCGACGATCCCCAGCCGGTCGCTGCGCGCTTTTGACATAAGGCTCAACGCCTCGAGTTTGGCGCGGTCGAGACGGTTGGGCTGCACGTCGGTCGCGAGCATGGAGCGAGAAGTGTCGATCGCGATGATGAGATCGAGGCCGCGCTGGCGGGCTTCGGACCAGTTCATGCCCCACTGCGGACGGGCGAGCGAGATCAAGACGGAGAGGGCGGCGGCACCCAGCAGCGCCAGCCGCAGAACTTGCAATCGGGGCGAGACCCCGGAGGTAAGTTGGGCGACCAGACGCGCGCCGATGAATCGTTTCACCGCCCGTTGCCGCTCGCGCCAGGCCCAGACGAAAAAAGCCACGAGCGCCGGGATGATCGGGAGTAACAGCCAAAGAAAGATGGGCGAGCCGAAAGTCACGGCAGCCGCCTCCACACGGTGTTCGCCAGGCCGATTTCCGTCAGCAGCATCGCGAGGCCGGGCAGCGCGAACCACGCGAACAGTTCGTGGAAGCGCTGGAATTTTTTCACCTGCATCTCGGTCTTTTCCAACTGATCGATCTCCGCGTAGATGCGCTTCAGCGTGTCGGTGTTGTCTGCGCGGTAGTATCGGCCGCCGGTCTTGTCGGCGATCTTCGTGAGCACGTCCTCGTCAATATCCACGGGCACCTGATAGTAGCGCTTGACCCCGAAGCGATCCACTTGCGGAAACGGCGCGGTGCCGCGCTTGCCGACGCCGATGGTATAGACCTTCACGCCGAGCGCCTGCGCCGCCTCGGCAGCGGTCAGCGGCGGGACCTTGCCCGCGTTGTTCTGCCCGTCGGTCATGAGGATGACGATTTTGCTTTTGGACTGCACATCGCGCAGGCGGTTCAAAGCGGTCGTCAACGCCGTGCCGATGGCGGTGTTGTCCTCGATGCGCATTTCACCCGCGAGCCCGATGCGCTCCAGATTGTGGAGAAGAAAATCGTGATCGAGCGTGAGCGGCGCCGCGACGTAAGCTCGCCCCGCAAACGCCACGAGGCCGATCCGGTCGCTCGGACGCTTGAGGATGAATTCTTCCAGCACGGTCTTGGCGACGACGAGGCGGCCGACGGGCCGGCCTTTCAACGTGAGGTCTTCGCTCGCCATGCTGCCGGAAACGTCAATCGCGACGACGATGTCCACGCCGCTGGCGCTCACCCTCGACTCACCCTCGCCCCGTTGCGGACGAGCGAGGGCGAGAACGAACAGCGCAAGCGCCAGCCAGCGAAGGGCCGCGAGAAAACTCCCGGCCTGCGTCCGGCTCGGCCGGCTGAGTTCGTGCACCAGCCCGAGCGATGAATAGAGGAACGCCGCGCGCGCCCCGTGCCGGCCCTTGAGCCACGCGAGCAGCGGCAGCGACGCCAGCAGAAACAACAACCAGGGATGGGCGAATTGAAAACTCATCGCGCGACGGGCAGAGATGGCAACGATTCCGGCGCGAGGGCGTGCGCTGGCGCGGCGGGCGGTTCAGTTTCATTGACAAGCCGCAGCGCGCCGTTGTGCAGGGCCATGAGTTCAGTCTGGCCGGGGCGGTGCTTCGCAAATTTCGCGAGGTCACAGCTTTCCAGAAAATTGCCGAGACCGTTTTTTTGCTCCGGGTCCAGCGTGTCGCTGGCGCGCAGTTCGTTGAGAAATTCTTCCGTCGTGCGCTCCGGCGCGTGGAGCGCGAAACGTTCCTCGAGATACTCGCGCAACGCGGCCGAAACCTCGGTGCAAAACGGATCAGGATGCTCGATGAGCGCGAACGCAGCCTTGAGCCGGTTGCGTGCGCGCACCGCCGGCGGGATGACCGGCAGCGGCTGCGGGTTCGCAATTTGTTCCTTCCGACGACGAAGCAGAAAGGCCGCGGCGGCGCCGGCGGCCAGCAAGGCGAGCAACACCCAGAGCCAGACCCACGGATCAGGAATCTCGACGTTGGGCTTGTTCGGCCGCAAGTCCTGGACCGCCGTCGCGCCGTTGGTCGCGGACGGAGCGGGGACGATGACAGCGGTGGAATTGGATTTCATCGTGACTCAGCCGCGCAGCCGGCGGCGTTCGCGCTTCTCGAAGAAGCGCCCCAACTCCGCGCCGTAAGGCTGGTCGGTGCGCAGCCGGATGATGTCGATGCCGAGCGAACGGAACACGCCGAGGATGCTTTCCTGCGTGCGCGCCTGGCGTGACTGGAATTCCTCGCGCGTGCGCGGGTCGCGCGTGTTGATCTCCGCCGCCTCACCGGTCTCGGCGTCCTGCAGGCTGAGCAGGCCCACGTCGGGCAGTTCGGTTTCGAAGCGGTCGGTGATCTGAACGGCCACGACATCGTGCTTGCGGTTGGCCTGCCGGAGCGCCGGCTGCGAGCGCAGCAGCAGCGACTGGACGGGCGCGGTGCTCGCCTCAGTTGAGACGTGGCCGAGAAAATCCGACAGCACCACGGCGACGGCGCGGTGCGACGTGACGTGCATGAGGAACTCGAGGGCCGCGACGAGATTGGTGCCCCGCTGGCGCGGCTCGAAGGCGAGGATTTCGCGGATGACGCGCAGCACGTGGCGGCGGCCCTTGCGCGGCGGGATGAATTTCTCCACCTCG